>JANWYS010000065.1 GCA_025054875.1 Cytophagaceae bacterium | reverse complement strand
GTGTTGTATGCCTCTTACAATGAAATACGCAAACAAACCCAAAAAATGATTGATCGGTTTGGTACACAACGCTACATCGCCAACCTTGGTCACGGAGTATATGCCGACACTCCCGCCGACAACGTGCGATGCTTTATTGACACTGTAAAAGAATATTCCTCCATGAAATCTTCCTTCAGCAAAACGCAATCATTCTCATAACTATTTATTCTCCGTCACATCAACAATGATTTCCACTGTTGTGTATGTGAAACAACTTTCTGAGGTTCTAAGAAGAAGCTTCAATTGAATGCAATGAAATTACGGCATTCCGGCCAGTAAGTACAGCACAGCCATTCGTATGGCTACCCCGTTTTCTACCTGATCTAAAATGATAGAATGTTTGGAGTCGGCTACATCGCTGCTAAGTTCTATTCCCCTGTTTATAGGGCCCGGATGCATGATGAGGATTTCTTTATCCAAATGTTCTAATCGGGATCGGTTTATTCCGTAGTAGAGCGCATACTCACGCAGTGTAGGAAAATATTTTATTGTCTGTCTTTCTAATTGTATGCGTAGTACATTGGCTACATCGCACCATTGAAGGGCTTTGTTAAGGTTAGTTTCTACTTTTACATCCAGGTCTTTTATATAACGCGGTAGTAGCGTAGGAGGGCCGCACACCATTACTTCAGCACCTAATTTTTGAAGGCAAAAAATATTCGAAAGAGCCACGCGTGAATGTAGTATATCACCAAAGATACAAACTTTCTTTCCGGCAATTGTACCGAACTTTTCTTTTATGGAAAAAGCATCTAACAGTGCTTGTGTGGGGTGCTCGTGCGTGCCGTCGCCGGCATTTATGATATGTGCTTTTACATGCCTGGATAAAAAGTGCGGAGCGCCAACACTGGAATGCCTCATCACCACCATATCCACTTTCATGGCCAATATGTTGTTTACGGTATCCAGCAGGGTTTCTCCTTTTTTTACTGAGCTTCCTGAAGCGCTGAAATTAATTACATCAGCAGATAATCTTTTCTCAGCCAACTCAAAAGATAAACGTGTACGTGTAGAGTTTTCAAAAAAAATATTTGCAATAGTTATGTCGCGCAATGAAGGCACTTTTTTGATTGGCCTGTTTATTACTTCTTTAAACGAAGATGCTGTGTCGAGTATCAGCTCGATGTCATCTGTAGTTATATTTTTAATTCCTAAAAGGTGCCGAACGCTTAACTTTTTTTGCATGTGGTTTTAATTTTCCTCTTTAGTAATTATCCAGATATTGTCCGACTCTGCATTTTGCTCTTTTAGTTCTACGAGTACCTTTTCATGTTGCATGCAGTTTACTTCCATACCCACATAATCGGGCTGTATAGGGATATCTCTGCTATATTTTCTGTTGATGAGCACCAAAAGTTTCACCTTGGCCGGCCTGCCAAAAGTTATCATGGCATCCAGCGCAGCCCGCACAGTGCGGCCAGTGTAGAGAACATCGTCTATCAATAGTACTTTTTTATCTTCTAACAAAAAAGGTACGAAAGTCTGGTTGGGTCTTAATGGACTGTCTTTTTTTCTGAAATCGTCTCTGTGAAAAGTTGGATCTAAGTATCCTAAAGAAATATCCTTTTGTAATATACGGTTCAGGTTTTGTTTAATTCTCTCGGCCAAAAAAATGCCTTTGGGTTGAAGGCCTAATATTACTGTATTTTCAAATTCATCAAACTCTTCAATAACTTCATAACACAACCGCTCCAGTGTTATTTGCAAAAGCCTGTTGTCAAAAATTTTTCTCTTTTGCATCTATAAAACATGTATGATTCACAAATATAATTTTTTCATCTGAATAAAAAATCTAACTAAAGGCAGGCATAGGGATTGGAAAAGATATTCTATTTCAAAATTATCTTTTCCGGTCAGATTATTTGTACCTGAAAGATGAATAATTTATTTTTTTTAAAACAGGACATTCTTCCCGTTGTCTGTTAAGTTCATACTCATACAGTATTTTTCCTAAGCGTTGCATGAATGGGAAGCCAACCGTTTTGTATTCATATATGCCGTCGTTTAAAATTTCATTTTCATTCACATAAATAACAGCACTTAAAAAAAACTCGGTTTCGTTTTTGTAGTCTACAATGTAAGCACAGTCTATTACAAAACCATAGGCCAAACCTACCTTATTAAATATTCTGATGTTACTGTCCAATGCTGTACGTTGGGTGCCTGCAAGCAAATATTTTCTGAGATTGTCATAATAGAGGCTGTCATTTTTCCATGCTTGCATATTAGTTTCTCTGGGATAGATACTCAAACATTGCCTCAAAAAATCATAATCGTTTTCAGACAATCTAAACCGCTGTGAAGAAGGCACAGCTGAAGGATATATGATGGATATCAACATATTGTGAAGAGCTGCCAGAGGTATAAAATTGCCCGAAGAAAAATCTTTTGCTTTGCGTATTATTTTTCTTCCATATTTTTCGGCTCTTCCGACCTCCATCTTGCGCAACGGAGGGTCAACAGATTTTAAAGATACATGCTCTGGCTCTTCATACAATATTTTTCCGGTTGAATCACGCAGCTTGAAGGGGCCTGTTATTTTATAGCCATTGCCGGATGATGAAAATCGCTGTACTAATCGTACATCATGATATCCTTTCTGGTACAATCTTAAGTTGGCTTCTTCATATCCCACAAAGTCAAACAAGCGATTGTAGGCCGCATTATCACTAACTACCAGCATATACATGATATTTTCAGCTATAGAAGAATATCTTGCAGAATCAGAAACAGCCTGCCGGGTATGCTCATTGGTTTCTAACAAGCTGTATTTGTTTACTCCCAGATGTTTGTACATGTGTACTTTCTCCAATGCTAATGCCGCCAAAGGCAGCTTCACCATACTTGCCGGATAAAAATATTCTTCCGGCTCATGTCTGTAATAGTAATGACTAAGTCTGGGACAGTTATTACGCCAGTTTATTTGTGAGTAGATGATTTGGAGCTTATACTTTCCGGCATCAGATAGCACTGTTTTGATTATCGCAGAGGTATCAGCCTCTATTATTTTTTTTAATAAACTACCATGCCTGTGTTGAGATACAACTAAGCTACTGCATAAAAAAAAATGTATGGAAATTATTACTCTCACAATACGGATACAAACATACTTAATAAGTAAACGTTTTTTAAATCAAAAAATCTTTAAGATGTTAAATTTACCTTATCCGCAAAAATCAAAAGAGATTTGTTCAAAATGTATGCTCGCATAAAATAGGTAAGGCCAACATTTATGAAAAAATCCGGATTAAAATTATCACTAATTAATTTTTACAATGCGATACAGATAGTATATTTGTTTGTTTTATTTCAACTCAAATTGTCTCTATGAAGTACAAACGAATACTTCTCAAACTAAGCGGTGAGTCGCTCATGGGTAATCAGAAATATGGTATAGATCCGGAAGTGCTTAGCCGCTACAGCGCAGAGATAAAAGAAGTAGCCAAGTTGGGTACACAAATAGCAATAGTAATAGGAGGGGGCAATATATACCGAGGTATGCAAGCTGAAAGCATGGGTATAGACAGAGTGCAAGGCGACTACATGGGTATGTTGGCAACGGTAATAAATAGCATGGCACTGCAAAGTGCATTAGAAAATATAGGTTTATATACGCGGCTGATGTCAGGAATAAAAATCGAACAAGTATGCGAGCCCTTCATACGAAGAAGAGCCATAAGGCATCTGGAAAAAAACAGAATCGTAATATTTGGAGCCGGTACCGGTAATCCTTACTTCACTACAGACTCGGCCGCCAGCCTGAGGGCTATAGAAATCGGTGCAGAAGCCGTACTGAAAGGAACCCGCGTAGATGGCATATATACTGCTGATCCGGAAATAGATCCTTCTGCTAAAAGATTTTCTAACATATCTTTTGCAGACGTTTATGAAAAAAAGCTGAACGTGATGGATATGACCGCATTTACCTTGTGTCGCGAAAACGGCCTCCCCATCATTGTTTTTGATATGAACAAACCCGGAAACCTCACCAAGATTGTTCAGGGAGAAGATGTAGGAACACTCGTTACAATGGACTGAATCATTACTAACTGAAAATTTTTACTCGTATGGAAGAAATAGCACTATACCTCGATGAAGCTAAAGAAAGCATGGCTAAAGCCTTAAAACACCTCGAGCAGGAACTAATGAAAATAAGAGCCGGCAAGGCTGTGCCTGCCATGCTCGATGGCATACAAGTAGAATACTACGGCACTATGTCGTCCCTGCAAAACGTTTCTTCAATCACCGCTACAGATGCACGCACCCTCACTATAAAGCCTTATGAAAAAAGCATGATTCCCGTTATCGAAAAAGCTATTCGCGATGCTAACCTGGGTTTCAACCCCCAAAACAATGGCGAAATCGTAATTGTGTCCATACCCCCTATGACTGAAGAGCGCAGAAAAGCCCTCGTAAAACAAGCAAAGTCTGAGGGCGAAAATGGTAAAGTAAGGATACGTACGATACGAAAAGAAATAAACGATGAACTAAAGAAAATGCTAAAAGACGGAGCCCCGGAAGATTCCATCAAAGATGCTGAACAAAAAGTGCAAGCCATCACAGATGATTTTATATCTCAAATAGATCAACTTTTAGCAAGAAAAGAATCTGAAATAATGACCATTTAATATATCTTCAGATTTTATTGTTCTTTCGTATTTGCGCTAGTTGAACCTGATGTAAGTATTACATCAAGTTTCATGTTTTTTTTATGTAAATCTTCCCTTAAATTTTATACTTTCTAAAATCACTACATCTCTTCATACATCACTTGAAACTCAGGCTACAAATAATACTCATTTTTCTTATTGCAAGTTTGTTAGTGGTAGGCACTTCGGCTGTTATATATTATCACTATGTGAGGCAGATCATCATAAACCAAAGCGTAAATCAACTGCACTCTGTATCTGAAGCTAAACGTGCCCGAATAAGGGCGATTCTGGACGAGCGTATACGAAACGTTGACATGCTAAAAAAAAATATCCCCCTGAACAAACAGCTTAAAAAATATTTAGAAGACCCCACTGCCATAAACCAAATCGCATTGTACAGTGCATTGATTCAAGCTAAAGAAGACATACACGGCGTAAATAAAATCGTGTTAACGGACTCCTCAGGTAAGGTTATTTTAAAATCCTCCACAAAAATTCATGATTCAGAAACAGATTACTCTCATCATAGCTGTATAAAAAAATTAGCTCGTCACAAAATAACACATACCTACGCATACAATACAGACAACAAATTGGTATTTACTTTTGCAACACATATATATCGTAATTATGTAATACTTATCGAATTCGATGTAAACGATATTCATGCCGTATTACTGGATTATTCCGGCCTGGGCAAAAGCGGTGAAAGTTTTTTAATTGAAAAAAATGGAGAAGACTCAATACGTATTATCAGCCCGCTGAGATTCTCCAAAAATATATTTCACTCTCTACCTATCAATTCATTTTACAAAGAAGCACTAAGCGGAAAAAACAGCATATATCGCGATGTGCCCGGTTACAGAAAAAAAAATGTTATCGCTTCCACAAAATATATTGACTATACAGGTTGGGCTATCATATCGCAAATGGATGTAGACGAAAATCTCGATCAGGTAAGACAACTGCAAAGTCTGACTTTAATGGTAGCTCTATCCATCATTTTTTTAATGTTCATTTTCATCTACCTGTATGCATACTACTTTGTAAAACCCATAAATGATATAGCTGAAACAGCCCGAAAAATAAGCGAAGGAGACCTCACTCATCGTGTGCGCTACAAATCAAACAACGAACTCGGTACGCTTGCACGCGCTTTTAATGATATGACCGATAAATTACTCGAAACACAAAAAGAGTTGGAAAGTAAAATAAAAGAACTCAATCGATCAAACGAAGAGCTAGACCGATATGCCCATGTAATCTCACACGACCTCAAATCGCCTCTCAACTCACTAAAAGGACTTCTTGACATTTTTAAGTTGGAATATAAAAACAAACTCGATGCTCAGGGTGAACAAATGATTTACATGATGGAAGAACAACTGAAAAATATGAAGCTTATGATTAAAGGTATGCTTGAGTATGCAGAAGTAAAAAGTAACATAAAACAGATAGAAGAGATTGATTTAAATGTAATCGTAAGCGACATTATAAAAAACATGTTCGTGCCCACTCACATCAACATTTCTATTATTTCTACACTACCTACCATAAAAATAGAAAGAATCCTCATACAACAAATTTTTCAAAACCTCATATCCAATGCTGTCAAATATATGGACAAAGAAAAAGGCGAAATAAAAATAGGCTGCACTGAAAACACAGACCACTACACCTTTTATGTGAGCGACAATGGACCAGGAATTGATAAAAAATATCACGAAAAAATTTTCGAGCTTTTTAAAACAGCAAGCGTCGAAAAGTCATACAATAGTAGTGGCATAGGATTAGCCATAGTAAAAAAAATAATACAAGATAAACAAGGAGATATTTGGTTGACGTCTGAACAAGGCATTGGCACGACCTTCTATTTCAAACTCCCTAAATCCTAATCTCAGTTTAAAGTTGAATCAGGATATTGAAATTATCCCTACAGCCGATGGCTCACACACTCTGTATCTTAAATCGCTCGATGAAACCTATCATTCCAGACATGGCGCTATCAGGGAATCTCAACATATTTACATCAACCACGGTCTTCACTTTTTTGTTTCTACATCAAAAGCTACTCATGTAAATATTTTGGAAATTGGTTTCGGTACAGGCCTCAATGCTTTGCTCTCATTATTCTATGCAGAAATCAATAATGTCAATATACAGTATACTGCCATAGAGCCTTATCCTCTGCACTTCGATATTGTACAACAGCTCAATTATCAAGATAAATCAGATAACCCTCAGGCAAGAAAATTTTACCAGCAATTACACACAACTACATGGAACCGTAAAAACGTCCTAACTCACCGATTTACGCTTATCAAAATAAACCAAACATTAGAAGATTTTGAATCGGAGAATAGTTTTGATGTGATATACTTTGATGCATTTGCACCATCCAAACAGCCCGATATATGGAGTGAAGAGAATATTAAAAAAATATACCGATACATGAACACCCGTGCTGTACTTACTACCTATTGCGCGCAGGGTTTGTTCAGGCGCAATTTAAAAGAAGTGGGTTTTAAAGTGCATAGCCTGCAAGGACCACCAGGAAAGAAAGAAATGACACTTGCAATAAAAGAATTCTCTTCCACATCTTAACTTTAGAGAGCAATTATGCTATGTTCATCGCTATATGAAATACAGAATCCATTATTTTCTCATTGTCGCCTGTTCATGTCTGACATCATGTTTTGAAGTCATCGAAGAGGTTAATTTTAATCCGGATGGCTCAGGATCATTTATATTTACCATTAACTTAAACCAAAGTAAACATCAGTTAAACCGAATTTTGTCGGAAGACTCCATTCATGGAAAAACAATACCCACTAAAAAAGATATGGACTCTATCTTAAATCATTTATTGCATAAAATAAAACAATGTAAAGGCATTTCCGATGTTCAGGTTTCTAAAAACCATACTGACTACATATACTCCATAAAATATAATTTCAGTACTGTGGCCGCTTTGAACAACTCTGTATTTATACTCATTCAACAGATCACTTCTAAAAAATTTGTCATTAAGCCTCAAGTGTATTTTGTTTACAGAGACGACTATTTCAAAAGAATTCCCGATACTTTACTGATACATCAAATAAGAAATAAAATAGGAATAGTGGAAAAAGAAATACTGTTTAAAGCCACCTATACAGCCGTATATCGTTTCGCAAAGGAAATTAAACAGCACTCAAATTCCGGAATTATTTTATCAAAAAATAAAAAAGCAAGTATATTTACTTCATCTGTTTTAGATATCATAAATCAAAAGAAAACATTGTATAACCACATAATACTTCAATAGTGTGAAAGAAACCATATTAAACACTCAGCTTATCCGCATCGCAGCATCTCTAAGCATGATGTTTTCACTGTTTGATGTGCATGCACAAAACATCTTGAAATATATTCCCGAAGATGCAGATATGGTTTTTACATTAGATATGAAATCCATTTCATCCAAAATCACAAAAGAACAGTTTCAACGATTATCCTTTTACAAGGATATCGTCAAAGAAATAAAACAAGAAATCGGCCATAAATTCAAAACTATCGAAGAAATGCTGAACGACCCATCATCTACCGGTATTAACTTTGACGGAAAAATATATTATTACCTTAAAAAAAAGGATAAACATGATTATGACCTCGGTTTTTTGGTGCCATTAAGCAAGAAAAAAAAATTTGAAAAATTCATAAAAAAAATCATTCCGCAACCACATCAAAAAATAAAAAAATATCGGGCACTCAAATACATAGAATCTCCTGAATTAATATTAGGATGGACTAATGACATGTTTTTCTTTTCAAACGAATTTATCGGCAGTTATTCTTACACCAACAATCAAAAAGAAAAAAAGACAGGAAAAATAAAATTATTAGACAAATTTAATAAACCCGATTCCCGCAGATCTATACTAAACAATAAAGGGTTCACAGAGCTGCACAGGTTACAAAATGATTTTTCGTTTTGGATGAATTATGCAGCCTATTTTAGTAGCGATTATGTTCTCGAGATATCTCACGACAACCCGCTAAAGTATGTTACCGACTACTATGTAAAAAATTTGATGAAAGATTTTCAAATGGCATTTCATTTAAACTTCAATAAAGGAAACATCACTGCCGAACTTCATCAATTCATCAGCAAAGAATATCAGGACATATTTAAGCCCATTTATGCTAAGAAATTTAATGCTGATATGTTGCGCTACCTAAGCAAAGAAAACCTTATAGCACTATTTACATTTACAATTAATATGGAAGAACTCAGAAAATTTACAGAGAATAAAATGCCGAAGTTCAACACTGAAATATGGCCTGAAATTATTGAGAGTATTTTTAACAAAGATTTTGATGACGACACTGTAGTTAAACAATATTCCTCACAAATAGACTCTCTGTACAAATTATTATATGCGGCAGATAGCCCCCCTTACACTACAAATTATTTTGACGACTCATTCTCGTACGACTCCACATATGCCGACAGCTCAACTTACAATTATTACGATGACCAAAAATATGACAACAACCAGCAATATGAATATTTTGACGAAGGAAATCCTGAGGATAAAAAGAAAACTAAAGCGAAAATAAAAAAATCAAAAAACAATATCACTGATAACACCGAAATCACAAAAACCTACAACACTCCTCCCGATACGATTTATTATACACCAACCACATACGATTACACATCCGACACCATTTACACATACTATCAAGGTCAGATAGATTCTTTAAGAAAAAAAATAAAAGAAAGAAAATATTTCCTGGCTCAGGAAAAAGCCAATTCCATGAATTTAAGAGGGGAAGATTTCTGGCTATTGTTTGACGGTGATTTCATGATAGCACTCACAGACATATATTACACAGAAAAACCGTACAAATCTTACGAATACGATGAACACATGAACCTTGTTGAAGTAGAGAAAGTCAAAAAAGAATCCTTTCCGGAGTTTATTCTTGTTACCTCTTTGAAAGATAAAAATATATTCAACAGTGTAATAGAGACCTTTAAAAAAAATCTGTCGGAAAAAAGATTATCGGAATGGCTTAAATCGTATGATAGTATGAATATTACACTCCATACATATGGAAATTATATGATAATAACCAATAACAAACTTATAGAACAATCATATAAAAACGGATATCCACCAACGCAACATATATCTGAATCTATACAGAAAATCATAACAGACAACAATGTTCTTTTGTTTGTAAATTTGGTGCAACTCTTTAACAAAATATTTCATGAAGAAGGTAACAAAAAAGGACAATTAAGCATGCAATTAATCAGCAATTCATTCAAAAGCATATATGTACACGGAAGATTCTACGATGAAACTACTCAACGCTCAACACTTCGTATAGATCTCTCAAACAGTATAGACAACAGCATGGTTGAAATTTTAAAAATCATTGATGAATTGTATAAAATAAATAAATAACCGATTCAACATGTCATCTCAACATACACCCTATCTTACGCCATCTCAAATAGTAGAGGAACTCGACAAATACATCATCGGGCAAAAAGAAGCCAAGCGCAATGTAGCGATAGCACTGCGCAATCGCTGGCGTCGTATGAATGCCAAAGAAGAGATGAGAAATGAAATTGTGCCGAATAATATTCTCATGATAGGCCCTACCGGCGTAGGTAAAACAGAAATTGCCCGTCGTCTGGCAAAGCTTGCAGACGCTCCTTTCGTGAAGGTTGAAGCATCTAAATTTACGGAAGTAGGCTATGTGGGACGTGATGTAGAGAGTATGGTACGCGATCTGGTAGAGCAAGCCGTGAAGATGGTAAAAGCCAAAAAGTATGAAGAAGTAAAAAACAAAGCTTCTGAGATTGTGGAAGAAATCATTTTAGACACACTCATTCCTCCGGTAAAGTACACTTCAAACTCCTCTGCACAAAATGCTGCAAATTTCATTTCTCAGGAAGATGAAGAGCTGAATGAAAAAACAAGAGAAAAGTTCAGGGAGAAAATCCGAAAAGGTGAATTGGACGACCGAAAAATTGATATTGATATCCAATATAACGCTCCTCCCGGAATGGGTGTGATTGGCGGGCCCATAGACGAAATATCCATGATGAACATACAAGAAATGATAAGTGGCCTCATCCCTAAAAAAAATAAAAAAAGAAAAGTAACCATTGCAGAGGCTAAAAAAATTTTATTGGAAGAGGAAGCTTCTAAACTCATTGATATGGATGAGGTAAAAGAGCTCGCCATAGAAAAAGCACAAAACTCAGGAATTATTTTTATAGATGAGATAGATAAAATTGCCTCTACCGGCAACAAAAGCGGAGGGCCTGATGTAAGCAGGCAGGGCGTGCAGAAAGATTTATTACCTATCGTAGAAGGCTGCTCTGTAAATACAAAATACGGAGTAGTGCATACTGACCATGTCTTGTTCATTGCCGCAGGAGCTTTTCACCTGGCTAAACCTTCTGACCTTATCCCCGAATTACAAGGACGTTTTCCAATACGTGTAGAGCTAAACAGCCTCACCAAAGAAGATTTTGCACATATACTGGTACAACCCAAAAATGCACTCACCAAACAATACATTGCTCTTATGGAAGCTGAAGGCGTATCCCTTGAATTTGATAACGAAGCTATCGAAAAGATAGCTGACATGGCCTTTCAGCTAAACACCGAACTTGAAAATATAGGCGCACGCAGGCTGCATACGGTCATGAGTTACTTGCTTAACGACTTTCTGTTTGATATACCTGACAAAATACCGTCCGGGAGCCGAATCCTCATCACCAAAGAGATGGTAGAGTCTAAACTTTCCGGCTTGCTCAAAAACAGAGACCTGAGCAAATACATCATATAAAGGTGGCTTAACAAATTCATAACTTTCTTTTTTTATTTACTGTTTGTATCTTTTAGTTTATGAAAATCGTAGTGCTCGATGCTAAAACCCTCGGAGATGTAGACCTGGCCGAATTAAAAAAGTTTGGCTCATTAGCCTTGTACCAATACACAAAACCCGACGACACAGCGGCCAGAATTTCAGATGCCGACATCATCATCACAAACAAAGTGGTCATCAACAAAAATGTGATTGATCAATGCAATACGTTAAAACTTATTTGTGTGGCTGCCACCGGCATGAACAACATAGATTTAGCATATGCCAAAGAAAAGGGAATAGTCGTAAAAAATGTACAAGGCTACGCTACCGAAAGCGTAGTGCAGCACACTCTGGCTATGATTTTCACTTTATTGAATCACATTCCTAAATACGATGCTTTTGTTAAGAAGAAAGCCTACTCCCGTTCTAACATATTTACCAATCATTCGTGGCCTATACGTCAGCTTTCCAGCATGACTATCGGCATCATTGGCTTAGGCAATATAGGCCTCCGAATGGCCACCATATCACAAGCTTTAGGAGCGAAGGTTGTATATTACTCCACGTCCGGTAAGAACGTTAACCAACCGTTTACACTTTTGCCATTAGAGGAGTTGTTGGCTGTGTCTGATATAGTTTCCATTCATGCTCCTCTCAACGAGCAAACCCGGCATCTCATAAAATATCCGCAACTTAAAAAAATGAAACCCTCTGCTATTCTGGTAAATACAGGCAGAGGTGGAATCATCCATGAACGGGACCTGGCAAGAGCATTAGAGGAAGATTTAATTGCCGCCGCAGCTTTAGATGTATTTGAACAAGAGCCCATAGCTGAAGATAACCCCCTGATGCTTATTACTAACAAAGAAAAACTTCTCCTCTCTCCTCACATAGCCTGGGCAAGTATTGAAGCCCGACATACATTGGTAAAAAGCCTTGTACAAAACATAGAAGATTTCCTGCTCGTTTCGCATAAAAATATTTAGCAATAACCATCATTGACTTTGTATATTGCCCTTTCTTATTCATGTAGTATTCTATTGTTTTATGAAAAAAATACTTATTCGAAACAGTACAATCGTAAATGAGGGCTCTCAATTTGCCGCTGATGTGCTCATAAGTAACGGGCGAATCGAAAAAATAAACTCTTCGATAAGTAATGTACAAGCCGATTTGGAAATAGAAGCCAGCGGAAAACATCTGCTGCCGGGTGTTATTGACGATCAGGTACACTTTCGCGAACCCGGCCTCACTCACAAAGCCGACATATATACAGAAAGCCGTGCAGCTGTAGCCGGTGGTATCACATCATACATGGAAATGCCTAATACCGTGCCTCAAACCCTGACCCAACAACTGCTCGAAGAGAAATATGCCATAGCCGCACAGAAATCGTTGGCCAACTACTCATTCTTTATGGGCGTTTCCAACCATAATTACGATGAGGTGATGAAGACAAATCCTGTAAATGTTTGCGGAATCAAGATATTTATGGGTTCTTCCACCGGCGATATGTTGGTAGATAATCCGGAGACTTTGGAGAAAATTTTTTCTTCTACACCCATGCTCATCGCTACACATTGCGAAGATGAAAATACCATAAGGCAAAATCTTCAGAAAGCCAAAGAACAATACGGAACAGACATTCCTCCATCTGCACATCCCATCATACGAAATGAGGAAGCCTGCTACCTCTCCTCCTCTTATGCAGTGCAATTGGCTAAAAAGCACAAGTCACGTCTACATGTGCTTCATATCTCTACTCAGGATGAGCTCAGCCTCTTCACAAATGATATACCTTTGAAAGAGAAACATATTACTTCCGAAGTGTGTATACATCATCTTTGGTTTGACAGCAACGACTATGAAATACTTGGAAACCGTATTAAATGGAATCCATCCGTAAAAGCACCACATCATAAAAAGGCACTCTTCGAAGCTTTGCTCAACGACCGGTTAGACATCATCGCTACTGACCACGCCCCTCATACGCTTGAGGAAAAAAACAGGCCGTATACCGAAGCACCATCAGGAGGTCCCATGGTGCAACATTCGCTGTTGTGTATGCTTGAATTTTACCACCAAAAAAAAATCCGTCTCGAAAAAATTGTAGAAAAGATGTGTCATGCCCCATCCGATTGTTTCAGGATAGCTGAAAGAGGCTACATACGCGAGGGCTATTGGGCAGATTTGGTTTTGGTAGACTTGAATGGTTCTCATACTGTTTCTAAAAATAACTTATTGTATAAGTGTAAGTGGTCACCTTTAGAGGGCTATACTTTTCATTCCCGTATCACACATACATTCGTATCAGGACATCTCGCCTATGCTGAGGGAAGGTTTGATGATTCATATCTTGGAAAGCGTTTGCTATTTACCCGACATTAGTTTAACTTTTGTAAAATTGAAAACTCATTGTTTTCTACATGCTTAATATTAGATTCGTTTATTGTTTGCTCTTTTTTCATGTAAGTTTTGCTGATGCTCAGCAAACTGCTATTAAAATAGCGAAGCTAAAGTACAACGGTGGTGGAGACTGGTATGCCAACAAAACTTCATTACCTAATCTGATCAAATTTTGCAACACAAATCTGAAAACGAACATAGCTCCCGAAGAGGATATTGTAGAAGTGGGTAGCCGCGAACTATTTAACTATCCATTTGTACACATGACCGGACATGGTAATGTAGTATTCAGCGATGCAGAAGCTCAAAACCTTCGCAATTATCTCATCGGAGGCGGATTTTTACACATAGACGACAATTATGGAATGGACAAATTTATCCGGTTGGAGCTGAAAAAAGTTTTTCCCGAATTGCAACTGGTAGAGTTGCCTTTCACCCATCCCATATACCATCAGAAGTATCATTTTAACAAAGGATTACCCAAAGTACATGAGCACGATGGCAAGCCTCCGCAAGGTTTTGGGCTCATCTACGAGGGCAGGTTGGTGGTGTTCTATACGTATGAGTGTGACCTTGGCAACGGATGGGAAGATCAATCTGTTTACAACGACCCCGAAGAAATAAGACAAAAAGCTCTGCAAATGGGCGCAAACATCATATCTTTTGTATTCACTTCTAACCAATAACTTACTCAATAACTCCTGACAATGATGGAAACTCTCATACTTACCGTATTTTTAATCGGCTATTTCTTCATGGCTATCGAACATGTTATTGAAGTAAACAAAGCCGCCATATCGCTCATCACCGGCATACTATGCTGGACTATATACATTATACTTTACCATGAGCATCATCAGGTTGTAGAGCATTTGTTGCACCACATAGGAGAAATATCGGGCATACTTTTCTTTCTTCTGGGAGCGATGACGATAGTAGAAATCATAGATGCGCACAGCGGATTTGAAATCATTACCAATCGCATAAAATTTAAGAACAAACGCACTCTGCTCATCAGTGTGTCTCTTTTAAGTTTTTTTCTATCCGCTTTGCTTGATAACCTTACAACGGCTATTGTGATGGTAACATTACTCAGAAAGCTTTTGAGCGATGCCAATGATCGAAAAATATTTCTGGGCATGGTCATCATAGCCTCTAATGCAGGTGGTGCATGGTCGCCTATCGGAGACGTTACCACCACTATGCTGTGGATAGGCGAGCAACTTACCAGCGAAACGGTAATATTCAGAGTGTTTATACCTGCGTTGATATGCTTGCTTGTACCGTTATTTTTGTTGAGTTTTCGTATAAGAGGGGAAATAAGTAAGAACAGCTTTTCAGAGTATTCTCACCATGCAGCTTCACCTAAGGAAACTCGTTATGTACTTTTCATGAGCATGGCTATTTTGGTATTCGTTCCGTTGTTCAAAACCATCACGCATTTACCTCCCTATATGGGTATGCTGCTAGGTTTATCAGTGTTGTGGATTATCACTGATGTAATGCATAAGCGTAAGCAAGAAGAAGAGAAAAGTTATTTCTCCGTTTCATACGCCATCCGAAAAACGGATGTGCCCAGTATTTTATTTTTTCTCGGTATACTTCTTTCCATAAGTGCCTTGCAATCTACAGGACAGCTTCATTCATTAGCCATGTTTTTGCATAAAAACCTTCCGAACGAAAACCTTATCGTGTTGTCCATAGGATTGTTATCAGCGTTGGTAGACAACGTGCCTATGGTGGCCGGAGCCATGGGTATGTACGACCTTGCTACTTTTCCCACTGACCATACGTTTTGGACATTTCTTGCTTACAGCGCCGGCACAGGCGGTAGCTCGCTCATCATAGGTTCTGCAGCGGGAGTAGCTGTGATGGGTATGGAAAAAATCAGTTTCGGATGGTATCTGAAAAATATTGCATTATATGCCCTTATTGGCTTTTTTTCAGGTGCAGGAGTTTATCTCTTGCAGATGTGGCTTGTATCTTGAGTTCGAAAAATCCTCCAAAGCAGTAATGAATTAAAAACATGATACTTTCCCAAAAAGTGTGTAAAGTGAGTTGTTTTTTGAAAGATTAATTAGATTAAAAACTAAAAAAAATTCAAAAAAAAACATATGGAACAACTACACTTTACACGAGAACAAGTTATTAAAATTTTAGAAGATTATTCCATTCAAACCGGAATAGGTTTAGAT
>JANWYS010000064.1 GCA_025054875.1 Cytophagaceae bacterium | reverse complement strand
AGCCATGGCCTGCAAGGCCAGTGCGGAGCTTTAGCGAAGCACCGCAGCGACAGCGGAGTGGCGGACAGCCCGGCCCCGCAGGGGCGCGCCCTACATGCAAAAATATTTCACCACACTTTTCCGCTAAAATGCGTATCCCAGGTTGAATGTATACAACGTACTAACCTAATTTTATGCGATGGAAAGAATTTGGGGCCTGGAAAGTAAATAAAATCATTGCTAATGCTGATGAGTTGATTGTCGGCGGCATCATCTGTTGATAAGTATTGGAAAGAACTCATTGATATTTAGATCGCAACCTGTCTATTGCAAAAATGGAATTTATTCAAGGGCTTTTTACTAAGTATTTAAGTATTATTTAAGATTTTTCTTACAAAATAATACAAAACACCTGCTAATGAAAGTATGGAGAGCACAATGGTAAAAACAGGAAATAGCAACCCGAAATATTCATCAGCTTTTATACCAACCCACACGGCAAGAGCGATAGTCAGAAGCATTTGTATGCCAATGTTGGTATAGGATACAAAATTACTGAGCTTGTTATGCGGTTTGAGCTTCTTTTTTTCGGGTTCTTTCTCCAAGGTTGATCTCCTTTACATCAGCTCCCATTTTGCATTTGCCGTTGAATATAGCACCGTTTTCTACCATTATTTTCCCGGTTACTATATCGCCTTCTATTACTGCTGAAGATTTTAAAATGAGCAAATCCGAAACTTCTACTACGCCTCTGACCAATCCGGCTATTTCGGCGTTTTGAGCCAAGAGGTTGCCCTCAATCATAGAGGAACTTCCCATAGCTACTTTCGATTTAGAACGCACATTACCTACCACTTTCCCTTCTATACGAAGATTTCCGGAAGTTTCCATATTGCCCTCCAGGACAACTCCCTGAGCTATTATGGTACTTGAACTGCTGAGTTGCTCAAGTTCTTTTTTTGACGTTCCGCTCTTAAACATAGTATTAAAAGTTTAGTGAGTAAGATTTAGTAGTTCCAAAATCGCTATGTTTTATAACGAATGGCCAATATGTGAATATTTTTTTAAAAATCAAAATAGTTCAACTTCAAGTAAGCGATATTACTAAATTGTTGTTTGTCTCTACGAGTCTTACAATTTTCAAATCATGATTCATCCCCATACCTTTCGCAAGCCTCATGTTTTTTATAAGTAAAATTTTAGCTTATCTCTCTTATCTCTGCATCGTGTTAAAAGGCACGGCCTCTGTCGGGTATCTTTCAACATAGTAAGGTCTGTATGAAAGTGTGTCATTGAAACATTAAAGAAGTATATTTTATCGCGATGATTGCATTTTGGGGGTAATTGAAAAATCTACTGCCACAATGTGCAAAGGTATTAGTTATATTTTTTTACTTTGCGCTTTTATGTAGACAAATAAATATTACTGTGTTTTCTATCAATTCTTTATTACGACCAAACATTAGCAGGTTAACTCCATATTCTTCTGCCCGTGATGAGTACAAAGGGCGAGAAGGTATATTTTTAGATGCAAATGAAAATCCAATAGGTTCTCCGCTTGGAGATACATACAACCGATATCCCGATCCTCTTCAGGTAGAACTGAAAAATAAAATTGCAGAGATAAAAAATGTGCATCCTGCAAAAATTTTTTTGGGCAATGGTAGTGACGAGCCTATAGATATTTTAATACGGATGTTGTGCACACCTGCTTCAGATGCCATACTCATAGCGCCTCCTACTTATGGTATGTATGAGGTAAGCGCACATATAAACGATGCAAAAGTAATACAGGTGCCCCTTACTCAAGACTATCAACTCGATGTTGAGGCTATGCTGAATGCTGTAACCCCTCATACAAAAATTATATTTTTGTGTTCACCTAACAATCCAACCGGTAATTGTATGGATAACAATGATATAGAAGCCATATTGAAGAACTTCTCTGGACTGGTTGTGATTGATGAGGCTTATACTGACTTTGCTCCTGAGAAATCTTTATTGCCCAAGTTAGGCCAATATCCTAACATGGTAATACTCCAAACCTTTTCTAAAGCATGGGGATTGGCAGGCTTGCGGCTCGGAATGGCTTTTGCCAGTGAAGATATCATTCAGGTTATGAATAAAGTAAAACCTCCCTATAACATTAACAGCCTTACTCAAAAAATTGCACAGGAAGTTTTGAATCACTCTGATAAGAAGAATGAAATGGTAAATATCATTCTGAGAGAACGTAGTTTTTTAAAAACAGCTTTGGAACAGTTGATGGTTGTAGATAAAGTTTTCCCTTCCGATGCAAATTTCCTTTTGGTGAAAATGAAATTCCATGCAAAGAAGATTTATAATTATCTCATAGCTAAAAAAATCATTACGCGCGATCGCTCAAATGTTATACTTTGTGAAAATTCTCTGCGCATCACAGTAGGCACGCATGAAGAAAACCAATCCCTTATTTCGGCACTACAAGAATATATCAGTTAAATCTTTTTGTTCAACTCTATATTGCAAAATGTATGAAGGGTTTATTTGCACTCATAAAGGTCATTTGCAGAAAAGCCCTCCCCGAAAGGCAATTAATCATTTTTTTGGCTTTAAAAATTCAATCACAATTTCTTTTTGCTCAACAATCGCTTTGGCCGGCTGATTTAAAATTTAAAGCCGATACCTTGAATTTCGGGAGAATTGCCGATACTACCGTTATTAAAGATTTTTACATTTTAACAAACTACGGGGCAGATACTGTCCAAATCACGGATGTACAGCCTTCATGCGGATGTTTGGTAGTAGATTGGGACAAACATAAAATTACAACAGGACAAACTGCACGAATTCAAGTTGTATTTCGTCCTGAAAACAGAATGGGCAGTCAACAAAAAACTTTTGCCGTTTATGTGCGATACGGTAATCACACTTTTACAAAAACATTGTATTGGATAGGAACAGTTGCTAAGGCACATACACACATGCCTCATTTTACCCATCGTCAAGGTAATATGGTAAGTGACAAAAATTATTTTCGGTTTGGTATGTTACATCAGGAAAAAGCCTCTCAAAAAATAAGAATACTAAACCAAAGTACTAAACCCGTATCGTTGCTCAATGCCTCATTACCGGAAAGAGGCATAAACATCCATTTCAGTAAATCCACTCTCAATGCCGGCGACACAGCTACCATCACGCTCACACTTACTCCTCACGATATACCATTCCATGGGGTTTACAAAGATTCTTTGTTCATACGCACCACCGATATTTCGGTGCCTGAAAAAAAATTTTACATCTTTGCTGACCTGTTGAATGCTCAGGATTTTCAATACGACTCGCTTTCAGCTCCTGTTTTGAAATTCCTGCCGGATAGTATATACATACACTACACCAGCACATCAGAAAAAATCAATATTGAATTTTCCATAACGAACATAGGGCGGTCAGATTTAATCATCTATAACCTCACTCATTCGCTTAGCGGATGTACACATCTCAAGCAAAATAAATTAACATTACTACCGGGACAATCTACAGACATCCGTTTGCAATGTGATTCTATCTCAGAAAAAGGTATGCTCAGAAAATCTATATGTGTATACAGTAACTCTTATAAAACGTACAGTTCTTGCATTGACGCAATCATTAATTTACAATAAACATCATAATGTGGATTATTGGATTTTAAAGTGGATAACTTATCAACCTGCAATAAGCGGTTACTTTAGCCTTTATTTTTAACTTTGAAGGTGATTTAAACATTAATTAACCTCAAAAATTTGTAATTCATAGTAACAGACTTTTATATGAAATTTGTTGTATCCTCCACTACTTTATTGAAACACCTTAGTACCATTAACGGGGCTATCACTTCTAATCCAGTGGTGCCGATACTGGAAAATTTTTTATTTGAAATAAGTGATGGCATGTTGAAGTTGTATGCTTCTGACCTGCAAACTTCAATGAGTACAGAACTTCCTGTGGAAGCAAATAAAAAAGGCAGCATAGCGGTGCCGGCAAAAATATTGTTAGAAACATTGAAAAACCTTCCGGAGCAGCCGGTTACGTTTACCATAGATGAAAATACATATAGCGTTGAAATCAGCTCCGACAACGGCCGCTACAAATTGGCCGGTGAAAATGCTACGGACTTTCCCAAAGTACCTCCTTTCAGAAACACTCATAGTTTTGATATCTCTACAGATGTGCTCGGCAGAGCCATCACCAGCACCATATTTGCCACAGGTAATGATGAATTGAAACCAGCTATGACGGGAGTATACTTATCTATGGATGATTCCTCCATCACCTTTGTTGCAACCGATAGCCACCGCCTTGTCCGATTCAGAAGGACAGATATAAAACCAGGCCTGAATTCGATAATTCTGCCTAAAAAAGCACTCATGCTGCTGAGAGCTTCTCTGCCCTCCGAAAACACCGTGGTAAACGTTGAGTACAACGATTCTAATGCTTCTTTCAGTTTTAATAATGTACGTCTTACCTGCAGGCTTATTGACGAGCGATTCCCTGACTATGAAAATGCCATTCCTCAAAACAACACGAATAAGCTCATCATAAACAGATTAGATTTTTTAAACTCCATGAAGCGTATCTATATCTTTGCGAATAAAACTACGCACCAGGTACGTCTGAAAATCAGTGGCAGTGAATTACAAATCTCTGCAGAGGACCTTGACTTTTCTAATGAAGCCAATGAGCGTCTGACGTGTGAATACCATGGTGAAGATATGGAAATCGGCTTTAATGCGAAATTTTTAATTGAAGTGCTCTCTCATCTGGATTGCACAGATGTAAAACTCACCCTATCTGCTCCAAACCGTGCCGGGCTTGTGATGCCCACCGAAAACAATGACAGTGAAGACATTCTTATGTTGGTAATGCCGGTGATGCTGAGCAGCTATGCTACATAAAAAGGCATCTCCAAAAAACTAACACGTTGGCTCAGCGTGTTATTACTTTTGCTGTGAAACAGAGGCAGTGCCTGGATTAACCTGAATGAAGGTGATTACATATTTTGCAATAAATGAATAAGCCTAAAATGGTTAGGAGAAAAATATCTCTGACGAAGGTTAGAAACATGTCTGTTCTTGTGTTGTTAAATTACAACGTTAATTTATTGTTATTTTTATTAGAAATTCAGCAAAAAAAAATACTTTTTTTTTGAATTTTTTAAAAAAACATGGATACTTGTTTCATGTTTCAACTTAAACTCATATAACCATTATGAAAAAACTCTCATTATTACTTATCTCAGGTGTTGTGCTTTTTTCAAGTTGCGCAAAAAAGCAATATCAAGCTAACTTTCAAAAGTCCCCTGTTAAGGTATACGGTGTAGCAAATACAAAAAATGCCATCGTACCTAACACAGAATTATCAGCAATAACTTCTTCATCTGATAACAGGATTGTTGTGTCAGAAAACGTTCTGCCCACTATTAAATCTAATCCAACATCAGAAAGAACAACAAAATCTAACGCAACAACAGAAAGAACGAACAATTCTGAAGTTAAATCTGAAAAACTTAGTGTAAAAGAAAAAGCTGTTTTAAAGAAAATAAACAAGCTTTCAGATAATAAAGGTAATGATAAAAATTGGGTTGTTGCATTGATTCTATGCTGGCTATTGGGTGGATTAGGTATACACCGCTTCTATTTGGGATATACATGGCAAGGTATTGTGCAGTTGTTAACTGTAGGAGGTTGTGGAATATGGGCGTTAATAGACTTCATTCGTATAATCATGAAAACATTGAAGCCTAAAGATGGCGACTACATATAAGCAAAAAAAGATTATATGGTCAATTATAAAAATGACGGGGTTGGTTATCATCCCCGTCATTTTGTTTTTACTTCCGGCAGACTATTTTGATTATGGTAAACCCAGAATATGTATATATTCGCAGGTGACCGGACAGGAATGTATGGGATGCGGCATGACAAGGGCTTGTATGCACTTTATACATTTTGATTTCAAAACGGCTTTTTATTACAACCCTATGGTCTATTTGATTATGCCCATCATCATTTTTTTGTGGAGTTTCGCTTTCTATAACGAATACAAATTTTTACGAAGAGCTGTGCAATGAATGATTTTATTTTTTACTACTCTTTAGCTGTTAGCGCCATCAGTGCTTTATATTTAATCTTTGACCTAGTTAGGTTCTATCTGGCAAAAGCAAGCACAAAATGGCCTTCTACCGAAGCAATAATATCAGAAGCAGCGTTGAAATCTTACGGGTTTTGGACAAAGAAAAAGAAACCGTATATCCGTTATAAATATAGAATCAATAATAAATCATATACATCAAGCACATATTCATTGTATTCAGATCATTTAGATAAGGAAGAACAAGATTCCTTTTTGTCAACATATGAGAAAGGTAAATCCATAACCATAAAGTATTGGCCACTAACACCGCTTATAAGCACAATTAAGACTGACACTTCAAAAATTTTTCCGATCAAAATAATTTCAATAGCTGTAATAGCTCTTCTTTTTTTATCTATAAATTATTTAGCACAAAATACAGATTATATAGAGCGATATTTCACACCCGAAATCTATTACTATAACAAAGCAGTTGAAAACTATGAAAAGAAAAATTATACGGAGGCCATAAAGAACATAGATAAAGTGTTGATTACACAAAAAAACAATGCAGATGTTTATCTTTTCAGAGCTGTATTAAATGATTCATTAGGCAATACCAAGGCTGCAATAGATGACCTGACTCAGTGTATAAACATAGCTCCTGACTCGATTCAATATTTGTTTTACAGAGGTAATTATTATCTCAAAGCAAAAGAATACAAGAAAGCCATACAAGACTATGATTTGTATTTAAAAGACACGTTTGATTTGGATGCTGTTAATAATAAAAAGGCGGCTTTACTATTGCTAAGTAAGGATGATTCTTTGACAAAAAAGAACTCAATACAATAAAAGAGCTCTGACGTTTTTTTAGTGGTTACTATTTGTATTAATCTCCAAATTGTTATTGACTCAAATTCTATGGTGTCTGCAAGATATTACCCAAAAACTCACTTTACACACTTTTTGGGATACTACCTTAGAAAATTTGGGCTAATGACAATTTGGGGTTCAAATTATTTAACCGCTTCTACATACAGCGATATTTGGGGATGAGTATTATCGAAATATTTTGTATCGCGCAAAATCGGACAAGCACTTTGTCCATACCCCGACCTATAAACCGTTTTAAAACCTGCCTCTTTCAAATAGTTAATTACTTTTTCCACGTTCCACCAGGATACATGATCGCCGGGTCTTTTAGGGTCGTACACGCAAAGGCTGGTGAGATGGTCTAAAAGTTGTTCTTTAGTCATGGTTTTCATCAACTCTTTCAACTGTGTGGCATTTATTTTTATTTTCGATTGGGTTTTGCTGTTTGGAGCTAACTGTGATGCTACATGATGCAACCATCTTTCCTCAATAGGAACCGATGTGGCAGGTTGATGAAAAAGTTGTTCGTATGTTCCCGGTTTTTCATACCAGTAATCCCAATAAAACCAATATTCGTCCCCTCTTTTCAAGGCTTCAAAATCTAAATCAGCATCCGGACCGGTAGTGACTCTGAAAAATCCTCCCGGTTTCAAACATCTGTACACCTCTTTGAATAGGTATTTTACAGCTTCCTCTTTCACGTGTTCAATGGTGTGGCTTGTATATATAACTTCAGCCTTTTCGCTTTCTATGGGGAGGGGAGTCATCTGCATTAAATCTATGTGAATTACTTCTTTTTGTCCATCTTTGTACCAGTCGCTCACATAGTCTAAGTTTGTCCAATATTTATGATGGAAAGAACCGCTACCTACATTATAAAATCTTTTCTCAGATAGGGCTTTAGCAGAATAGAGTTTTTTATATATGTCAGTAAACCTTTTGTCATCATCTTCTTTCGAACGTAGAGATACCAGTTCATACCCCAAAGCATTAAATATTTTTTTAATTATCTTTTTTATTATAACCATCTATCTTTAGGTTGGTTGCTTCATCGCATTTCCTAAGGTTTTCAGATCGAAGTTATTAACATTCTGTCATACTATCAATAGGATATGAAAATAATTTTTCTGATTCTTTACATACTATGATGAGTTAAACCTCTTTAGTTCGATATGTTAAAATTCAATCTTGTGTCTTTTAATATTCAGGAGGCTTCAAGCTTATAACCCTTGCAATGCCCACCCTTCTTTATATTAATATTACCGGGAATTTATATAAACTTATTGTTGATGGCTTTTTCGATAGCTTCGTAACGGGTTTTTACTTGCAATTTCAAATAAATATTTTTCAAGTGAAATTTTACGGTTTC
This sequence comes from Cytophagaceae bacterium, assembly GCA_025054875.1. Lineage (GTDB taxonomy): Bacteria > Bacteroidota > Bacteroidia > Cytophagales > Cytophagaceae > JANWYS01. The sequence continues at coordinate 8,142 of JANWYS010000064.1, read as the reverse complement.
TTTAGATATATAAAGTTTATCAGAAATACCATTGTAGCTATACCCCGATGCCAATAAGCTGAGTATTTCTGTTTCTCTTTTCGAAAGGGGAGAGTGTAAGTTTTTTTGAAATGACTCTACCACCATCTTAGCTATTTGTGTGCTCATAGGAGCTCCGCCATTGATGATTTCATTCAGAGCAGATAATAACTTTTGCATGTCTGTACTTTTTACTATATATCCACTAGCTCCGGCACATAAGGAATCAAATACAACCTTACTGTTTTCAAATACAGTGATGACTAAAATGAAAACTTGCGGGTAGTTTTTTTTTATCTCAGTTATTCCTTCTATTCCACTCATACCGGGCAAGCCTATATCCATAAGTATTATGTGAGGAAGATCATTTTTCAGGTTTACTAAAGCGTCCTGGCAGTTGCAGTAACTTCCGGTTACTTTGTATTGATTGCTCATGTTTATGAGTTCTACAAAGTTTTCGCGTATTTCCTGGTTATCTTCAATGATTACAACGTTATACATTTTGCTTATTCAGAATTAAGGTGATTTCAGTTCCTGCTCTACTCATCGGATTTATCTCCAGGTGTGCATGAATATTATCTGCACGATGCATCATGTTTTGAAGGCCTCTTCCTTTGTTCAATTCAATATTATAAAAGCCTATGCCATCGTCAATGAGTTTAAACAGAATTTCTTTTTCTGAGATACTCATTATAAAAGTTACCTTTTTGCATTGGGAGTGACGTGCGGCATTAGTCATGGCTTCTTTAAAGATCATGATGATTTGACGATTGCAATAGTTTGAAAATTTCAGTACAGGTATATTGTGCGGAAAGTGTTGTGCATAAAATTTTATGTTTAATAATTCAAAATACTCTTCGCCAAAATCTTTTATATAGTAATACAATGCAGATAACTCATCATTTTTTGTATCAATTGACCAAATAAAATCTCTCGAACTTTCGTACAGCTGCCTGGAGAGCGCTCCAATTTTTTCCATAGTTTTTTTATACTCTTCTGAGGTGAGTTGTTTATGTAGTACTACATGTGTATGCAATGCTATTGCCGATAGCTTGTTGCCGATCTCATCATGAAAATCTTTAGCTAACTGTTGCCTTATTTGCTCTAAACTTTTTGATTGCTCGAGGAGCTCGGTTTGAGTTGTCATATTATACTCATAAAAGATTATGAGTATGCCCGTGTTGAGAGCAAAAAATAATCGTTTTACATATTGAGTTTGGGGATTGAGAATTTTTAAATCAGCTTCGTAATCTCTGTATTGAAACAGGTCTAATAAATAAAAAAATAAAAATGTACAGGCAACGATGAATAGCCATATAAGAGCATGTTTACGTCCAGAGAAAATATATGCAGAAACGATGCACATAAACAACGGGTGTAAATCCATTGAATATATACCCCCGCTATTCCATGCCGAACTCACGGATAGAGCCCATATCGCTACACAAATGATGATAGCAGGAAATAAAATTAATCCATGTCTTTTTATCGTATAAAGTATACCTGTTGAAAAAAAAATTGTAGTAAACAATAAAATCGTGTTTGTATTGACTTCGTTTGCAAATAAGTTGTATATGCCCATACAGACAGACATAGCACTGCCTATAATACTGTAAAAGACTAAAAATCTGGCCTTTCTTAGCACAGAAATATTTTCTTTTAATGTGTCGTGTATGAATATATCTATGAACAATGCCCAACAATACTTTAGGCAAAACTATCAAATATATTTGGCTTGAAAACTACCCTTTGTGGGTAGTACAGCCATTTGATTGTATTTCTACTTTTGTATGTATTTAGTTTCTTATTAAAAATAAAGCCTATGAAAAAGTTTACATCCATATCATTTCTAATTTTCTTCTTTGTTTTGAATATCAAAATGTATTCACAGCCCAATGCGACCTTTTCCACGAACAATGTAAACTTCGGAGATGTAACATTAAACTCTACAAGTGAAATAACAGTAAATATTACAACAACATCTATCAGTTATGTTTACTTATTTTACAGTTGGACACTTACACCAAACATCGGTATTAATTCATGCGAGTTGAATGGAGCAACATTTTTTGAAATTATAAATTCAAAAACAGTAATACGCAACGATGACCCGGGATATTTACAAATTCGATTTTCTCCCAGAAATTATGAAATAGAAGTGCCATTGGTTACCTCAGGCTATGCGTGTATCATGGAAAGTGGTGCAAAAACTTATAATGCCACTCTATCATTCAATTACGGGGGCATTGTTAACATCACGGGAAGAGGAGTTTCAAGCACAAGCATACAGCTTCCTTTGCAAGACGAAGAAGAGTGGACACTATATCCTAATCCCGCAAAAGATTTTATTTCTTTTACTAAATCGGGAAAAATTAATATTGTTAATGCTTTGGGAGAGGTTGTGTTGAGTAGAGATGTTACTCGGGCGGACGAGCTTATTTCTATATCTCATCTCGATAAAGGTATTTACATGGTTTACTCTGAGCATTCAACACCCAAAAAACTAATCATCAGATAAAACTTTTATAATAAATTTAATTGATTTTTGCTTACCTGTTTCAAATTAATTATCTGTTCATTACTAACACCATTAACCTTAAATTACAGAAAAAATCGATACGTTGGTGGATTAACAAAATCAATTAAACTAGAATATTGTGTATGTGAATAAAACGATATTTTAAAAAAATATCTCTCAAACGTAGTGGGATAACAATGAAGAAGCCTCCATGTGAGATATGTGGAGGCTTCCTCGTTTTAAAAATGCATTTTATGGAATGGGTATTGTTTTGGCTGCTTGTGCGGATTCAGTTTGTTTTTTTACCAAGCTTATTTTTAATATACCATCTTTGTATTCTGCTTTCACATCGTTTTCGTTGATTACTTCAGGTAATCTGAATAATCGGTTGAATGAGGAATAGTTGAATTCACGACGAGTGTAGTTTTTGTTTTCGTCTTTTTTTTCATCTTTTTTTTCTCCGGATATGCGCAGCACATTATTGTTGATTTCAATATTAAGTTCATTTTTTTGGTATCCGGGCACGGCAATTTCGAGTTCGAAAGATTTATCCGTTTCTTCAATGTTAGTGGCAGGAATATTCCACTTTTTCTCATCAAAGAAAACACCGGGGAACAATCTGTCTCCTTCGAAAAATTCAGAGAGTAGCGAGTTCCACGAGGGGAACAATGAAGTAGGGTTTTTAGTAAGCTGTGTCATAGTTGTATGTGTTTAAGGTTGAACATGGTTTTTAGTTATTGAAAGGTATGATTTCATCTTTGTGCAATGCCAGCAGTGGTATATGGGTATGTTTAGCTAATTCTTTAGTGTAGCTTTGGGTGAAAATTTTTTCAAGGAAGTTGCGCTTGTGCATAGCCATAATGATGAGGTCAGCATCGGCAATGTCGGCATATTGTTGCACGCCTCTTACTACATCGGTATCACGAATGACGTGGAGTGAGTAGTTTTTATATTGTTGCAAGTATATGGTATGCTCAAGTTGATAGGTGAGTTCTCGTTTTTTTTCTGTGTCGGGATAATCGGCAACATGCAACAATGCTATGTGTGCGTTGTGAGGTTTTGCGATGTGTATGGTAAATTCAATGAGAGAGGTATCTTCTTCCTCCAGATCAGAGGCATAAACAATATATTTCCATGGTTTGTAGGGGTGTCCGGCGGGTATGGCCAGTAAGGGTATTTTTACGGATTCTATCAGATCGGAGGTTAAGGATCCTAAAAATACGCCGGCAAATCCGTGTGCACCTTCTGTGCTCATGACCACCATAGAAGCATTGGTTTCTTTGATTGCACTTAAGATCTCATCGTATACGAAACCTGATTTTAAGAGATAAGAAAATCGGGAATGAAGTTCGGGAAAATCATTTTTTAATTTTTGCAGGTAGGCTTCTGCTTTATCTTTGCTTTCGTTGTAGGAGAAGCCGGGAATGACTGATGTATAGGTTGTAAAGTTGTCGCCTACATTTATTTTTTCGTAATGGTAGGAGTGAAACAAGATAAGGTTTGCGTTGAGTATCCGGGCGAGCTCTGCACCGTATAATACGGCATTCCAAGAGTGCTCATTGAAATCTACAGGGCACAAAATGTTTTTCATAGTTGCATGGCTTAAACTTGTTACAAAGTTGAAGCATGAACCTTTGAAATGGGATGATATATGTTATGCTCAAAAATGATTTGTATCAGTTTTTGTTTTTTCTTTGGAGTTCAAAAAGTTTAGTATATTTTAAAAAGTTGGAAAAAGCCTGTATGGCGCATACAACGAAGCCGTAGTAGCCATCCAGAAAACCCATTTTGATGAAATACATTTTTATAAACCGGTGCACGGGACTGAAAAGTATGAGGAAGATGTTGGAGCGTTTACCTTTTTGATAGGCTACATTGGCAGCAATGTTTGTGAAATAATCCGTTTGGCGAACATGTTCGCTGATGGTATAGTAGGTATAGTGAAGTATGTCGCCATTCAGGTGTTTCACAGGTGTACCGGGTCGTGGGATGAGTTTGTCGTGTGGGTTGTCGCCACCCCATTCGGCATAGTGTTTGTTAACGAGCCTAATTTTTTTGTCCGGATACCATCCGCTGTGTTTTATCCATTTTCCGCAATAGTAAGAGAGTCGGTTCATGGAGTAGGCCATGTGTTGAAAATGTTTTTTTTCGTTTTGTATAGATTGCTTCAATTCGTTGCTAAGCGCTTCATCTGCATCAAGCGATAGTACCATTGGGTATGTAGCGAGAGAGAGAGCGTAGTTTTTTTGTTGCACATGCCCATGGAAAGGATGCTCTACCCAACGCACATGATAGGATTGAGCTATTGATTTGGTTTGGTCAGTAGAGTAAGAGTCTACAATGATGATTTCGTCGGCAATATCTTTTACAGATTCAAGACAGCGTGCTATGTTTTTTTCTTCATTATAGGTGATGATGGCCACAGATAGGCGTGAAGTGGTTTCCATGAGCGACAGGATTTAAGAGTTTTGTCCGGAAGAAATTACTTTTAATTTTTTTTTGACTTCGGATATTTTGTAATGGAGTAAAGAAAAGTTGTTTCCGACAATGGTAATGTGCCCCATTTTACGAAAAGGTTTAGTGATTTTTTTTCCATATAGATGTAGGTATACACCTTCCATTTGCAATATATTTTCCAAGCCTTCGTAGCATACGGGGCCAAATTCGTTGGGTGCTCCAAGCAGATTAATCATAGCGGCATTAAACGTTGTGCTGGCCACGCCAAGAGGCAGGCCGAGTATAGCTCTTAGATGTTGCTGAAATTGGGAAGTCACGTTGGCTTCAATTGTATGGTGGCCACTGTTGTGAGGTCTGGGAGCAAGCTCGTTTACCAGTATTTCTCCTTTTTTGGTGAGAAACATTTCCACAGCAAGTATACCAACCATATTGAGTTCACGTATGGTGCGTACAGCTATCTCTGTGGCTTGTTGTGCAATGGTGTTTTCTATTTGCGCGGGTGCCAGCAGGTAATCTACCAGGTTGTATTCGGGATGGAAGACAAGCTCTACCGGTGGGTAGGCTACTACTTTGCCCTGCATACTTCTTGCTACTATCACAGAGATTTCTTTTTCAACATCTATGTATTTTTCTAATAGAGCCGGCGCATCAAACGCTTTGTGCAAGTCGGTTTCATCTTTTAATCGTATCACACCTTTGCCGTCATATCCCGATTTGCCGAGTTTGTGGAAGGCAGGAAGAAATTCAATATTTTTTTTTACATCCTCAATGTTGTCTGTAAGTACAAAATCGGCAGAGGGAATATTGTTTTCTGTGAAAAATTTTTTTTGAGTACGTTTGTCTTGTATGGTAGCGACGACATGTGGTTGTGGAAATACATGAATACCTTTTTCCTGTAGGTTGAAAAGAGCATCTGTATTTACATTTTCAATCTCAATGGTAAGCACATCCATGTTTTTACCAAAATTATACACGCTGTCGTAGTCGGTGAGAGAACCTTTTGTAAAAGAAGTGGAAAAATTTTTACAAGGAGCATCATCATCGGGATCCAACACATGAGTTTCAATGTCCAGGTCTGCAGCAGCTTGTATGAGCATGCGTCCCAGTTGGCCACCACCAAGTATTCCTAATTTTAATCCGGGTTTGTACATGACTTTAATTTTTTGCAAAACTATATTTTTATTTTGTACAAAAATAAAGGTGTTGGTGAATCAAAATAATGCAAGGGAAATTTATGCTTAAACTTTTTGTGGTACGATCTTGGAAAAGGGATAAAATGCTAATTTGGGGTCAGTAAGAATAAACATAAAAAGAAAAAACCCTGCTTTGAAAAAATAGGCAAAGCAGGGTCATTTAAACTAACCAGACGAAATTTTAAGAGAGGGAAAAATTTTCAACATTCATTTTCGTCAAAACTTAAATATAGAAGCTAGTCCGAAAGTCATCTGTTGCTTTATGGGTTTGCCTACACCGGTATCTTCGTCATACTTGCCTTCATAAATTTCTTGAGGAGAGCTGTCTAATCTGAATTCAGGCTTCAGAATGAAGTGACCGTTGGCCAAAGTGAGGGGAATGGTGAGTGTATAAGAGTTGTTTACAGCTCCGCCCACTGCACCGCCGAGGTACCGAACGCCATAAGAGTCTTCAAAACGCTCATACCTGAAGCCTACTCCAAGCCAGTCTTTTATGGCGTAGTTTGAGTACAAAGCTACACCGCCCCAATCGGGTTTTGAGCTGGCACTGTCGGTAATAGAAGAATTGAAGAAGTCTTCAGTGTCTTCATTTCCGGCAGGAGTGTACATACCATAGGCGAAGTTGAGACCCACATAGAATTTTTTGGTAAGTTGATATCCGGTAGTCACATCAAACAAATGCCTGTTGTAAACCAAATCAGGATAAGCAGAAGCGAAAAAACCATCATCTCCGGCACCTCCTATGTAGTTAAGGTATAGGTTCCATCCATCGGTTGGATTTACGTAGTATTGAGCTATTAATGATTTTTGTTTATTGTTGTCAAATAAGTTGTCCCAATTATTTACCAAACCTACCATTGCGGCCATTTTATCTGAGATGGAGTAGTTTACTTTAGCTCCAACATGATAGAATGGGCCATTGTTAAAGAGGTTAGATAGCGAATAGTTGTAGTTTACCGGTGCATCAATAACTTCATACCCGATGTGAGTACCAAACTGCCCTACGGTGAAAGACAACTTGTCCGTAGCCTTCCATGTTCCATAGGCTTGTTTTATGGCAGCAGAGGTACCATACAGGTTTCCAAATACAGGATGTTGATATAAGTTTGCTCCCACTATACCACCACCACTGTATGCGGCATTATTTACATTACCGAAGTTGCCAAGTTCTGCATTCGGACCAAAGGTGAGGTCGGCAACTATGTCGTATTTACTTCCGGAATAAGTAAACTTTGTTTGCACCAAGCCAAGTGAAAATTGGTCTACTGTTCTGTCAAATGCACGGCCGGCCCCTCCCATACCTAATAAAGATCCGGAATAAGGTTTATTAAATGCCCAATTGTAATAAGCATCCACATAACCGGACACGGTTAACTTTCCATCATCCTCAGTTTTTGTTGAATCCGAGTTTTGAGCATTTGTATTCCACACAAAGGCCAGGATAAAAATGGTTGAATAAAATGTTAGTTTTTGCATAAGCGTTTTGTTTTAATGATTAGTAGTTAATAAATCATACTTAAAAACAAATATTAGTATATTTAATCGTAAATATAATTAAAAAATTAACTATTAAACAACTAAAGCAGTAAAAAAAACTAAATAAAAATTGAAATTTAATACATTTTTTAAAAATATTAATAAATATAATTCAATAATACTAAAAATTTAAGTATAAATACTTAAATTAAAAAATCCTGATTTTCGCATGAGCAGAAAAAGTGTAGTGAAATGTTTTTTATATTGGGTGCGCCCTGCGGACAGCCCGGCCCCACAGGGGCGCGCCCTACATAAAAAAAACATTTCGACAGACTTTTGTGCCGATGCATGATAAGATTAACTTAGTCGTTATGATGTACAACAAAAAAAATATTGGATTAGGCTTTTAATTAATTACGTTTTTATTTAGTTTTAGCATAAAATAGTTAATTAAATGGAAGCAAGATTCAAAAGTCTATC
>JANWYS010000063.1 GCA_025054875.1 Cytophagaceae bacterium | reverse complement strand
CTTTTATTAGTTTTTAATCTAATTAATCTTTCCAAAAACAACTCACTTTACACACTTTTTGGGACAGTATCGAGTCATTATTGATGAATGGATTTCTTCCCAACATTTTCATGCGTGGTATTAGAAACAACCCTTTAATCTTTTGACGGCGACATCATCATAGCATAAGATGCGATAATACGTTCATTCGGTTCGTATTCCGTTTTTCCAGTGAGTATTATTAATTTGCGCTTCCACTACGGCTATGGCTACCATATTGATGATTTCACGTACGGAGCTTCCCATTTGCAACACGTGTACAGGTTTGCGCATGCCCATGAGTATGGGCCCTATGGCTTCAGCGCTTCCGAGTTCTTGCAAAAGTTTGTAAGAGATGTTTCCGGATGCAAGGTCGGGGAATATGAGAGTATTGGCACCCGTTTCTGCCAGGCTGCTGAAAGGATAGTTTTCTTTTTGTATGTCAGTATTCACAGCAATGTTGGCTTGCATTTCTCCTTCTATGAGCAGATGAGGAAATTGTTGTTTGGCCAATGTAGTTACCTGCATCATTTTCTCAGCTATCTCTCCTTTGCTGCTTCCGAAGTTTGAATAGGAGAGTAAGGCAATGCGGGGTTCGGTATCGAAGAAGGTTACTTTTTCTGCGGTAAGTTTTATGATTTCGAGAAGCTCATCTGTGGTGGGGTTTACGTTTACAGTAGTGTCAGCAAAGAAGAAGGTTCCCTTTTTGCACATGATAATGTACATCCCGGCCACACGGGATACAGATTGAGCAACACCAATCACCTGCAATGCAGGCTTTATGGTGGCGGCATAGTCTTTGGTGAGTCCTGAAATGAGAGCTTCAGCTTCGCCGAGTTCAACCATCATTGCACCATAATAATTATGGTCGCGCATGAGTTTAGGGCCGTCGCCGAGTTCGAGGCCTTTCCGCTTGCGCTTCTCATAAAGTTTTTCGCCAAAGTATATTCTTTTATTTTTTTCCTCATAGGGATCCTGAATCTCTACGCCATTCAGGTCGAGACGGTTTTCTATGCAGAGTTGTTCAATGATGTTTTTGTTGCCTAAAAGAATGGGTACGGCTATTCCCTCGTCTATGAGTACTTGAGCGGCTTTCAGAATTTTTATGTGCTCGGCTTCGGCAAGCACCACGCGTTTGGGTTGTTGTTTGGCGCGGCTGATAATACGCGACATCAGGCGCTGGTCTATGCCGATGCGTTGCTCTAACGATTCGCGATAAGCTCCCCAATCAGTAATGTGAATTTTAGCTACACCCGAATCCATGGCAGCTTTTGCTATGGCTGGCGACAATGTAGTGATGAGTCTGGGATCCAGAGGTTTTGGAATGAGATATTCCCGTCCGAAGGAAAGAGCTTTGTTTCCATAAGCTTTGTTTACTATGTCGGGTACAGGCTCCTTGGCTAACTGCGCCAACGCATATACAGCTGCCATTTTCATAGCCTCATTGATTTCAGAGGCACGCACATCCAGCGCTCCGCGAAATATGTAGGGAAATCCCAGTACATTGTTTACCTGATTGGGATAATCGGAACGTCCTGTGGCAATGATGATGTCATCACGGCAGCTTTTTGCCAGGTGATAATCTATTTCAGGAATAGGATTGGCCAGTGCAAATACGATAGGATTGGGCGCCATGGATTGCACCATTTCTGCTGAGAGTAAGTTGGCTGCAGCAAGACCTAAGAAAACATCCGCGCCTTTAATTGCTTCAGCTAATGTAAGTTGGGGGGGTAGGTCTCTTGCAAATACAAATTGTTCAGGGGCAAGGTCCTTGCGATGCACGGTGAGCACACCGTTTTTATCAAACATTATGATGTTTTCTTTTTTTACACCTAGTGACACATACAGATTAATGCAGGCTATGGCAGCGGCTCCGGCTCCGCATACTACGAACCGCGCATCGGATATATGCTTGCCAGCCAGTTCCAGAGCGTTGAGCAGTGCAGCAGCGGAAATTATGGCGGTACCATGTTGGTCATCGTGCATAACCGGAATATTCATCTGCCGACGCAGCTCCTGCTCTATTTTGAAACATTCGGGGGCTTTTATGTCTTCCAGATTTATAGCACCAAATGTGGGCTCAAGCGATTTTACAATTTCAATAAACTTGTCCGGATCAGAGCAGTCAATTTCAATATCAAACACATCTATTCCGGCAAATTTTTTGAACAATACCCCTTTACCTTCCATGACAGGTTTGGAGGCTTCCGGGCCTATATTGCCCAATCCAAGTACGGCTGTACCATTAGTTATTACGGCCACTAAATTTCCTTTGGCCGTATATTTGTATACTTCTTCTTTGTTTTTTTGTATTTCTTTGCAAGGCTCGGCTACTCCGGGAGAATACGCCATCGCCAGGTCTAGCTGAGATATTAATTTTTTGGTAGGTACAACTTCTATTTTGCCCGGCTGTCCTTGTGCATGGTACAAAAGTGCATCTTCTGAACGTAAGGTTATGGACATAATTACTCCGATGTATTATCGCTACTATTTATTGAAGCGCCTTTAAGAAATATTTCGTTTTTACTAAATCCGGATCTTTATATTCGATGACAGCTTCTTTATCATCTACGGAAATAATCTTGAAATTACGTGTTTCAGTTTTAGGGCTTGATACGTGCAGAAACATCCACTCTCCGGCGTTGTGAACAGACCATTTACCTGTTATTTTTTTTCCTCTTTCAATGAGCACAAATGTCATATCCGGTTTAAGATGAATTTTGTCGTTGATTTGTGAGGAGTCTGGCAGGCTTTGTACGCCAAACATTTCATATTTAACAATACTCCATTCTTTCGCAATTTTGGCTTTGTTGCTGAGGGCAAGGGGAGTGGGTTGTTTCTGTGCACAAACATATGTGTGCGATAATGTGAGAAGAAAAAAAGCTGCTAACCACTTCATATGCTTTTGTAGTTGTATTAATACTGACTACAAGGTAAAAAAGTTTGGGGAATAAGTAAAACAGGGAGAGCCGGGTAAAATCTATGAGCCTGTTTCGAATTTGTAGCCTATGCCTTTTACAGTACTTATGTATTGCTCTCCGATTTTTTCCCGGATTTTGCGTATATGTACATCCACTGTGCGTGAAACCACATATACATCAGTGCCCCACACTCTTTTGAGAATATCATCTCTATTGAAAATTTTATTAGGATGTTGACAGAGGAAGTACAGGAGTTCAAATTCTTTTTTTGCCAGAGTTACTTTTTTATCGCCAACTGTAACACTGTAACTGTGTTTGTCAATGACAATGTTGTTTATGGTGATGATGTTGTTTTTCTTGCCGCTTGTTTCTTTTCTGAAATACGATGCAATGCGGCTTACCAACGCTCTGGGTTTTATTGGTTTTACGATATAATCGTTCGCACCGGACTCAAATGCGGCTATTTCTGAATATTCTTCCGAACGTGCTGTAAGGAATACGATGATAGTATCTTTAAGCTCTTCCGCTTCGCGCATCTGACGGCAAGCCTCTATACCATCCATCACCGGCATCATTATATCCAACAGTATAAGTCGAGGCTGAAATTCTAAAGCGCTCTTCAAGCCTTCTTTACCATCGTGTGCTACTTTTACCTCATAACCTTCTTTCTCCAGAATATACTGCAACATGTCCAGTATATCTTGCTCATCGTCAATAATCAGAACTTTGTTTTTCTTATGGCTAAGCATTCAGGTTGTAATCTCGATGTTAAAATTATTTCAATATTATTTTTAAATAATTATCACATTGTTATGTAATTGTAAATTTGTTAACGTAAAGAAAAAATTTGTAAATCAGTGGTGCTGGATTGCACAAAACAAAAATAATGATTAGAAGTTTTACCATAAAAAGCATATTCAAAAGAGGTTGATATGTTTATTTTATTTGATGTAAGACAAATTTTATCTACATCGCCATGAGTTGTTGGTGAAGCTACGGAATGTATATACTTTTGAAGTCTTAAAGAGTGGAAGCTCACGTGTGTGAAGCAGGTTGAATCCATTAAAATTTATGCAGGCAGATTTTAATTAACGTTAATGGTTTCAACGGCAGCTATAGGAGGAATTATATTCCTATCAGTGCAGCACCAAGTACGCCGGCAGAGTCGCCTAACATATTTTTTACTATTGGAGTCTCCAAAGAGTCGTTGAACACATATTTACGTACTTGTTCTACTCCTATGGTATAGAGTTCGTCTATGTTAGAAAGTCCTCCTCCTACGACGATTATGTCTGGGTCTAAGGTATTTATCAGATTTGATATAGCGATGCCGAAATGTTCAAAAAACTGGTTTACTATATCGGAGGCTTTGTTGTCGCCGTTCCTGTACAAAGAGATGACTTCTGCAAATGGCCTTCTTGTGCCTGTGTATGCTTCATATAAATTTTCAACTCCGTGTCCGGATATGTATGTTTCAATGCATCCTTTTTTTCCGCAATAGCAGGTTGGGCCGTTTTTGGGGTTAATGGTTGCGTGCCCCCACTCTCCGGCTATTTTTTGCAGGCCTGAAATGAGGTTACCTTTGTATACAAGGCCGCCTCCGCATCCTGTACCCATTATGACACCAAAAGTCATATCTTTGCCTTTCCCCATACCCAGTAGGCTTTCGGCCATAGCGAAACAATTTGCATCGTTTTCAATGGCAATCTTTCTTCCCAGCTTCTTTTCTAAGTCAGTATGAAAAGGACGGCCGTTGAGGCAGGTTGTATTGGAGTTTTTCATCAAGCCGGATTTTGCAGATATAGCACCCGGTGTGCCTATGCCAAATGTATGCTGATGACCGTTGGTATGAGTGCACAACTCATCGTATAAAAGTTTTATGTTGTTTAATATGTGTTCGTATCCTTTCTCACGTTCGGAGGCTATCCTTTTACGAAAACATTCCCTGAAATTCTCATCCAGTACAATGCCTTCTATTTTTGTTCCTCCAAGGTCTATTCCAATTTTATATTGCATTATATTCCTGATGTTACACGTTAAATTTCCAGCTTTCAATTATAGAAATTATTTTTACGCAAAAAAAATGTTTTTTTTACAGACAACTTCCAGATGTTGTTCTCTAACAATCTTAATCAGTCGGTTTACTCCTCATATAATTGCACATAAAATAAGAAGGAATTCACTTGATTAGTTTATATTGTTGTAAATATTGAAATGTTTTTCTCAAATACTTAATCGTTTTTAGTTCGTAGCAATGTCGTGAAATTGGCATAGTATCTATCATAAAAACCTATCCTCATTGTATAATGAATAAGGAGCAGGAGTTAAAAATAGTAATTGACACATTATGTGATTTGCTTTGAACGGATAAATTGATAAATTATGAATGTTTATTTTTTTTAAAGAAAAAAGTCTCTATGAAGAAATATGATATATGTGTAATAGGCGGCGGGCCATCGGGGTATGCAGCAGCCATGCGTGGTATAGATTTTAACAAAAAAGTTTTATTGGTAGAAAAAGATAAACTTGGTGGGGCAGGATTATATAATGGAGCGCTTTCTTCAAAAACTTTTTGGGAGCTGTCAAAAGACATAGCTGCCGCACGTGCCAATGTGAAGAAGTACATGGGAGCAAAATTTGACGTCACCTTCAAAGATGTTGTAAAACAGGTGAACGCTGCTATGGCGTATCGAAAAAATCAGTTGGAAAGTCATGTAAACAAACTGCACGAATTGCATGGTGACATTTTTGATTTTATAAAAGGCACAGGCAAGCTGAAATCGGCTCATGAAGTACTCATCAAAACTCCTGACGGTAATGAAGAAATTGTGTATGCAGAGAACATTGTCCTGGCCACAGGAAGTCGTCCACGCAAACTCCCGCATATACCCATAGATGAAAAAATAATTGTAACCAGCGATGGTGTGGAAAGTTTTGACCATTTCCCGGAGAGTATTGTTATACTCGGCGCCGGTGTGATTGGTTGCGAATGGGCTACTATATTTTCTAACTTCGGATATACAAAAGTAAACATCATAGATAAAGGCGACCGCATATTGCCCGCTGAAGATGCCGATTTAGCCGCAAAAATAGAACAAAATCTTATAGACAATGGTGTGAATGTGCACCGCAACTCTCAGCTTGTACGGATGGAAATTAAAAATGGCAGAGTAGAATATGAACTCCAATATAAGGACGGGCATAGAGAAATATTTAATGTAGAGAAAGCATTAATTTCTGTTGGCCGTGTGGCCAATGTAGAAAATTTGGGTCTTGAAGAAGTAGGTGTCGAACTTTTGGAAAATGGGGCTATAAAAAACAACGACTCGCGCACCTCTGTGCCCAACATATATGCCGTGGGTGACCTCACTGCCGATATATCTTTGGTAAACGTTGGTGAAATGGAAGGCAGGCATGCTGTCGAATTGATGTATTTACCCAATCCTCCGCAACTTGACTATAGAAACATCTCTACCATTATGTTTCTGAATCCCGAAACTGCCGGAGTTGGAATGAACGAAAGCGAAGCACGACGAAGAAAAATTCCTTACAAAGTAGTAACCATTGATTACAGCGTCATTCCAAGAGCTATAGCGATGAATAACACCAACGGTTTTTTTAAAATATTGGTTACAAATGATGACGATATAAAAATACTCGGAATGCGCGCCATAGGAGTACATGCCTCCAGTGCCATACAAGCGGTTGCTTTATTGATTCATATGGACAAAGGTATAGACGAACTCGCCGAACTCATACACCCCCATCCTTCCATCATTGAAGGTATTCAGGAATGCCTGCGTGCTTTAAAGCACAAATCAATCATGAAACCTGAAGTATTTACAGACATGCTCCGTTGCAGGGTGGTAGATGAAAACGGAAATGAATCGGATTGGAAGTGGCTGTAAGTGTAGTTAAATTTTTATTGTTGTTTCAAGGTTAGTGTTTAATTATTTTACGTATCACTGTCTGATGGTTAGCACTATGTATTTTTATAAAATACAGTCCGGGTTTCCAATCTTCTCCCAAATCATCGCCTGATTGGAGATTTTTCATAATGTTGATTGTATTTCCGCATATGTCATAGATTTCAGCGCAGGCTGGAGTGACCTGGTTAAAATAAACCGTAAATTTTTCTGATGAAGGATTGGGAGAAATTCTGACATCCCATTCATTCCCTTCAACATTGACGATGTTTGAATAGATATGACGATAGTGTTCGGTTACGGCTCTTACTTGATAATATGCGGAAGCAGAAACAACAGCCGTGTTTTGTACCGATATGGCAACCGTAGAGAAAGTTGAACCATCATCGGATTTGAGTATTTCATAATAAAGAATTTTTTCAGCGTCTTCCGCCCAATACCATTCTAACATATTGTGTTGAGAGTTGGCAGTAAGAATGAATTGAGACACAGAGAGAGGTGTGCATTTATTTTCCACCAATACAGATGCTGAGAGAAAACACCCGGCTTTTGTAGGATCGGGATGGTATGCACGAAGAGTGTATGTGGTGTTGGCCGATACGGCTGCTGTTGTGGCAGCAGTGTTGGTAGAACTAAGTCCCGCAGTAGGAGTCCATGAATAAGTGTATGCAGGCATAGCTTCCTGGCAATTAGCGGTAAGTGTGCGTAGGGTAGTCATGTTTGTGGGAAAAGTTCGTCCGCTCAGATTTTCAGTGAAGGCCACTGTACCATTGGGATGAAACATGCGTAAGCTGAAATTCGGCCCGGTTTGTGTGGTTGTGGTTATGTTGTTAATGCTCACTCTTATTGTGGCATTGTGTGGTATAGTGAGCAATGTATCGAGCCATACAGGGTCGTTCCACACTCTTTTTCTCGGACGTATCATACCCAAAGAATTACCATTAGCAGAAACATCTATTCTTAATATAGAATGATCCCACCAGGGAGATCCCGAATTTTCAAACAACTGCAGTCTGTAGTCGCATTCAGGCAAGGGATTGTTGGTGATGATGCCGGTTAATTGAGCCGAATTGCATGATGAAGGTGTAGATTGTATACTTAGAGATTGGTTGAGGCGTATTGCCTCTCTGAGGCGTGCAGTAGCAAATGCTCTGCATGTAGGGTTAGCAATCGAAACTATTTCAATCTGATATGTGCCCTCCCGCAGATTACTCAAATGGTGTGTTGTTGAAGACAAAGTAGCGTTGCCGGAAACAGGCCCTGTCCAGTTGATTTGAGCGGGAAGGTGCCCGGATGCATTTGTAAGAGATATGGCTACGGAGCCATCATCTCTGCCGGTGCAGGAGTTATTTGTAATGGTTGCCTGAGCAGTCATGCTACAGGAGCTGCAATTATTTACAGTCACATCAATGGCGCACTCTGAGGGGATAACAGCTCCCGAAGAAGTGGTAACTACCACACTGTATGATCCGGATGTTGTGGCGTAAAATATGTGTGGGGGAGTATTGGAATTCGGAATATTTACGCCGTTTCTTTTCCATTGGTAGGTGTATCCGCTGCCGGCTATTGTAGAGAGCTGCACACTTTGTCCGTTGCATACGGTAGTCGGTAGGGAAGGTGTAATTTTTACCACAGGCCCTACCTTCCCCGCGCATTGGTCCATAGTAGCTGTGGATGATAATATTACCGGCATGGGATCATCGTATGGAAGAGCGAGCACTATGGCATCGAGAACGGGGCCGAACCTGTAGCGAAAGGAAACTCTTCCGGAAGCATCTTTCTGTTGATCAAAAGCGAACTTTACTTTGCTTTTAACTAAAGCAGCGTTAGCTTCGGGATACATAAAAAGGATTTTGTCTAAATACGTTTCAACCTGTGCCCATGAATAGTGGTAATCATACCAGCTGTGCCATTGATTGTCACTGTCGGCAAATGAAGGGTCGGGCTTGGGCACAGGTGTGCCGGTATAATTGTTGTTTGAGAGCACGCGCACCACTTGCGATGTAGCTCGTGTATAATCATAACCCAATGACCCCGAACCCACGTTCAAAGTAAGCCAATTGGCAGAGGCAATGGCTGTAGCTCTGCGTCCCGGATTGTCCAATACAGTGATGAGCCTGCTGTCATTGAAACCTCTGTTGTAACCTATAGCTGTGTAGATTTCTCCTGCAAAGGGATCGGCAGCATTATTCAGCACACCTTGCGGGTCTAGTCCATCCGAATATTCTCTAAGCCTATAAAGTATTACATCATACATTACTTTTGAGATAATGGCTCTTTCATAGTTTGTGCCACCGATGTAATTGCCATGATGATAGTCTAAATCATAAAATCTATGGGGGTAGTATTTCATCAATACACCTTGTGTGCCATCGGTTTTGTCTATATGGAAGCAACCATCGCGTATGTTCATCGCATTTCCCGGTTGGAAGTTGGGCGTAGTTGTAATATCATACTGAAAAGGTGGTGGCAGACCGGCAAATGATATGCCTCCATCACAACCCATGTATGATTCTTTCATCATGGTGGCGGCAAACATATGTTTGTCGTATGGTTCGTATTTCAGAATGTTTCGTATGAGGTGCCATCCATGTACTTGTGCAATTGCCCACAAAGGACGGTTTACAGGTATATATATATCTGCTCTGTAAAAAGAGCCCCATAAGTCCTGATGCCTTACGCGTCCCTGGCCCAAAAGAATTTGATTATTTCCTATGGGGTTGAAGCATAAAGAGTCAAAATACGACGTAGCCGGATAAGATGGACAATCTTTAATGATTTGTGATTTGACAGAAATACACACAAAAATCAACAGGCATGCTGATGCTATATGAAGTAGTATAGCTCTTTTTTTCATAGCTTTCTTTGTTTGTCCGCAGGATTGTATTAAATGAAAAGCTATGAATTCCGTCAAAGGTTGATTTAAAAAAGTATGTTTTTTACAAGATAAAATATTTCTAAACTTATAAATAAGTTGCTCATCTGTACCCTGATTATGCGCGTAAAATTTACTCTGATGAGTAGCTTTGTTGCTATTTGTTACCAAAAAGGTAAGAAAACATGAGAATTGCTCATAAGAAGTATCATTATGACATCTTTGGGAATACAAATAATCCCATTTTGTGCCTTGGAAACAATACTTGTGAAAATTCAATGAGTACTTAGGAATGCACAAAATGGGATAGTGCTATGTTTTTATTAAAAACTCTGTAAATGATTTCTCAGACCATATCTTCCGGACGTACCCATTGGTCAAATTGTTCGTTGGTCAAAAGACCCAATTCAATGGCGGCTTCGCGTAGTGTTTTGTTTTCCTTGTGGGCTTTCTTGGCAATTTTTGCAGCATTATCGTAACCAATATGTGTATTTAGTGCTGTAACTAACATTAAAGAATTTTCAAGATGTTTTTTGATCACTTCCCTGTTAGGTTCGATACCTACGGCACATTTGTCGTTAAAAGATACACAAGCATCGCCAATAAGCCTTGCTGATTGAAGTACGTTTGCTGCTATTAAGGGCTTGAATACATTAAGCTCGAAGTGACCGTTTGCACCACCCACCGATACAGCAACATCGTTACCTATTACTTGCGCGCACACCATAGTCATTGCTTCGGGTTGTGTAGGATTCACTTTGCCTGGCATAATAGAGGACCCCGGTTCATTGTCCGGTATTATAATTTCGCCTATGCCGCTTCTGGGACCTGAACTGAGCATGCGTATATCGTTGGCTATTTTCATCAAAGCTACAGCGGTGCGTTTTAGAGCTCCCGAGAGTTCTACCATTGCATCATGAGCGGCAAGTGCTTCAAATTTGTTTTCTGCCGTCACGAATGGATAGCCTGTAAATTCGGCAATTTTTTTTGCCACTAATACATCATATCCTTTTGGGGCATTTAGTCCGGTACCTACGGCTGTGCCGCCCAAGGCGAGTTCTCTCACCGGTTCCAAAGCATTTTTAATGGCGCGAATACTGCTTTTTAACTGCTGCACATATCCGGAAAATTCTTGTCCAAGTGTGAGTGGGGTGGCATCCATAAAATGCGTGCGTCCTGTTTTCACTATGTTTCTGAATTCTTCTGACTTTTTAAGAAGTGTATTTTTGAGCAGTTCAACACCGGGCAACGTAATTTCAACTACCATCTTGTAAGCAGCAATATGCATAGCTGTGGGAAATGTGTCGTTGGAGGACTGCGATTTATTTACATCATCGTTAGGATGTAAAAACGTTTTTCCTTCGCCAAGTTTATTTCCCTGAAGCACATGCGCACGATTGGCAATGACTTCATTTACATTCATGTTAGATTGAGTACCGGAACCTGTTTGCCATATCACAAGAGGGAATTGGTCGTCGAGTTTTTTTTCAAGTATTTCATCGCACACTTTGGAGATAAGGTCTCTTTTTTCTACAGGCAACACACCGAGCTCATAGTTGGCATGTGCTGCAGCTTTTTTCAGATAAGCAAAAGCATATATGATTTCTTTAGGCATGGATGCCTCGGGCCCTATTTTAAAGTTGTTGCGCGAACGCTCTGTTTGTGCTCCCCAATATTTATCGGCAGGTACTTGCACCTCGCCCATGGTATCTTTTTCTATTCTATATGTCATAAGTTTTGGTGTTAGTTTTCAATATGGAGGCCTAATATATTTTATTTTTTTATTTTCAACTCAACAGGGTTGAGATAATTAAACGAAAAATGTTAAGATGTGAAAATAAATGGTTATAATTGAGATTTACGAATTTTTATTTGCATTATGTACAATACCGGTAGTAAAAATTATAACGTTGCATTAGCTCTTTTATCGGCTTTGTTTTTCATGTGGGGGCTTATGACTACTATGGTTTTTGAGCTTTCTCAAGAATATAAGGTTGTGTTTTCTCTGAGCGATAAAGAAATCTTATTGATACAGTTTTGTTTCTTTGGAGCGTATCTTTTAGTTTCATATCCCGCAGCAAAATACATAGACAGTTATGGGTATAAATCTTGCATGGTATTCGGATGTACAACCAGTGCTGTCGGATGCCTCATATTTTTTCTTGCGGCAGAAATGTATTCCGTTCATTTGCTCTTTGCATCTACTTTTGCAGTGGGCGCCGGCATCACTATGTTGCAGGTATCTGCCAATACCTATGTAGCACTTCTGGGCATGCGTGGATTTGGAGCAAGCAAACTTACTTTTGCACAAGCTTTCAATTCTTTAGGTACATTTATAGCAATTTTTTTCTCCGGATCTTTATTCATGATATTCGGACGTGGAGGCGTAGACTCATTACTGAATTTAGATCCGAAGGAATATAAAGGAGCGTCTGTATTGTATGTAGAAGCCCCATATTTAGTTATCGGAGTATTGATGCTCTTCTTTGCCTTTTCTCTGATGTTCAGCAAAATTCCTCATCTTGATACCAGCCGTTTCAAACCATTGAACGTAGAAAGGCCCAGGTCATTTATATTTCAATACAAACAAGTGTTTTTCGGCGCTATTGCTATTTTTTGTTATGTTGGTGCAGAGATGTCCATTTATAAACATCTTGCCTCAATGTACAGCAAGCAAGATAATTTAATTTGGTTAGTGCCTGTATATCTGGGTACCGCAGTGGCAGGACGATTTAGCGGTGCTGCAATATTGAGAAAAATAAGTCCAAGAAAATGTATGGTGATATATCCCATTGGTGCACTCATCTTGATATCTGCTTATGTGATATTGCAAAACCATTCTTCTGGCGTATGGATATTGGCATGCACAGGTTTTTTTAATTCTGTGTTGTTCCCGTGCATATTTACCATGGGTATTGACGGTATGGGAAGTCACACCGAAGAAGCTTCAGCTGTGTTAAACATGTCAATCGTTGGGGGGGCAGCTGTACCTTTTGCAGTATCCACTGTAGGATTAAATTACGGAATACTGCTCATATTTATCTGCTACTTTTCAATAGCTTATTTTGGCTTGTATGGATCACGATATAAGAAAAGAACTAACTTCTATTAATAGCATCAGCCCTTATTGATTATCTAACTTTAAAACTTTGAATAAATGTTTAGATTTTTCTGATGTGTGTATTTCTACCCGATCCCCTATGTTTAAATTATGATATACATCATCATTTACGATGAATAAATTTCCATCTACATTAATTAAGTATTTTGAGTCTTTGATTTTTTTATTTGCAACTAAACCAACATATACTCTTTTCTTCCTTTTTTGTAAGTCATGTAAGTACGAACGGTTTTTTGTGTAAATGAATAGTAAACACAAGTTCAGAACCAAAAAGGTAAGCACAATGGATACCAGTACATCCTCTATGAAAATAAATTTTATTGATATCAGATAAGTTGCCAAAGTCATTAATAATATTACAATCAAATAAAATGGTAACTGATGCCTTTTTAACCGCAACAATTCTTTGTATTCATCGTTGTTTAAACTTAAATATTTCATATTTTCAATGAGGTTAATTTTCGAGTTGTTTCTTTATAAATTGATTTTAATTTTAAGGTAAGCTTGCCTGAAATTCTTTATTGACAAAGATAATAAGAAAATCGCTAACATTTGTAAATTTATACTTTGCGTACAAATAGTTCTTCTTTAAGTTTAATGCTTATTAAAATAATTGTATTTTATTAACAATTATCAAAAATGAATATAATTAATAAAAAACTGTATTATTT
Organism: Cytophagaceae bacterium; assembly: GCA_025054875.1. GTDB lineage: Bacteria > Bacteroidota > Bacteroidia > Cytophagales > Cytophagaceae > JANWYS01. The sequence goes on along the minus strand of JANWYS010000063.1, from coordinate 2,941 downwards.
CAATATAAAAATATGTAATAATCATATAAATCTAACTTATTAGGAGTTATCATCTATTTGGGTAATCTATGTTTGACCATTGCTACCAAAATTACCACACAGAAACTTCATATAGTAGAAATGATCTTCACTTAACAAGGAAGGAGATAAAGTAAGCTCTTGTTAAAAAGGTTTTAGCAATATTTTCATTGATTCATTAAGATTACATGAGTATCAAATCAATGTGCCGAAATGAGGTTAACCATTCTTTTTGTAAATTTGGAACATGCAATTATCCGCGCAACATATAGAAACCAAAACCGGAAACGGGGGAATAATTCTAACAACGGCTGAAGATGTACTGAACTGGGCAAGATTATCCTCTATATTTCCGATGGGTTTTGGTATAGCTTGTTGTGCTATTGAAATGATGTCAACTTATGCTTCTCATTATGACTTAGACAGGCTTGGAGTACTGATGCGTCCATCACCCCGTCAATCGGACCTGATGATAGTAGCTGGAACAGTAACCTTCAAAATGGCCGACCGTATACGTCGTCTTTACGAACAAATGCCCGAACCACGCTATGTGATTTCAATGGGGTCTTGCTCTAATTGCGGAGGGCCATATTGGGAACACGGCTATCATGTAGTAAAAGGAGTAGATCGAATAATACCGGTAGATGTATATGTGCCCGGCTGTCCACCAAGGCCGGAAGCACTCATAGGAGGCATTTTGAAGTTGCAGGAAAAAATTAAAACTGAAAAAAAAATAACTGCGCCAAAAGGGTTGCTTGCTATATTCAAAAAAAAACTGCATAGCAGCCCATCAGAAACTTAGCAATATGTTGTTAAAATATAACTCTGAGTTCAGGCCGTAACAAGCCTTCTTTCACCAAAGGTTTTGAGTGTGTATATGTCTTCATGAAGCAAATCTGTTTTGGGTTTGCAGACCTAAACGGTCAGATAAATTTTAAATGACTTCGATTGTTGGTCATGAAAGATAACGGAAACAGATGCAGCTTTGTTAAATCATATTAGCTATAAATGCTTTATATTGTAACCATGTTTTAGAGTAGTTGATTTGAGTACATTTAAAAAACTTCTCTCGCAAACTGCTTTGTATGGACTCAGCAGTATTATAGGGCGTAGCATGAATTTTTTGCTTGTCCCTTTTTATACATCTGTCATGCAACCCGGCAGGTATGGCATTGTCACGGAATTTTATGCTTATGTGGCTTTCTTCAACATACTTTACACTTTTGGCATGGAAACCGCATACTTTCGGTATGCCAACAAGGATCAGGCTGATGAAAAAAATGTATACAGTATCATTCAGTCGTTCATAACAATATTGGGGATTCTGTTTACTTTAACTCTTATTTTCTTCTCTTCCTCTATATCAGAATCCATGGGATATTCCGGAAAGCCGCAATATGTAATTTGGTTGGCTTGCGTGATGTTCATAGATGCTTTTGTTGCTATACCTTTTGCGAGATTACGATTTAAAAACAGAGTTCAATTTTTTGTGATTATCAAACTCATTAACATTCTCCTGAACATTTGTTTTAATATTTTTTTCCTTGTTGTATGTGCGCAGATTCATCAAGGCAAATATTTATCTTTTCTACAGCCATTAATTAATATTTTTTATGATTCCTCGCGTCAGGTAGAATTTGTTTTCATGTCCAACTTACTGGCTAATCTTATTTTTGTGCCCATGCTCATTATACCTCTGACAAACGGTTGGAGGTTTTCATTGCGTTATACAGAAATAAAGCCCTATTTCAATTATGCATATCCAATAATGATCATGGGAATAGCAGGCATGATAAATGAAATGCTGAGTCGTGCGATGTTGAAATATGTATTACCTGATGGTTTTTACGGCAGCATTACTAAACTTGAAGCCCTCGGTATTTTTGGTGCATGCTACAAACTTTCTATGTTTATGACACTTGCCGTACAATCTTTCCGTTATGCAGCAGAACCATTCTTTTTTTCCAAAGCAGCCGACAAAAACGCACCAGACCTTTTTGCAAAGGTGATGAAATGGTTTGTTATTTTTTGTTCTGCAATATATTTAGTTGTCAGCGTAAATTTAGATTTCTTCGGATTGTTACTTAGAAAAGAAATATACCGCACCGGATTGGGAGTGGTGCCTCTTTTGCTGCTGGCTAACCTTTTTTTAGGAATATACTACAATCTATCTGTATGGTATAAACTAAGCGATCGTACACAATTTGGTGCTTATATAAGTTTGTTAGGAGCATGTATAACCATTGTTCTGAATTTATTATTTATCCCAATAGCCGGATATATGGGAGCAGCCTTTGCTACATTAGTTTGCTATTTCACCATGTGTGCAATGAGTTATTATTACGGGAATAAATACTATCCGATTCAATATCCTTTGGGCTCCATATTTTTCTACATAGCGCTTGCCACAATCATAATTTTTATTCTAAGCAACATTTATGTTTCCTTTATTTTGAAGTGTATTCTTTCTGTTTCAAGCGTTGTTTTTTATGGAATCTGTGTTTGGATCTTTGAACGCGATGAACTTAATACAATTCTAAAGAAAAAATCTTTTTGATATATCCTATTTTAGGAAGAAGATCCTCTGGGTAGATGATACTGTCCCAAAAAGTGTGTAAAGTGAGTTGTTTTTTAAACCCAGATTTTTCAGTTGAATATACAATTTCACACTGATTTTTCGCTTCAATATGGAATTTTCAGGAAGTTTTCGAAAGAGATTTCTTTTTTTGTGATGTAACAAACTTATATAAGAAATGGACTAAAATACAGATGAAACGACTGCTTGACAAGGTAGTATCCCAAAAAGTGTGTATGAAGTGTAGTTGTTTTTTTTACAAACATAGTACTTTTTTATTTGTTACATACTTGCATGAATGGGAACGGAGCGGAGGCGTAGCCGTAGCGAAGTTCCCATTCATGCTTC
>JANWYS010000062.1 GCA_025054875.1 Cytophagaceae bacterium | reverse complement strand
CGGAGCTTTAGCGGAGCGCCGCAGCGATAGCGGAGTGGCGGACAGCCCGGCCCCGCAGGGGCGCGCCCAAATAAAAAAAATCAACACAGTTTTTCCACTTATGCGGAATCCCGATTGAAAGTGAAAAGCTCTAATGTATAAATGGGTTTATGATTCAGAGAGTCTGTGAAATGTTCAAAGAGATTGTAGCCTAACAAAACTGTTTGACATAAGCATCTACCACATGTTGCGCTTGTCCTATCATTTTCACCTTACCTTCCTCTATCCATGCAGCGCGGTTGCAGAGCTTCTTTATTTCATCATTATTGTGCGAGACATACAATATGGTTGTACCTCTGTTTTTTAATTCCAGAATCCGATTCAGGCATTTGTTTTGAAATCCTAAATCGCCTACGGCCAAGGCTTCGTCAACTACCAGTATTTCGGGGTCCAAAGTTACTACCATAGAGAAGGCAAGCCTTGCCATCATTCCGGAGGAATACCTTTTTACTTGCATGTGTATATCGTTTCCTAATTCAGAAAATTCAATTATTTTTTGAATGGATTCCTTGATTTCTTTTTTGGAAATCCCCATATAGGCAGAGCAGAGTTTTATATTTTCTATTCCTGACATTTCAGGTTCTAAGCCTACTCCCAAAGCCAGCAGCGGAGCTATTCTGCCTCTGATTTCTACATGCCCTTTATCAGGCTTTATGATTCCGGCCATTGTGCGGAGCAAGGTGCTTTTCCCTGAACCATTTTTACCCAAAAGTCCGAAGCATTCGCCTTGGTATATCTCCAAATTAATCCCTCTCAAAACATTTTTCTTTTCAAATAGTTTTTGTCCGCCAAATGAAAAAAAATATTGTTTGATAGAGTTTAAGCCATGTTTCTGTACAAGAAAACTTACTTCTAAATCTTTAGTAATAATAACAGGAGCCTTGTCCATTTTCATGTTTTAAAATTGAGATATGAAACCTTTGCGTAAAATGTTGTATACTGACAAGCCTGCAAACAATGCTACTGCTGTAATCAGGATGGGATAGACTACATGTCCTAAGGTAGGTATTCTGTCCCAATAAAGAATATCTCTGGCAAGTTCCATGAAGTGAGTGAAGGGGTTTAGTAGCATGTAATTTTTAATATCTGCCGGTACCATGTATACAACAGGGGTTGCGTAAAATAAGGCAGGTGTAATGCTCGTCCAAAACATTTCAATGTCTCTGAAAAAAACATTCATGCTGGTTAATATCATTGAAAATCCGAACGTAAACATGGAGAAGAGCGCGATATAAGGAATGATGAGCAGAGTAATCCAAGAGGGTCTATATCCGAAAAAAATCATTAGAGCAAAAAACGGCACAAACGTGATCAGAAAATTAATTAGGTTGGAAATAAGTGCTGACAAAGGAAAGATTACCGGAGGAATGTTTACCGACTTTAATATCCCTCCGCTCTCCAATATTTTATTTATCATCTGATTGGATGACGAAACAAAAAAATTCCAAAATATTAACCCGGACAATACATACAAAGGATAATTTTCTATGTTGTTAACTATCTTGCCAAACACAAACACAAATATAGAAAGCATGAAGAGTGGGTTAATTAATGTCCACAAAAATCCTAAGGCCGAATTTCTGTACCTCAACTTAAGATTTTTTAACGCTACTATCATTACGGTTTCGTAGTAGGTTTTTATTCTGGATTTATAATACGCAACGTTTTTCATACAAACACTGTAAGCCGCTCAAAGTTAAAAAATCCTTTTAATTTATTCAGGCATTATTCACCATATCATGATGCGCTGATTTCTGTTGCATATGTAAACGCTTCACTATATGATAAGATTCAACTTGCGTTCTAATGCTTGCAACCACTAAATAAAAAAATCTTTCACTCTTTTTACCTGTTTCAGGTATTAGAAAAATTTTGGATTCGTAAAGCGACAGAGGCCTTTGCTGATGAGTTGTTTGGCAGAGGCATTGGTTGAACATATTACAACAGAAAATGTGTCTTATATCAGTTTTTGTATAGAGTCATAACTGAATTTTTTTTTTCGGGTATATCAGTAGATTACTTAAGGAAGTCAGGCTCCCAGTTTTGCACTTTTCCCCAGGTAAGGCATCCATTCTTCGTCTATCACTCCTGAGAAATCGCGAAGGAACATAAAAAAAGAAGGCTTAAATGGTTTACGGCGCAAAGGCATTTGAGCCTCTTCGGGAGTGTAGTCGCCTTTTCGGGAGTTACATTGCTTGCATGCTGTAACAAGGTTATCCCAACTGGTGAGGCCGCCTCGGGAGCGTGGTAATACATGATCTAAAGTTAAATCCGTAGTTGCCCCGCAGTATTGACATTGGTAATTGTCTCTCTTGAATATATTTTGCCGGCTCAGCACTACCCCTTTGTATGGGACGTGTACGTACTGATTCAAACGTATTATGGAAGGCAACGGGTAGGATTTAGAAACTGTGCGCAGATAAAGGCCTTTTGCCGAGCTTATGGCTTCTGCTTTTTGCATGTATATGAGCAAAAAAGCCCTTTGTGCGCTACATACCGTAATTGCACGATAGTCTTGATTCAGCACTAAAACTTTCTTTCCCATATCATACTTATCAATGCTATAATAAACATTTGTTTTTTGAAAAACAAATTCAAAGTGCAGTATCACTAAATCATTGCAGCACAATATCCGGCATTACAGGCTTGTTCCATTAAGGTGGAGTTTTCTGTACAATCCATCTTCCTGCATTAGTTCTTTGTGGGTGCCATGTTGTACAATTTTACCTTTGTCGAGCACGATGATTTCATCGGCATTTTGAATGGTGCTAAGGCGGTGTGCTATGACGAGAGAAGTGCGGTTTTGCATGAGTGTAGATAAAGCGGCTTGCACCCATTTTTCAGATTCTGTATCTAAGGCCGAAGTGGCTTCGTCCAAAATCAATATAGCTGGATTCTTAATCACGGCACGGGCTATGCTGATACGTTGGCGTTGCCCTCCGGAAAGTTTCATGCCGCGATCGCCAATGTGGGTATGGTAGCCATGTTCCAGCTGCATTATGAAATCGTGTGCATAGGCTATACGTGCTGCTTCAATCACCTGTTCTTCTGAGCAACCGGGATTACCAAAAAGGATGTTGTTGTAAACCGTGTCGTTAAACAGAATAGGTTCTTGAGTAACCACAGCAATCTGCGCACGTAGCGAATCTAATGTGAGACTCCTTACATCGCGGCCGTCTATAAATATATTTCCACTTGTAGTATCATAAAAACGTGGTATGAGGTCAGCGAGTGTAGATTTCCCTGCTCCCGACGGCCCTACCAGGGCTATCATTTTGCCTTTGGAAATTCTTATGTTTATGTTTTTCAGTACCTCCTCATGGCCATATCGAAAACAAACATTTTTAAATTCTATGGCGTCAGAAAATGGTGGAGCGTCTGTTGCATCCGGAGCATCGGAAATCTGTGTGGGAGTATCTATAATTTTGAATATGCGGTCAGCAGAGGCTAACCCTCGCTGTATGCTGCTGAAAGAATTGGACAAGGCCTTTGCCGGCACTAATATCTGATAAAATGAAATGATGTAGAAGAAAAATTCACTGGCCTTCATTTCCTGTTTAAGCACCATGCTGCCGCCTATCCATAACACTACTCCAACCACTGACACACCCATGAATTCCGATAGTGGAGAGGCGAGTTCTCTTTTATCATACATGGTTTTCAGCAACCGTACATACTGCTTGTTTTGTTGATCAAATTTATTGTACATATACTGTTGGGCATTAAAGGCAAATACCACACGCATGCCGGATATCATCTCATCAACAATGGAAAGCATTTGTCCTAAAGTATGTTGCCCTTCTTCCGATTCACGCTTCAGCCGCTTGCTTATGCCGGATATGATTATACCTGAAACAGGAAGTATAATTATGGTAATGAGTGTAAGCTTCCACGATAAAAAAAACAATACAGTGAAGTAAATAATGATGGTAAGCGGGTCGCGGAAGAGCACTGTAAGTGTATTAATAACTGAATTTTCAACCTCCTGTACATCGTTTGTAATGCGTGATACAAGATCGCCTTTGCGTTCATTGGTAAAATAACCTAAGTGGAAGGTAGTAAGTTTATCAAATATATGTTTGCGTAAATTGTATATCACGTTAGCTCGTATTCGCGTAATTATTCGAAGAGAAAAATATTTAAAAAAATTTGTGAGCAAGTTGGCTGCCGCCAAAATAAAGCAAATAGAAAGCAAAGCGCCTTTTTTCCCATATTCGGATATGAGCATCTGTGTAGCGCTGTCCATTGCTTTTCGATATATGTTGCTCATGTTTGTGGCGGATGCTGTAAGGTGCTGATCAAACAAAATATCCAGCGTGGGCATTAAAAAACTATAATTTATGAGCCCAAACAGTATGGACAACGCCATAAGCAGAGCATAAACCGTGGCCGAAAGGCCAAACTTATCTGCATAAGAAAGAATCCGAAAATATACTTTCACCCTTTGTAATTAATTTTGCTGCTAATATCGCACATTTTTTTTACTGAACGCTGATCACAAGAATTTACCTGCAAAATGTTTTCGATACCTGTTTTTTTCATTACTTGCAGAAAAAAAATCATAACAAGATGACGGCAGAAATACACACAGAAAAAGGCATAATGAAGGTAGAGTTTTTTGTAAATGATGCGCCGGGTACGGTATCTAATTTTATTACTCTGGCCAAAAAAGGATTTTATGATGGGCTTACTTTTCACAGAGTAATTCCAGGATTTGTAACCCAGGGAGGCTGCCCTAATGGTACGGGTAGCGGAGGCCCTGGATATACGATAAAATGCGAAACATCAGGAGGCAATCAATATCACGACAGAGGTGTGCTCTCCATGGCGCATCGCGGCAGAAATACCGGAGGTTCACAATTTTTTATATGCCATGCCCGAAATACCACAAAACATCTGGATGGGGTGCACACCTGCTTTGGAAAAGTAACGGAAGGCCTCGAGATAATAGACCTCATAAAACAAGGAGATAAAATACACAAGATTGTAGTGATAGAATAGCTACTCTATCATTTTAAGTTTATTCTTCACAATCTCCACGGCTTTTTTCATTTTCTCCACATCTTCAGCTGCGGCAGCCTGGTCTCTTTTGTTCTGAATGATTTGCTGACGCAGTTGAATAATTTCCTGTTCGTTTTTTACCAGTTTTTCTTCGAGCATTTTTTTTTCCATTCGGTTTTGCAGGCTGTCTTCCACTAATTTTTCCCCTTCCCGGATTTTTTTCTCTTGGGTTTTTACTGCTATGGCAAGAGCTTTTTCAGCATCCTGAATTTGTCGGTTTATATCTTCACGATAGGCATTAAAAGTAAATTCATACAACAGTTTTTCTGCAGCCCTGTAGCTTATCGAATCTTCCTTTCGTTGAATGTTTTTCCCGTTCGATACAAACGCCCACCATACTTTAGTGCCTTTTTGAGTAAACTCAACCTTGGAGTAAACCTGACACAGCACACACACATCCGGCACTTTGGCTTCTGTTATTATATATTGATTGTCTTTTTTGGTGAGCTTTCCATATTCTTTCAGTTTTTTCTCCCAGGCTCGTTCGATTTCTTTTTTATCCAATTCAATAAGCGAATACATGCCCTGCAGCGATTCGCTTGCTACGGTTTCTTTCGATTCTTGTACCTTTATTTTTAGAGTTTGAGCGTACAAGGAATTTATGTGAAGTATCAAAATCAGTATAGCCAACCGAATCATATCGCTAAGTTTTATGTTTATCAAAAATACACAAGCATCAAATACTTAACGAATTTTAATATGAATATTTTAATTACCGGAGGTACAGGTCTCATCGGACAGAGATTGACAAAAATGCTCTCTTCTTCAAATCATCAGGTGGCTTATCTTAGCAGAAAGGAAGATGCATGCGGACAAATAAAAAAATATAAATGGAATGTGGATGAGGAGTATGTTGACGATAGAGCTTTTGCAAACTGCCATTGCATAATACATTTGGCAGGCGCCAATGTGTTTGAAAAAAAATGGACTCCCTCCTATAAACAGGAAATAGTTGATAGCCGCATAAAAAGTACTCGTCTGCTATACCACAAACTTGAAAAGACCTCTCCACGGCCAAACACTTTAGTAGCAGCATCCGCCATAGGAATATACGGATATGACACAGGTGAGAATTGGGTAAGTGAGGATTCCAACAAAGGGCAAGGATTTCTCAGCGATGTAGTTGCCGCATGGGAAGAAGAACTTATAGCGTTTGAGAAGTTGAATATACGCACTGTAATAATACGGATAGGAATAGTGTTTGCCGCCGAGGGAGGTGCCTTCAAAAAACTGGCCACTCCCGTAAAGTATGGACTGGGAGCACCCTTAGGAAGCGGCCGCCAATACATTCCCTGGATTCATATAGAAGATATTTGCAACATATTTATCTATGCACTAAATAATGATCATATCCGGGGCATATACAACGGCGTATCGCCCAATCCGGCTACCAACAAGCAGGTGCTACATGAGATAGCAAAAGCCTTGCATGTGCCCGTCTTGCTTCCATGTGTGCCATCGTATGTGCTAAACATCATGTTAGGCAAAGAAAAAGCACAAGTGCTGCTGGGTAGCAACAAAGTGAGCGCATATAAAATTATCAAGGCAGGTTTCATATTTAAGTTTCCCAACTTATCAGAGGCTATATCTGAGTTGGTAAGCAATACGCACGCAAGCCACAACATAAAATCGTAAAAGCTGTTTAGTAGAAACAGTTCAAGCCGAAAGCATCAATCCTATTTTATGCAATGAAAATGAATTTTAACTCGAGCTCCGCATGAGTGGAAAAACTGTGTTGAATTTTTTTTCATTTGGGCGCGCCCCTTTGGGGCCGGGCTGTCCGCCACTCCGCTATCGCTGCGGTGCTCCGCTAAAGCTCCGCACTGGCCTTGCAGGCCATGGCTCCCATCCCTCGCGCAAGGTCCTCTCGAAATTTTTCAACTCCATAAGAAGATGTAACCCTCTGAAGTAGCTCGCCAAAGGGAATGCCGGTCGAATTCCAATCGGGAAGTTTAGAAGATACAACAATAGACTTCTTTACCCACATCCACCCATAAATCCCCACCAACTTCTCTTCAAAACCACCAACAAACCCAATGTTGTACATGGGACTGAGCGGTCTGTTTGTGTTCCTTTTTGTAGAACCTTTAGTAGAACGAAAAAGAATGAGTCGAGAAAGTACCGGCGCCGCCCTAAAGGGCGGCGCCCGTACCCAAAATCTTCCTGAAGAATAAAGCAGTCATGCATATAAAAAAGCCATTGAAAGGTGAAGCCGAAACGTTATCGCACTTCAAAGGAACTCTTCCTCAATGGTCATTACCATAGCTTGACAATAGTTTGCCCATGCAGAATCCGGTTTAAATAGCAAGCATGAATGGAAACTTCGCTACAGCTAAGCCTTCGCTTCCTTCCCACTCATTCATCAACAAAAAAGTATTATGTTTGCAAGAAAACAATTTCACTCCATACACACCGTTCAGGATACTACTTAAATATGTGTTAATTTTCGGCACAAAATACATTGCAGTTGCTTTAATCATGCAAAAAAAACTTATCGTATTGGCAGGGCCTACGGCAGTAGGCAAAACCGAATTAGCCATAGATATTGCTTTGCGCTACCGCACTGAAATTTTATCAGCAGACTCCAGGCAGTTTTACAGAGAACTGAATGTAGGCACGGCAAAGCCTGATACAGACATGCTCAGCAAAGTGAAACATCACTTTATAAATAATCTCTCGGTTCACGATGAATACAATGCGGGTACTTACGAACGCGATGCATTGATCTGCCTGCAGGAAATATATGAAAATAATGATATAGCTGTGCTTTGCGGAGGTTCTGGATTGTTTATAGATGCCGTTTGCAGAGGGTTTGATGCATTGCCTGAGAAAGACGAAAATATTCGGAATACACTCAATCAAAGGTTGAAAGAGCAAGGCTTGGAATCTGTGGCAGAAGAGTTGAAGAGAATAGATCCGGTGTATGCAGGTCAGGCCGATATAAAAAATCCGGTTCGTGTGATACGCGCTCTCGAGGTATATTACATAACCGGGATGCCTTACTCTGCTTTGCGTGTGAGGAGAGTGGAACCTCGTTTTTTTTCTTCAATAAAAATATGTCTGTACAGAGAGCGCAACGAGCTGTATCAACGCATAGATAGCAGAATGGATACTATGCTTAAAAACGGATTAGTGGAAGAAGCCAAAAGCCTTTTACCCTATGCTCATCTGAATGCCCTACAAACAGTGGGATACAGCGAGGTATTTGACTATCTAAACGGTAAATACGATTATAATGAACTCGTACGGCTGCTCAAGCGAAATAGCCGCAGATATGCCAAGAGGCAACTTACCTGGTTCAGAAAAGACCCGGAATATGCATGGTTTCATGCAGAAGAGAGAGAACAGATTTTTAAATATCTTGACGAAAAAATATGAGCGGGCTATTTTTTAACGAGCTCAGTGTTCAGGCCACACTCCGTTTTTTTAAGACCATACCAGCGTCCTTCGCGTTGATTCCAGTCTGCATCAAATTTTCTGGTACAAGGTTCGCAACCTATGCTAAGGTAGCCCTTTTCCTCCAGAGGATGCCGGGGAAGCTTATTTTCTTTAATGTATAGATAAATCATTTTGTTCGTCCAGTCGAGCATGGGGTGAAAGCGTATAACGCCGTGAGGAGCTTGCTCTTCGAGCTTGAAAGTTTTCCTCGTTTCGCTTTGGTCGGCACGCACTCCGTTTATCCATACATCGTATTCGGCTAATATCGGTTCAAGAGGTTGTACTTTATTCAAAAAGCAACAATAGTCCGGGTCAGAGGTAAATAGCAGCCTTCCCCGCTCATCTTTTTGCATACTTTTAGGTACGAATGGTGTTACCTCTTTTATATTCAGTTTAAATAATTCAGCTACATGATCTTTAAACGCTACCGTTTCGTGGAAGTGATATCCGGTATTGATGAAATATACCGGAATACTGTTGTCAATCTTACTCAATATGTGTAACAACACTATGCTGTGCGACTGAAAGGATGAAGTAGTGAAAAGTTTTTTACCTTCAGCCTGATATTGCTTAATTTTCTCTTCTATTTCAGGTATGTTCATACTTTGCAAAGATAAAAATAATTCTGGCAACGGGAATACATGCCTTCCTAAAGAATAGTATAATATAAACAAACCGGACAAACTTGTGTGTGGCATCAGTATAATTCTGGACAAAAAAAAGAGCATAGGAGAGGAAGCCATTTTGCGCATGAACAAAAGCCTTTTGCACAGAGGCCCCGATGCACATAATCATGTACGTATAGATCATGATACGTATCGTGTATTTATCGGAAACACAAGGCTTGCCATTCGTGATGCCTCTGATATTGCTGATCAGCCCTTGTTTTCAGAAGATAATGTGCACGCGCTCAGTTATAACGGCGAGTTGTACGGCTACGATGCATTAAAGAAGAAATTAGAAAAAAAATACAGTTTTTTTACACAAAGTGATACGGAAGTATTGCTGTACAGCCTTGTAGAATATGGTTTAAAATTTTCTGACTATATAAATGGCATGTATGCCTTTATTTATCATAACAGGAAAACTGAAATAACCTATATAGCACGCGATGAGAGAGGTATAAAGCCCCTTTACTACTATGAGGACGACAATTGTCTGGTGGCGGCTTCAGAAATAGAAGCCATTCTGCAATCCGGATTGGTAAAGAAAGAACTTAATGAACTGGCCATTGCATACTATCTGCGATATAAACATACACAAAGGCCAAACAGTTTTTTCAAAGGTATACATGAACTTGAACCCGGCTATTGTATAGCTATTAACAAAAAAAGCACAGAAATAATAAATATTTCAGATGGTGAAACTCATGAAAGAGAGGATAATAAAGATTTGCATCCTGATGTGTTAAAATCCATATTGAATGCAGCCTTTATTCGGCAATACGAAACCAATGTTCCCACAGGCATTATGCTTAGCGGAGGAGTGGACTCCACTTTAATGCTTGCTCTTCTCTCTCAAGAAGCGGGAATAAAAAACATTCCGACATATACAGTAGTATTCAGAGATGTTCCGGGAACCTATCAAACGCAAGACGCCTTGTATGCAAGCAAAGCAGCACATCAGTACGGAAGTACGCATTATGAGGTAGAAGTAGATTTTGACATGAGTAAATACCTGCACGACTTTGTGAGAATAACAGGACAACCTGTGGCAGACAGTGCGGCACTACTCACACACCTGTTGGCGGCAAGAGCATCGGCACAGGTAAAAGTGTTGCTATCCGGAGCCGGTGCCGATGAGTTGTTTGCCGGATATCATCGCCACAGCGCATATTATTTTTACCTCCGCTTTTTACATAAAAGAAAATTTTTGATTCATCTTTTCAAATCATTTAGCAGCCTTTTGCAAATCATACCGGAAAAGATTTTCAGAAAAAAAAAATTATGGATTAAGTTTCTACATCAGATAGATTGTGATGCTGTGAAGACCTATGTAAACTTCCTTTCCATGCAAGGCCTGTGCTCTCTGCTTCCGGAAATACAACAAACAAGCACAGTATCCATAAAAGATTTTTTTTCAGATCATCACTTGTTACAATCCGCTCTGAATTACGACCTGAGTCAATATCTGATTTCAGATGTATTGGCCATTACGGATGCTATGACCATGGCACACTCTGTAGAAGCGAGAGTGCCTTATTTAGACAAGGAATTGGTAAAATATGCCATGAGTATTCCGGGCGAATATAAACTTTTAAAGGGCAGAAAATGGTTACTCAAAAATTTATTAAACCAATATCAAGGTACAGAATATATCTTAAGGAACAAAGAGGGTTTTGGCTCTCCGTTGCTCTACTGGCTTAAACAAAAACAAGGCCAACATTACATGCGTAAAGTTTTGAAAAAAAATACAGCGCTCGATACATTCCTTGATGTTGAAAAACGAAATACTCTTTGCAAGGCATTAGAGCGAGGCGATGCAGATACTTCACAGGAAGTCTGGGCGTTAATACTATTGAATGAATGGTTGGAGTATCAGTTTACATAGGATGAAAATTTTATACTTGCATCAGTATTTTCGTACACCACAGCAGGGAGGGGCCATAAGATCATATCACATAGCGAAGGCCATGATTGCGTATGGCCACAAAGTGGAAATGATAACCTCATGGAATCATCGTTATTATCACAGGGAAGAGGTGGAGGGAATAATTGTACACTATTTGCCGGTTTTCTATGAAAATAATCTAAAAACAATAGGGCGGATAGTTTCTTTTGTGAAATTTATGATAAAGGCTTATCGCAAAGCCCTTTCTGTGTCAGATGTAGATATTTGCTATGCTACTTCAACACCACTTACCATAGGACTCATAGCGCTGGCGCTGAAAAAAAAGAAAAACATTCCATATGTATTTGAAGTACGCGATTTGTGGCCGGAGGCTCCCATACAAATGCGGGTGATACGGAATTTTTTTCTGAAAAAAATTTTATTCCGTATGGAGAAAAGGATTTATCAAGGTGCTGAACGTATTATAGCTCTCTCTCCCGGTATAGAAGCCGGAATACGCAAGGTAGTACCTCATAAAAAAGTCGTAATGATCCCGAATATGTCGGATACTGACTTTTTCATCATGGAAGAAAAAAAGGAGGATTTAGCAGAGAAATATCACGTACATGGAGCGTTTGTAGTGAGTTATTTTGGTTCGGTAGGTAAAGCGAATCACTTAGACTTTATGCTGGATGCAGCATTAGCATGTAAAAAAAGTTTGGCCGACAAAGTAAAGTTCATCATAGCGGGAAGAGGAAGTGAATATGAAAAAATAAAAGATAGAGTGAAATCGCAATTAGCAGATACGGTTTATCTGTTTCCTCATGTAGATAAAGTAAAGATAAAGGAGCTAATGAACGTATCAGATGCCGTGTACATATCTTTCGCAAATGTGCCGGTATTAGAAACATGCAGCCCAAACAAGTTTTTTGACGGCCTGGCGGCAGGTAAAATATGCATTACCAACACAGCAGGATGGATTAAAGAATTAATAGAAAAACATGAACTCGGCTTCTATCATTCTCCACGTGAGCCGGAGAGTTTTGTGCAAAAGATAAATCCTTATGTTCAAAATACTGAGTTGTGCAACGAACACAAAAAAAATGCCCGACACTTAGCAGAATCACAATTTGATAAAAAATATTTAACTGGTCTTATCATGCAACAATTGGAAAATATAAATAAGATGTGAAGAAGGTACAAAATAAAAACCCCTGCCGAAGCAGGGGTTAGGAGATTAGAATATGAAGTACTCGTTATCTTTTTCAGGTATGAACTCAAATTCAAGCACCTGATTTTTTAGTTCTACGAAGTTCCCTTTTATCTTTTTTCCATGTATTTCTCTGAAGATATATCTCTCGATAGCAGGGTTGTCCGTGTTTATTTCGTTTACGTATATCACGTTTTCCTTGCTGATGGTAAAATTTACAACCACTTTACAAGGCCCGTCAAGCTCAACATCGGGGCTTCCGATAAGGCTTTTAATCCGGTTTATTTGTTTTTCGTACGAAACAAACCTCGTCTTAGCTTTCTCTTTAGCCCCGTCAAATCCGGCGTAGGAAGCTATGCCACTTAGCATGATTCCTACAGAAATTGACGCGATAGCTAACTTTTTCATTTTTCTTTTTTCCTTTCTTAAATTAAGTTAAACAACAGTACAAATTTAACAATAAATTAACAATTATCAAAATATTTAACAATAATTTAACATATTGTTTATTGTTAATTAATCTACTGTTTATAACGAAAAAAACCTTTTAATAGTTTCGTTTTTACTTCAAATCTTACTTGCCTATACATCACATCGGGTCAACATCCACTATACAAGTGCTTTGCAACAACAAAGAACCAAGAACTTCTTTGATTTGATTTTTGACTTTATTCGAACTCACGGATTCTTTGTTGGCCTTGATGTATAATGTCAAAAAGTAAAGGTTGCGTATTTTTTCTATGAGAGAAAATTGCGGGCCTATTACCAGCGAAGTGCCTATTGTTTTTCTTAGAGCATAAGCCAATTGTTCTGCATCGCTTACCGCTATATTTTTTTCTACATGCTTCACAGTGATGCTGATAAGGCGTGAATAGGGAGGATAATTAAACTTTTTTCTCTCAGGAAGTTCTTGTTCATAAAAACCGATGAGATCGTTTTGTATGAGATATTGAAAGATGAGATGCTGCACGTGATCGGTTTGTATGATTACCTTGCCTTGTTTGTTTTTTCTGCCTGCTCTTCCACTTACCTGAAAGAGCAGTTGTAATACCCGCTCAGTAGACCTGAAGTCAGGATAGTGAAGCATACGGTCTATGTCAAACACTCCTACCAAAGTCACATTATCAAAATCAAGCCCTTTGGTAACCATTTGAGTCCCTACCAAAACATCAATGGTCTTTGATTCGAATGCGGAAATTATTTTTTCATAAGCGTGCTTAGAACGTGTGGAGTCGTAATCTAATCGTTGAACTTGTATGTTGGGAATCAATAAAGAGAGTTCTTCTTCGAGTTTTTGTGTGCCAAACCCTTTGGTTACCACTCTGGTATTCCCGCAAGCTTTACACTTTTGAACTATGTTTTCTTTATGTCCGCAGTAGTGGCATATCAGTTCCTTTTCGTGCATGTGGTAGGTGAGGCTAACCGAGCAGTTGGGGCACTGGGGCACAAATTCGCAGGCTTCGCAAAACAAATAAGGAGCATATCCTCGTCGGTTTTGAAACAATATTATTTGTTCTTTTAACGAAATTTTTTTTTGTATTTCTTCTAAAAGCAAAGGCGAAAAGTGATGAGCATGTGTTTTTAGAGTTTTAGTATTTGCCAATACGATTTCAGGCATAGAGGCATTGGCGTATCGTTCATTAAGAGCTACATATCCCCATTTTCCGTCTTGTGCATTGTAGTAACTTTCCAGGGAGGGAGTAGCTGAGCCTAAGAGGGCTTTGCAATTATGTAGTTTCGCAAGATACACCGCACTATCTCTTCCATGATAGCGGGGTGCCGGGTCATATTGTTTATACGAGGGTTCGTGTTCTTCGTCTATAATGATTAATCCCAACGAATTAAATGGCAAAAAAATGGATGAACGTACGCCTACTATAAAGTTGTATTGTCCGTCTTGCACTCCTTTCCATACCTCCAGTCTTTCATTGTCAGAATGTTTGGAATGATACACCGCCATTGTCGCTCCGAAATATTTGCTGAGACGGCTTACTAATTGTGTGGTGAGGGCTATTTCAGGCACCAACAACAAAACCTGATGACCGGAAGACATGACATCTTTAGTCAGCGATATATATATTTCCGTTTTCCCGCTTCCCGTGACACCGTGAAGTAATACAGTAGAATGACTATCATACAGAGAGATTATTTCCGCTTTAGCCCTGTCTTGTGCCAGGCTTAACTTCGGCGGGTCAACTACTACATTCGGATAATTGAATCGAGGAACTATTTGCTCATATTCTATAAAAATATTTTTTTTTATCAGAGTAGCCAATGCCGTTTCTGAGATGCCGGATGCCAGCAAGTCTTTTTTCTCAACGGCCTCCATTCGTTCGGCACTCTCTTTTTTTTGAAGTCGTAAATAAGACAAGAGCACATCCGTTTGTTTGTTTTTTTTCTCAAGAGACGTGAAAAGATGTTCAAGCATCTTTTCGTCCTGCCTATATGTTTCGTGTAATTGCACCATCCGTTTTTTTTGAGGAATATATTTTTCTCTCACTTCTTCGTATACGATGATGGCGTTTTTGCTCAAAAGGTTTTTGATGTGAGGCAAAATATTTTTTTTATTCAGAAGTTTAGCGGCATCAGATATATTGATGTTGCGTTTTTCAATTTCGGTAATTAAGACTTCTTCTTCCGGTTTCAAGTCATAGTAGCTTTTATTGAATGCAGGGTTCAATTGTAATTTCGAATCACTACTTAACTTCAGGGCGGAGGGCAAGGCAGCCTTGAGCACTTCTCCCTCTGTGCACATATAGTAAGAGGCTATCCATTTTATAAAGGAAAGCTGGTACTCGTTCAGGCAGGGCTTCTCATCCGGAAGATCGAAAATGGGCTTTATATCGCCATCGTATGTTGCTTGTTTCCGTAGCTCTACAACCACTCCGGTGATTATTTTTTTTCCTCTGAATGGCACCAATACGCGATACCCTTTAGCAATTTTTTTTTGGAAAGCTTCAGGAACATAATATGTGTAATATCTATCCAACGTGAGAGGAAGTAGTACTTCTGCATACCATTCAGAATCATCTGTCGGCGATATTGGCTTTTTATTTCCTATGAGTGGGCCGGTAATTTTTTTTGTCATAAGAAGGACAGGTATTGCATTCTGTATGCCACATACGAACACATGAAGAGGCTACAACACTTATACATACAAAGATTAAAAAAAATATCATCAGGTTTTTATCCATGAAACACAAAATTGAAAATGTTATATCTTTTAACGATATTCAGCGGCTAAAATTACTGACACTACATGCTAAAAAACATCAGAGGAAGTTTTTCATTAGTAGATTATAAGACTCTCCTCAAGTTGTCTCCTAACATACTTTTTTACGGCATATATGTAACTACCTTATATTATGTAGAGCATAATATTTTTTTCTTAAACTTTAAGCCTACTTCAACCGTTTTTTCATTGCTGGGTATTGTATTAGGTTTGTTGTTGGTATTTCGTACAAATACAGCATACGATCGTTGGTGGGAAGGCCGCCGCATATGGGGAAGCCTGGTAGATGCAAGCCGGAACTTAGCTATAAAACTTAACGCATATCTGCCTCCGGATGACGAGGTAAATCGCTCATATTTTGCTAAAATGTTGCCCAATTATTTTTTTGCCCTAAAAGAACATTTGAGAGAAGGCGTAAGATATGAAGAACTGGAAGAGCCTGCCAACAGCGGCCTTTTCGACGAATTAAAGAAAAGCAAACACGTTCCCAACTACATCAGTGCACTCATTTTTAAACGCCTCAACGAACTGGCCACTCAAAAAATAATCAGTTATGAGCAATTGATAACAGTAGATAAACTCTCCGATGTATTCACTAACTCTGCAGGAGGATGTGAGCGCATAAAAAATACACCTATACCCACCTCTTATTCCAAACATCTGGATAGATTTGTATTGTTATATTCATTGATATTACCCTTCGGATTTATGCATGATCTGGGCTATTGGACTGTCCCCACAGTAATGATCATCTATTTTGCATTAGAAGGCATCAAAGTGATAGGAGAAGAGATTGAAGACCCTTTTGGCCGCGACACCAACGACCTGCCTACCGATGCAATTTCTGAACGTATAAGAGTTAACATCAGAGAAATTTTGTCCATCAAATAATTTATCTGTTGATTTAATCCGGATTCCGTATTATGGGAAAAGTCAATGAAAGTTTTTTCTTGTCCTGAGAAAAAGTTTACAGTTTTTTTTTCTGTTGGGCGCGCCCCTTTGGGGCCGGGCTGTCCGCCACTCCGCTATCGCTGCGGTGCTCCGCTAAATCTCCGCACTGGC
>JANWYS010000061.1 GCA_025054875.1 Cytophagaceae bacterium | reverse complement strand
AACAAATAAAAAAAGTACTATGTTTGTAAAAAAAACAACTACACTTCATACACACTTTTTGGGATACTACCTCGGGCTCAGGGCTATGCAACAGCATTATCGTGCACTTTCTGCTAAATGTTTTGTATAAAAAAAATTGGCGAAACACATACCATATTTCATGAACATGTCTATGACAGTGGCTGCAGCTTGCGGCTTCCCTTTAAGCTGGTTGGTTAAAAAAAAACAGGCATCTATATCTCTTTTCTTTTCATTGTTCATGGTATTTCCTGGTAGGTTTACCCTACTTTTATTGGCTGATACCGCTGCATGTATAGCGTTTGGCATCATCATGTCGCCGGGCTGTTGCGGCTATTAAAAACATCGTTCCCCGTAGCACTATTTAATATATCACTTAAAAATACTACATTTGGTCAGGATTATACTTCGCAAGTTTTAAATTGTTCGAGGTAATCTTTAGTTTCATTCGGTTACAAATATTAAGAATGGCTCAACAAAAAACAAAACGCAACACACAGACTCCCCCTAAAACATCTGCAAACACAGATAGCAAGCCATCTGCCGCTTTGATAAATATAATGATAGTAGCTACTGTAATTATGGCAGGTGCCATTACTTACATCTTATTAAACAAAGAGCAATATTTAAAAACCATCACTGAAGGCAACAAAAAAACAAATATACATGGAAAACCGAATTCAGAGACCAACGAAAATTCTGACACAACGAAGGAAGAACAAGAGTTGCTCAAAAATACAGAAGTAGCTGTGATAGGGGAGGATGATATAAGCAATGCTTCAGAGACTTTGAATAATAACAGTGATGCACCACTCAATAACCATTTTTCAGAAAAAAATACAACATCAGCAAGTGCCACAGAATACACTACACGATCCGGCAACTACTGCATAGCTGCCGGAAGTTTTACAGATAAACGTAATGCCGACAAGCATATTGAAAAACTTAAAAAAATGGGACTTTCTGCTGACTTAGCCGAGTATAGGAAGGGTAGATTTAGTCTGTACAGAGTGTGTATAGAAAGTTCTACCGATAAAGAATCGCTAAAGAAGAAAATCTATCCGCTCCGCGAACAATACGGCATTGATTTTTGGGTAGTAGAAAACTGACAGGTACATCTGTCATCATCTCAACGTTAACAAGGCTATATTTTCTACATGATGAGTATGAGGAAACATATCTACCGGTTGTATGGCAGATAACTTATATTTAGAAGACAATAAGGCAATGTCGCGAGCCTGCGTAGCAGGATTACAACTGATGTAAACAATTTTTTCAGCAGCTATATCAAGAAGTTTTTGTGTCACGTCTGTGTGCATGCCGGCGCGTGGCGGATCAGTGATGATAACATCGGGTGTGCCGTGCTCTTGCAGAAAATTTTCTGTTAAAACTTCTTTTATATCTCCCGTAAAAAAAAGCGCATTGCAGATGTGATTGGCTTCGGCATTTTTTCGTGCATCCTCTATAGATTGCGATATATATTCTATGCCGATTACCTTTTTGACCAATCCTGCTGCAAAAAGAGCAATGGTGCCGGTGCCGGTATACAGGTCATACAGCGTTTCGTTTCCTTCAAGTGCAGCCAGTTCGAGAGCTTTTTTGTATAGCATTGCCGTCTGGCGAGTATTGGTTTGAAAAAAAGATTTAGGCCCTATGCGAAAATGCAAGTGAGCAATTCTTTCTGTAATATATTCCTTCCCGTAGTAGAGATGCACTTGCTGGTCGTATATCGTATCGTTGCCTTTAGGATTGATGACATAAAGCAGAGAAGTAATGTGCGGAAAAGTTTGTTTAATATGTTGGAGGAGTTCCTCTATTTCTTTTTTTCTGTTTTCAAAAAATTGTAACAGCACCATGGTTTGCCCCTCTTCGGTGGTACGTATCATGAGGCTTCGTAAAAATCCCTTTTGAGTTTTGGCATCAAAATATTCCCAACCTTTTTGCAGAGTGTATTCTTTTATTTCGTTTCGCAGGGCATTGCTTATGCCGGGCTGAAGGTAGCAATGCTTTATGTCAATGACACGATCAAACATTCCGGGCACGTGAAATCCCAAGGCATACTTACTTATGGGTTCATTGCTGGCGATTTCCTCTTTGGTAAGCCAGCGGCGGCTGGAAAAAGTATATTCTAATTTATTTCGGTAGTATTGAATTTGTTCGGAAGGTAGAATGGGATATACTTTTTCGGCAGATACGTTGCCTATGCGCGTCAAATGATCTGATACTTGCCTGGCTTTGTATTTGAGTTGAGCGGCATAATTTATGTGCTGCAGCTTGCAACCTCCGCATATGCTGAAATGTGAGCAAAAAGGATGTACACGCTCTTCAGAATATTTGTGATAGTATATTACTTCAGCTTCTGAATAGTTTTTTTTGCTTTTTTTTATTTTTATATCTACCACATCGCCGGGGGCAGTATATTCGGTAAAGATGATTTTTCCGTTTACTTTAGAAATACATTTTCCCTCGGCCACAAGGTCATCTATCGGTACTTCGTAAATGATTTCTTCTTTGTGTTTCAATGCGGATGGTAGTTTTTGAACAAATGGTAATCGCGAATATAGTCATCTTCATTGAAATCGGTATCGGCCATGCAGATAAATACTGTGTCTGCTTTCATGTGTATGACCCGCCAGTACATGGGAGGAATAAACAGCCCTACATGCGGCTCTTTGAGGGTGAAAGAGTATTTTTCTTCTCTTATGTTTTCCAGCTGCACTGTGGTTTCGCCGGATACACATACCAGTAATTGTTGTCCTTTTTTGTGGGCATGGTTGCCTCGCTCTACATGATCGGGAGTGTGATATACCCAGTATACTCTTCGTATCAGAAAAGGGACATCTTTTTGCGATTGGCATACGCTGATGAATCCTATATCATTATCGCCGATTTGTTCAAAATGTATAAGAAATGGCTTTTTCATGCCGGTGAGTAGATTTTTTTATTTCAGGCTCTGCTGATGAAGCGTAATATGATTACTACTACGCAAACCAGAAACATGATAATAGCTATGCGGTTGATCCAATGCATAGCAGCCAGATTGAAATTTTTGGGTTTGTTTGGGTCGGGTTTTTCAAAAAAAAGACGGAAAGGATATTTGAACACTTCACCTACCTTGAAATATTCTTTTAATTTAACATTCATACCTTTTTACTTTGATTGTACAAGGTACGTATTTTTAACTGTATATAAAAAAATCATTAAAGCAGTTCAGTTTAGTCAAAATGGTATGAAAATGTGGAGATATGTTATAAACGCAAGATATGGGTAATTATTGATGAAATGCCTCGTAGCCACATTTACTGAGGCTTCTATATATTAGAAAACGGTTCTTGGTTATTGTGAAAGTAATTTACACTGCATAAAAGATTCATTTGAGAATATCAAACCATATTTTCTGACAACAATATTAGGGTTATATGATTTTATAATTTTTGTATTCCCAAGGTCTGAATCCAAACATTTTCTCTACACCAAAAATAAAACGGTCTTTCAATGAGATTTTCGTCTTTTTAGGATCGTATTCAAACTCCCAATTCATGGATTCAATTTTACTTTTCATGACCATAGGATGAGTCTCTGTAAATTTCTCAATAAGCTGGTTTGTAGAATAATCGTATTCTTCTGTTTGTTTCACATGCTTTTTAAGCCATTCATCGGAATGATAAAGCTTATGAAAAGCCCATTGCTTCTTTTGCTGTTCTTTGGGCGGTCTGCACCAACCGTAATGGTACACTTCTGCATCAACAGTCTTCACTCGCAATTTTCTTCCTTTTTTTCGAAATCCTTGAGCATCACGATATGAGTAAATCCCGGGGTCTTTTTTTATAGCTCTGATTTCATATCTGTACCATTGACGCGCTTTAGCTATGTAGTCGTATGATCCGTAAAAATGTTTGTATTTAAACAACAAACCTTCAACTCTGGCATCATTTTCCCATTTGTGCATGGCCTTTACAATGTTATCCAGATACTTTTCGTGAATTACTTCATCTCCTTGTAAATAAAGCCCCCAAGTTCCTGTAGTAGCGCTTAAAGCTATATTCGTCTGTTGTGCCAGTATTTGACCTCCTTTTCGCAAATTCTCATCCCAAATCGTGTCAATAATTTTAATCTTAGGAGATTTCAGACTTAAAATGCTCTCCCTCGTACCATCAGTTGAATCGCCAACTACGGCTATAAATTCATCACATATGGGTAACACTGATTGAATTGACTCCAAATATGGGTATCCCAAAATGTTGCCATTTCTGATTATGGTAAATCCACTAATAGTCATGTTATAGTTCTAGATAAGTTTTTATGGATTTAAAATTAAACCATTTTATTTATCGGAAAAATTTTTTGTATTGCGAAACAATAAATGCAAAATAAATCCTGATGATATAAGGAGATGCTTTATTTGAAAATCGTCATTAGCCAAAGTTTTCTAATGGTGGCCATTAGAAAAGTTAGATTGCAAAGTGATGATAATTTTATGTGTTTTTCCGTAATGATTTAACATAATTTGCTTTTTTGAAAATCTTGCAAATAACTCTTAGCAATAACATTGAACCCCTATTTGAGGGTTACCGTTGTGGCATCATTACTATAGATTCAGTTTTAAAACTTCATTTGAGATGTGCCAAACAATATTTTTAATGACAATTTGGGGATAAAAAATAACATAAAAAATTTGCATAAGACTCAGGTATGATTTTAACTTAGGGCAGTTTTTACGTTGAACAAATAAACCCTATATCACTATGAAAAAAATCTTTTTACTCACAGCTGTTGCTGTAATGTTTACTCTGCTATCGTGCAAAAAAGAACGTGTATGTACTTGTACTGTTGATTCAGGTAAAACAGAGTTAAAAATTAAATCAACCAAAAAAAGAGCTAAAGAATTATGCGTTGGTTCTGATTACGATATAATCGAGTATAAAGTAAACGGCGTTGCTCAGGATGTGTCGGATTGGAACATCGACAATTGTGTTTTGAAGTAAATATTATTACCCAATAACATTAAAAAAACCTACCTGAAACTCAGGTAGGTTTTTTGTTTGCAGGTATTCCATGCCTGAGGCATCTTTGAATACGTATTAACTTGTCAGGATTTTTAATCCTTTTTTTACATCAACATTTTTTTGCTTGCTAAGTATAGTGAACGCTGTTTCAAATGAAGCCTTTGGCAAAAGTATTTACGTTTTCTATGCATTGAAAATCTTATACCGTAACGGCTTTACTGTGTATATTAAGCTGCACGAAGATTTTTTCTGAATTTAGACTTATCAATTTTTCTCAGGCAGTATTCTTTAGTCAGTACAAATTCTTTTACATTAGGTTGAGAGGGCAGCTCAAACATGGCGTCGGTCATGATGGCTTCGCAAATAGAGCGCAACCCGCGTGCACCAAGCTTGAATTCTACGGCTTTGTCCACTATAAATTCAAGAGCTTCTTTTTCTACCTTCAATTCAATTCCTTCCATGGCAAACAACTTTTGGTATTGCTTGATGAGGGCGTTTTTAGGTTCGGTAAGAATCTTTTGCAGTGTTTCTTTGGAGAGAGGTTCTAAGTAGGTTACAACAGGAAGACGACCTATGAGTTCAGGTATGAGGCCAAAGGCCTTTAAGTCTTGTGCGGTGACGTATTGCAGAAGATTTTCTTTGTCAAAAACATTCGAATCGTCGTCGTGCAGCTTAAATCCGACGGGCCTTGTGTTCAGCCGGCTGGCTATCAATCGTTCTATGCCTTCAAAAGCGCCGCCGCACATGAATAGAATGTTTTCAGTATTGATGGAAATCATTTTTTGCTCAGGATGTTTACGCCCGCCCTGAGGAGGCACATTGGCAATAGTGCCTTCAAGCAGTTTAAGTAAGGCTTGCTGTACGCCCTCTCCGCTTACATCTCGGGTTATGGAAGGGTTATCGCCCTTTCGGGCTATTTTGTCTATTTCATCAATATAGACAATTCCATTTTGTGCGGCCTCTACATCATAATTAGCAGCCTGCAGCAGTCGGGCAAGTATGCTCTCAACATCTTCTCCCACATACCCGGCCTCTGTGAGCACGGTAGCATCGGCCATACAGAAGGGCACTTGCAATATTTGCGCCATCATTCGTGCCATGTATGTCTTGCCGGTGCCGGTTTCTCCCACCATTATGATGTTCGATTTTTCAATACGAACATCATCGGATTTGCTTTTTTGATGCAATCGTTTATAGTGATTATATACGGCTACAGACATCACTTTTTTAGCTTCATCCTGGCCAATGATGTATTGGTCAAGATATTGCTTCATTTCTATAGGCTTTATGAGTTTTATTTTTGAAGCCGGTGTTTTTTGTATTGCAGATTGATGTTCTTCCATCACTATGGAGTATCCCTGCATGATGCATTGGTCGCATATATGCGCATTTTTACCCGACAACATCAAGGATACCTCTTTTTTAGGCCTTTCACAAAACGAACAAGTAATTTGTGCCATTTTTTATAAGAGCTGAACGACAAATATAGGTAATAGATACTTAAAGTAAAAGATAAAGACCAGGCACATTATCAGAGAATTTTAAATTCAGTTCTCCGGTTTTTTCTTCGGCCTTCTTCGGTAAGGTTGCTTGAGAGTGGCATGGTGCTGCCATATCCCTTAGCTACAAGCCTTCCGGGCGAGATACCTTGAGCGATGAGAAAATTTTTCACTCTCAATGCTCTGTTTTCAGAAAGCAGCAAGTTGTCGTCTTCATTTCCGATGCTGTCGGTGTGTCCGGATATCTCTATTTTCAGGCTGGGATTTTTGTTAAGGAAGTTTACAATCTGCATCAGTTCAACGGTAGACTCTCTGTTTAATTCTGATTTACCGAAATCAAAGAATATATTGTTGAGCACAATTTTAGCACCCGATTTGGCTACTTGCATGGTGATAGTACTGTTTTTTTCAGAATACCCTGTTGCACACTCAAGATTAACGTTTTCTGAATAAAACAAATACCCGCTTTTTTCAATATGAATGTTGTAATTGAGCCCGCAGGGTAAAGGTACAACAAAGTGACCATCTTCCGCATTTGAGCGGTAAGTGGCAATAACACGGCTGGTATGGTTGTCCGTTACGATAATATCAGCTTCCAGAGGCGAGCCTGTAGCCTCATCTATGAGGTCGCCCACCAGAAGTTGCAAATCATGCTCTTTTTGTGTTTCTGTATTAAAACGAATAGTATACAGGTCATGCTTACCGTAACCGCCTTCCCTGCCAGAAGAGTAGTAGCCATATTTGCCATCGGCTGTGAGGGTGAAATTCAAATCATCGCTGGTAGTGTTGATGGGATAACCTATGTTTACTGGTTTACTCCATGTGCCATTGGGTTGCAGTACCGATTTGAAGATGTCATAGCCACCCATTGTGCTGTGCCCTTTAGAACTGAAATACAAAGTTTTTCCGTCCGGGTGAATGTAGGGGCAATCTTCATCATATTCAGTACAAATTTCATTTATCCTCTCTGGTTTCCCCCATTTGCCGGGCGCAATGGCCACACTCTTGTATATATCGCGGTTGTCCGAATGTACAGGTTTGTGAACGAAGTACAGAGTTTTTCCGTCGGGTGAAAGTGAGGCTGAACCTTCAAAACCATGTGTATTAATGGATAGAGAAACAGGAGTGCTCCATCGGGCTCCTTTAAGTTCAGATACATACAAATCGCCACCGTTTGTGCCTTTATATACAAACATAGTCAATCCATCGTTTGATATGCCGGCGCAGGCATCGTGTCCTTCACTGCAAATGGAATGAATTTTTCTTGGATTTTCCCACACGCCTTTTTTAAAGGTGCTTACGTATATGTCTTCAAAATTCATTCCGTCTTTGTCTACCCGTTTGGCTTCACCTATAGCACTACGCGTAGAGGTAAAAAAAATCTTATGCCTATCTGCTGTAATAAAGGGCATATGTTCCGACTCTTCTGTATTGATATTTTTGCCCATGTTAATGATGTCGGCATTAATTTTATTTTCAAAATATTTTTTTGCGTTCTGACACTCTGTGATGTGTTTTGCCACTGATTTTTTCTGCGTTTCATCAACTGCTGATTTTTGATAATACTTGATAGCATTGTCAAAATCGTTATTGATATGATAAGCACGCGCCAACACAAAATACATCTCTGAAGTAGGTTGAACACTCAGCTCAATAGCTTTTTGCGCATGCCTCAGCGCTCTGGTTTTGGGTGATGAAAGTAAGTAGCATTTGGCCAACTGCAAGTGAGTATAAATATTGTCTTCTTTATATTGCAACGCCCTCTCATAAGATATTAACGCATCGTAATAGTTGCCTGAATTGTACAGTAAATCTCCTTGTGATAAATATTGTTGCTCTTGTGCTGCAACCCAACCACTTGATGTGATTAAAAAAATAAACACGATTTGTCTCACAAACATCATACTTGTTTGCGCATATATACATATATCTCATAACAGAAATGTTCATGTACGGTTAATAAATGATACAATTCATCAAAAAAAACTACTTTTATTACAGGTGAATAGCATAGTTCTTTGAAGTCTGATTTTATGTTATTGTAAAATAGCAAGCCTTCATTGTAATATAAATGTTAAATATATCTACTCAAGACAACTTGTTTTATGAAATGAAGTATATATAAGAATTAAAGTAAGTTTTATCAGTTCGCTGATTTTTACATAATGTTACAAACGACGAACTTTTTTTGTTGAAATTCGTATGAATGTTGTTAATTGTAAATTTTCCTCCCTCTACATTTGATTAATTCATTCGCTTTATGCTAATTCCGCTTTGTAAAAACACATTTGATGAAAGGCAAAGCTTTATTATATCATTTGTTGATGCGCTATAACAAAAAGTTATGGCAGCAGGCCAGCATATCAAGATATAAAGTAGCGAAGAGGATGTATTTGCTGATAGTTTCTATAAAAAGATTAGCCATAGATTCATTTCTTGTTACAGCCGGAATACTCTCAGCAGGTTTTGGATTGAAAGGATTCCTTTTACCCAATCAATTTGTAGACGGTGGTGCCACCGGAATAGCTTTGCTTACCTCAGAAGTATCGGGCATACCTTTAGCAGTGCTGCTAATATTGGTGAACATTCCTTTCATCATCATGGCCCTCAGAGTGATAGGAGTAGTCTTTTCAATCAAAACCTTATTAGCCATAGCCGGCCTGGCATTGTGCACGGCATTTATCAAATATCCGCAGATCACCAACGACAAATTACTGGTAGCAGTGTTCGGAGGATTTTTCCTGGGCTTAGGCATTGGGCTGGCTATGCGCGGTGGTGCCGTTATTGACGGCACGGAAGTATTAGCTCTCTTTCTGACAAGGCGTACAGGACTGACCATTGGCGACATCATACTTTGCTTTAACATAATTATATTTTCCATAGCATCATATTTGTTAGGTGTGGAGGTAGCCTTATATTCCATACTCACCTACTTAGCAGCATCCAAGAGTGTAGATTTTGTCATCGAAGGCATTGAAGAGTACACCGGAGTTACCATCATCACCATCAAGCCGGAAGAAGTAAGACTGGCCATCACAGAAACATTGGGGCATGGAGTTACCATATACCAAGGAAAAAGAGGTTATGGCAAGAGAGGAGAGAAAACCGAAAATATTGACATTATATACACCGTAATCACGCGTCTTGAGGTAAGTAAACTCAACGCAGAGATAGAAAAAATTGATCCCAATGCTTTCATCATTATGAATAGTATAAAAGATACCCGCGGCGGCATGATCAAGAAAAGAGCATTGAAACATTAATGTAGAGAAAATCATGACAACTTAACCAAACATATTTATTATGGCGCCCCGCCGTGCCCCTTCAGATGCTATTTTTGGGGAGTACAATAATCTTAGTGCTAATGCACAGTGACGTACACAATAGGCACCGGGCACGGCGGCCGGGCTATTCGTTGCAAGTCCTCGCACCCCAACCGCACATAGCCGCCCCTCGGTGCTGCGGGCTTTCCACTGCTATCCCTGGCGCATGAGCGTGCAGCCTGGTATGTCATACAAACATACACACGCACACGATGCTCCCGTTTTATGCCTGAGAAAAATTTGGGTACACAAAGCAATACCAATCATTGCTGATGAAATGATTTTCTGCTACATTAATGCATTGCAACGCCACAGTAAAGAACTCTCTGAAATTCTAACCACAACACCTCTGTTACATAAAAACAGGTTTATTGATAAAAAAAGTAAAAATCATTTCATAAAATCATGAACGAATATTAAAGTTGCATTGATACATTGTTGGAAGCATGCAAGGGATAAAAGAAACTCATTTTACTTTTCCGGGGCAAACCGGATTTTACCGGGGTAAAGTAAGGGATGTGTACTACGTTGGCGATAAGATAGTAATGATTGCTACAGATCGCATATCGGCTTTTGATGTAGTACTCCCTAAGCCAATACCATGCAAAGGACAAATTTTGAATCAACTGGCAGCAAAATTTTTGGAGCAAACCAAAGATATTGTCCCTAATTGGGTATTGGATGTACCTGACCCCAACGTAACTATAGGCATACAATGCAGGCCATTTGCCGTGGAGATGGTAGTGCGTGGGTATCTTGCCGGCCACGCATGGCGCGAGTATAAAGCCGGTAAGCGCACAATCTGTGGTGTATCCTTGCCCGATGGATTAAAAGAAAACGATAAACTCCCCAACCCAATCATCACACCTACCACTAAAGCCAAAGAAGGCCACGATATGGATATCTCAAAAGAAGATATTCTCAAAAACAAACTGGTAGACGAGAAAGATTATGCACTAATAGAAAAATATACATACGAATTATATACCTTAGGTTCTCAAATAGCAGACTCCAAAGGGTTGATACTGGTAGACACAAAATATGAATTCGGTAAAAAAAACAACACCATCTATCTGATTGATGAAGTACATACTCCCGACTCATCAAGATACTTTTACAAAGACGGATACGAGGAAAGACAACAAAAAGGCGAACCTCAAAAACAACTCTCAAAAGAATTTGTCAGGCAATGGCTTATCGAAAACGGATTTCAGGGCAAACCCGGACAAGTTGTCCCTGAAATGACAGAAGATAAAATAAAAGAAATTACCATGCGATATATTGAATTGTATGAAAACCTGACCGGAGAAAAATTCGTAGCGTATGATTTTGAAAAAGATATTTTAGAACGCATTGAACTTAATGTAAAAAAAAGTTTACTTTCGTGAAAAATTAGATTTTACCAAACAAAGTTGATTTGAAAAAAAATATTTATTACTTTTTGTTATGAAATATACCATAGAAAAAACAGAAAAGTACACACTGCTGCAACTCCACGAAGAAAAGCTCAACTCTGTATTAGCCCCTGATTTAAAATCTGAATTTGTAAAATTAAATGCAGAAGGTATACGCAACATCATACTTGATATGTCTGCAGTGAAGTATACCGATTCTTCCGGCTTGAGTTCCATTCTGGTAGGTAATCGGCTTTGCGAAAATGAAAAAGGCCTTTTCGTATTGTCAGGAGTCACCGAGCATGTCATGAAGTTGATAAAAATATCTCAGTTAGATACCGTGCTCACCATTTTACCTACCATAGAAGAATCCATAGATGCAGTATTTATGAATGAAATAGAAAAAGATTTAAAAGCTGAAGGTGGAACAGATAACGAAAGTTAAAAACGGAGTATACATCTGCCTTGCCGTTTGAGATAAAAATATTAGGAGCAGGTTCAGCAAGCCCCTTGTACAACAGGCACCCCTCGGCGCAATTTCTGAAAATAAATCAAAAACATCACTTCCTTATTGATTGCGGCGAGGGGACCCAATTTCAATTGATACGGTATAAAATCCCCATTCATAAAATATCTCACATATTTATAAGTCATTTGCATGGCGATCATTACTTCGGAGTAATGGGACTAATAAGTACCATGCATTTACTTGGCAGAGAAAAACCTCTCACCATCATAGCTCCCCCGGGGTTGTCTGAGATCGTAACCACACAAACCCGAATATCGGAATCTATATTTAATTATTCCTTAAATATTATCGAATGCAATACTGAAACATACTTCCGGATATTGGAATTTGAAGACATAGAAGTCTACACCATACCACTTGCACACAGGATAAAATGTTGCGGATATTTATTCCGTGAGAAACCCAAAAAAAGAAGATTAATCAACGCACGCTTGCCGGAAAATATAACTCTTTTGCAGAGAGCAGCCTTGCGCAATGGTGAGGATATCAAAGACGAAGCAGGAAATATTTTGCATAAAAATGAGGACTTGACCCTGCCTCCCAAAAAATCTTTTTCCTATGCATATTGTACTGATACCGCTTATACCGAATCTATTGTGCCTTATCTTCAAAATATAGACCTATTATACCACGAAGCTACCTTCCTGAATGCACATCTGCAGCGCGCGACAGACACCTACCACTCCACCGCCGAACAAGCTGCCATTATAGCCAGCAAAGCAAATGCAGGTGCGCTGCTCATTGGCCATTTCTCAAGCCGATACAAAGATCTCGAACCCTTTCTGGAAGAGGCTTGTAAAATATTTCCCAACACACAATTAGCTAAAGAAGGCGATTGGCACATTCTAAAAGAAGAACACGAGCACATATGAATAAAAAAAAACACATACTCTACTGGATGTTGTCGGCCATATTTATCACGAATGCTTTGCTTGCAGAATTGATTGGTAGTAAGATTTTCTCGCTGGAAAAAACATTAGGATATCAACCCCTCAAATTTAATCTCTTTAGTGAATCATCGTTGAGCTTGAGTTTTACGGCCGGTGTACTCATATGGCCTTTTGTATTTGTAATAACAGACCTTATCAACGAATATTTTGGTAAAGAAGGCGTACGCCGCATCAGCTTCATGGCTTCCGCCTGTATAGCGTATGCATTCCTGATTATCTGGATGGCAATACAGGTAGCTCCGGACTCCTACTGGATAGAGCGAAATCCGATGGGCGAAAACAATACTGTAACCATTGACACGGCTTACAGAAAAATATTCGGGCAAGGGTTAGACATCATTGTTGCATCGCTCACCGCATTTCTTATCGGGCAGTTTATTGATGCCTTTGTTTTTGAAAAAATAAAAAACAAAACCGGAAAGAAATGGATATGGATGCGTGCCACCGGCTCTACTATGATTTCTCAGTTGTTTGATAGCTTCATTGTGTTGTTTATAGCTTTTTATCTGCTGAAGCCCTCATCGGAGAAATGGAGTATTGACTTTTTACTTTCAGTATCTCTTATGAATTACATGTACAAACTATGCGCTGCCATATTACTCACACCTGTGCTATACGGCTTTCATACGCTCATAGACCGGTATTTACAACATCAAGAGGCATGAGCCCGACCTGAAGGGGCGCGGCCAAATCAAAAAAAATTTCACCTCACTTTTACGCCAATGCGGAATACGAGTTTAATTAGCATTCAGATGTTGTATTTGCATCAACGCTTCTTCTAAGTTGTCTGTAGGATTTTTGCATACCTTATCTTGGCACACATATATCATGGTTTTATCACCATGGGCATTTTTGTTTTTAAGAGCAGGTATACTATTGCTTCCTTGGCGACTGCCACATATGATCGCATTGGGGAAATATAGTTTATGAAGTTGGGTAGAATATTTATAAACGTCATGGCCAACTATTGCTATCTCTGCTGCCGGTATTATATTGTCGCAATAGAGACATGCCCAATTAGACATGTAGTATACATCGGTGATGAGAATTTTTTCAGTTTTGGACAACATGGAGAGAGCAATGTTTACCCACTTTTCATTGTACATGATCTTACCGAGTCTCCATAGGTTTTGTGCCATCATGGAGTTGGATGCCGGTATTACGTTGTCGAAAATTTCTTTTTTCCGGGCAATGAGTTTTTCGCCATGTATATCGGTAAAGTAAAACATACCTTCTTCCGGGTCAAAAAAGTTTTCCAATGTATACTCAGTTAGAGATTGTGCCAGTGTAATCCATTGTTCATCAAATGTGGTTTCATACAGAATGATAAAAGCTTGTATTGCGGAAGCATAATCTTCCAGAAAGCCATGAATGTAAGGTTTACCCGATTTGAACGAATGGTAGAGCATATTTTTGCTGATCATATGTTGCTGTACGAACAAAGCTGCGTTTATAGCTGTGTCTATAAATTTTTTCTCGCCAAATGTTTGGTAGGCCTTTACGAGTGCATATATGGCGAGGGCGTTCCATGAGCAAAGTATTTTATCATCGGTTGCAGGGCGTACACGTTTGTTCTGGGCATTCATCAAGATGGCTTTCCATTTTTTGTTTTTTTGTTTCAATTCATCTACGGATATGGATGTAAGTTGAGCAAAATCTTCGTCTGAATATTTTTTTATGAGAATGTTATTTCTGTGCTCCCAATTGCCCTCACGCCGCAGGTTGTAGAATTCTGCAAACAAAGTGATGTCATCATGTAATAAGTTTTCTATTTCGTCATAAGTCCAAACATAGTATTTACCTTCCTCATGTTCGCTATCGGCGTCTATGGCAGAGTAAAATGCATGGTCTTCATTCGTCATCTCGCGAAGCATCCAGTCTACGGTTTCGTAAACTACATTTTTGTAAAGTTCATTTTGAGTGATTTGATACGCTTCAGAATAGAGTGTGATGAGTTGCGCATTGTCATAAAGCATTTTTTCAAAGTGAGGTACAAACCACCATTCATCAGTAGAGTAGCGCGCAAATCCTCCTCTTATGTGGTCGTACAGTCCCCCCATAGCCATTTTCTGTAAAGTAAGCTCTGTGTGTTGTAGAGCGTCTTTATCATGAGTTACATAATAATATCGAAGTAAAAATCTGTATACAGAAGGCATCGGAAATTTGGGAGCTTTTTTTGTTCCTCCCATTTCGCGGTCAAAGTTTTTTTTAAGATGAACATACATTGATTTGAGTTTGTCTTTGCTGAAGGAGGTTTCGGCAGAAGTCATTCCATATTTTTTTATTTCGCTTATATTTAGCGAAGAAAAAAATGCCTCTGCAGATTGTTCTATTTTAATTCTGTCATTCAGGAAAGCTTTATGAATCTGATTGAGAATATGTTTCCAATGAGCAGGAGGGAAGTAGGTGCCACCATAAAAAGGTTTGGCATCCGGAGTAAGAAAAACATTGAGAGGCCATCCGCCCTGCAAGCCCATAGCGTGCAAGGCATCCATATATATTTGGTCTATATCGGGGCGCTCCTCCCGGTCTACTTTTATGTTTACAAAATATTGATTCATGATTTCAGCTATGTCGCTTTTTGAAAAGCACTCGTGCTCCATGACATGGCACCAATGGCATGCTGCATAACCAATGCTTACCAATATGGGTTTATTTTCTGTTTTTGCTTTTTCCAGCGCTTCTTTGCCCCATGCATACCAGTCAACGGGGTTGTAGGCGTGTTGTAAAAGGTAAGGACTCGACTCATAAATGAGTCGGTTAGGTTTCTTATCAGTTGTAGATTCCATGTGTGTGGTGTTTATTGTAATCTTGTAATTTTATTGTTTAGTTCTTCTATCTCTTTTGTAACGTTGATGTATGCACTTAACTTTTCCAGTTTGGACAAGGTTTGTCTTAAGAACAATTGATAGGCGTTAGAATGTTCAAAAAAAGGTTTGTGTTCCAATGCCTGGTTTATTTCCCGCCAAAGTGAATTAATGTCTCGGGTTTCGTCGGGGAAATAAGTGATTGAAAACTTATTCCATATATGTTCTATAGCAATATCGTTGGGATGAATCATATCTTTCTTGTAAAATCTGTAGTCCCGTAATTCGTCTATCATGATTTCATAGGCAGGAAAATATTCGATGTAATCCAGTTGCTCACACAGATGATGACAAGCCAGGCGTAGCACAGATTTGCTTACACAGTTCAAAGGTAGCGTATCTTTAGTGTGCCGCACAGGACTTACGGTGAGTATAATTTTTATGTTTGGCAGTAACAGATGTAATTGTTCAAATATTTTTTTCAGAACATCAACTACTTCAGATACATTTAGTAAAGATTTAGAGAAAAATGAGGATGGTTGTTTATGACAATTCGATACAATTTTTTTCGTAGTTGTGTGGGCGTATACATATGCACTGCCCAAAGTGATAATGAGTATGTCGGTTGATTTTATAAAGTTGTTCAGCAGGTATATTTTTTTTTCAATTTTACTGATCAGATCGTTTTCAGAATATCCAAACAATGAAGAGTGAAGGCCATAGCTAAAGTATAATCCATCCCTTTCGACAAAATGGTTCAAGGTACTTATGTTACCGGACAACACGCATTCCAGAATGTCGGATATAGAAATTGGGTTGAACACTACTCCCATCGGATTGACTTCTACATTAAACTTGTGTTTCAGTAGCAGATTACCGATCTCATCGGAGAAACATGACCCCAACGTCAGAATGTTGGATTGATGAGTAATGCGAATATTGGAGGAGGGAATATGCAGGGGAGTATAAAACATTTCATCAGAACTTAAATAAACAAGATTTGAATGTCGTCAAATTAGGCCTAAAATAAAACTGGGGGCAGTACGGAGGGCTCCGTACCAAATCCCC
>JANWYS010000060.1 GCA_025054875.1 Cytophagaceae bacterium | reverse complement strand
GGAGTGGCGTACAGCCCGGCCCCGCAGGGGCGCGCCCAACATAAAAAAAATTGACACTCATGAATCGTCACAAGCAGTGAAACTCACATCTTCCGAAAAAAAAAAGACAACCTCATTAAAGTTTTTGTTTCAAACATTGCTGCAAATGCTCAATTTCCGCCGTGCTGCAATCACTTGCCCTATAACATATTATTTAGAATACTTGTTGTTATGATGCAACCTTCAGAATTTGTTTGTCCGCATTGCAATTTTTTATGTTCCCGAACTATTAACCTTTTTTTATATATTTGGCCGGTTTGTAAAGGATATTTTTACAGGCTTTAACATTTTGCTAAACAATTAATCAAACAGTAACCTTAAACAATTAATGAAATGAGCTTGATAGAGCAAATCGTAGCCCGCCAGATATTTGATTCCAGGGGCAATCCTACTGTTGAAGTAGATGTAATTACCGAAGAGGGAGCATTAGGAAGAGCCGCAGTGCCTTCAGGAGCTTCAACCGGAACACACGAGGCCGTAGAACTACGCGATGGCGACAAAAGCAGCTACATGGGAAAAGGCGTATTAAAAGCCGTAGCAAACGTAAATGATGTAATCGCAAATGAACTTATCGGAGTGTCTGTATATGAGCAAAATCTTATAGATAAGCTTATGATAAAATTAGATGGCACTCCTAACAAAAGTAAATTAGGTGCAAACGCCATATTAGGAGTGTCGTTGGCAGTAGCTAAAGCTGCTGCCGAAGAGCTGGGTATGCCTCTATATCGCTATTTGGGCGGGGTAAACGCCAATACCCTACCCGTACCCATGATGAATATATTAAATGGAGGTAGCCATGCCGACAACTCCATAGATTTTCAAGAGTTTATGATCATGCCTGTAGGAGCCGATAGCTTCACCAAAGCTATGAAAATGGGTTCTGAAATTTTTCATAACCTTGCTAAGGTACTTAAATCCCAAAAACTTTCTACAAACGTGGGTGATGAAGGAGGATTTGCTCCTAATATTGGCTCTAACGAAGATGCCTTAAAGACCGTAATACAGGCTATAGAAGCTGCCGGCTACAAACCGGGCGAAGATGTGGTGATTGCCTTTGATGCCGCTGCATCAGAATTTTATGATGCGGAAAACAAAGTATATCACTTCAAAAAATCTACCGGAGATAAACTTACTTCTTCTCAAATGGCTGCTTTCTGGGCAGACTTGGTTAAACGTTATCCCATCGTTTCCATTGAAGATGGCATGGCCGAAGATGATTGGGAGGGATGGGCTGAGCTTACA
This sequence comes from Cytophagaceae bacterium, assembly GCA_025054875.1. Lineage (GTDB taxonomy): Bacteria > Bacteroidota > Bacteroidia > Cytophagales > Cytophagaceae > JANWYS01. Next base: position 15,694 of record JANWYS010000060.1, on the reverse strand, counting down.
AAACTCATAGGCGATAAGGTGCAACTAGTGGGCGATGATCTCTTTGTAACTAACGTACATCGCCTGCAAGAAGGCATCAATAAAAAAATCGGTAACTCTATCTTAATAAAAGTGAATCAAATCGGATCGCTTACAGAAACCATTGATGCGGTAAATCTGGCAAAAAGAAATGCCTACACTACCATAATGAGCCATAGAAGCGGCGAAACCGAAGACAACACAATCGCCGACCTGGCAGTAGCATTGAATACCGGACAAATAAAAACCGGCTCTTGCTCCCGCTCCGACAGGATGGCCAAATACAATCAACTGCTCAGAATAGAGGAAGAGTTGGGAGAAGTTGCCTACTTCCCAGGGAAAAATTTTAGAAAATAGTTTATTATACTTCATACAATCCTTCCCGGGAATTATTTTTGCCATACTATTGTTTACAATAGTAAATAGTTTTTAAGGGTTTAAGGTTTAGCTTTACGAACGCTCTTCTCATCAGGAGCGTTCGTTTTTTATTTGTCAGCTACTGCTTTAACAGTATTATGTCTCTGCTATATACTAAGCAACTTACCTCATCTCCCACCTTCAACATTAGATTTTCTACGGTTGTTTTTTTGATTTCTGCTTTGAGTATACAGTTGGTTTGGCAAACGATCAACGTTAGTTTTACATGTTGTGTGGTAAAAAATATATCACTAACTATTGCCCGGAAATGTACTTCATATGCTTCACGGCTTGACGGGTTGATATGTATATCTGAAGGGTTTATACCAATAGGCAATACATCTTCATACTCTACATCAGCCGACAGCTTTAGTGATACACACTGATTAAGCTGTTTGCAAAAAAATTTTGTTTCTTCTTCAAAAGTTCTGCGCTGAACTGTAAGAATGTTAGATATTCCCAAAAGTTCTGCTAACGACACAGGCAAAGGATTGATGTAAAATTCTGATACTTTCGTACTGAATGTTACTCTGCCCGACTCGATGAAGTGAAACCAGTCGGCCAACATGATCGCCAGATTGCGATCGTGCGTAGTCATTATAATAGTGAGCTTCTGCTGACTTTGAATATTTTTTAACAGGCAACAAAAATCTTCCTGAAAGGTTTCGTGCAAAGAAGATGTAGGTTCGTCTAACAATACAACAGAACATCCCGCAACGAGTGCACGTGCAATGGATACACGTTGTATTTCTCCACCACTAAGTCCTTGAGGATACCTATGCAGTAAGTCAGAAATGTTTAGGTGACGTATCAATTCATCTGTTTTTTCTTTAGTCAGTGCACTTCTCATGCTTGCGGCAAAACATATGTTGTCGTAAACGTTAAGGTGAGGGAATAAGGTGTTGTCTTGCGATACGTAAGATATACATCTTTGCTCTGGAGGAAGGTTTGTGCTGTCTTTTCCATTCAGGTAAATTTTTCCTTTTGTAGGACTCTGTAAGCCGGCAATGGTTTCTAAAAGTAAAGTTTTTCCGCTGCCACTTACTCCAAATAAAACATGAAATTTTTCTTTCTCTATTTTTAAGGAGATATTTTGCAAGCAGAAGTTTTTCAGTTGCACGCAAATATTTTCAAGTTCAATCATGATTTTTTTTTACGGTAAATCTTGCCGCAATCAATATAGTGAGGCTCATGGTAAGCAACAAAACGATTAACACTACTACGCCTTTCACATCTGCGGTAGAAAGCTTCATATATATTGCAGTAGGTAAGGTTTCGGTTTTCATAGGTATACTTCCTGCCAAAGTTATGGTGGCACCAAACTCTCCGATGGCTTTTGCCCATGTCAGCAAGCCGGCATAGAAGATTCCGTTTTTTGCCAATGGAAGAGAAACTCTGAAAAAGCATTGTACAGGCGTTGCTCCTAGTGTACGTGCTATGTTTTCATACCGCGGGGTGATTTCGTCAAATGTAGATTTTATCATTCGTGTACATATACCCAAAACGCTGATGAATTGCGCTAATATGATTCCTCCAAAGGTGTATACAATCTCAACAAGGTATTCACGAATAATCAGGCCGGGTGGAGTTTGTAAAAAAATGAGCAACAATGCTCCCAAAGCTGCCGGAGATATGAGTACGGGTAATTCAAGTAAAACGTCTGCCACAGGTTTTAAAAAGAAATTGTATCTGCTTAGAGCATATCCTGTGGGTATGGAAAATATAAGTGCCAAAACCGTGGCTATACTTGCAGCGCTTATACTCAACCACAAAGCGCTCAATATTCTTTTTTCTGAAAATGATTTAAAAAAATAGTTTAGGTCTAAATGGTATAATGCGGAGCAAAACAATGCCATGTATATACTGAATGAACACACCACGAAAAGAAAGATGATTTTTCTGAAAGTCATTTTATTTCTTCAGCCATTCATCAGGCACTTTGTATGTCCCACCTATGGGCTTACCATCACCTGCAAAGGTATACGCTTCATGTACATCAGAAAAATAGCCATATTTTTTGAAAATATTTTTTCCCTCTGTTCCTGTAATAAATTCAATAAACTTCAGAGCTCTTGTGCTATCAACACTGCTCCTACATATAGCTACCGGTATGTATCCGATACGTGCGATTTCTTCTTTTTTGAGGTATACATTTTCTATCTGTTGGGGATTCCAATGATGAAATACCGACCATCCGATTACCGCATCTACAGCTCTCAAGGCAATAGCTGATGCGGTTTTTTCACAACTTTCTGTATAATTACGAAGGTTGGTTAAAAACTGTTGTTTTTCGCTCGCAGTAAAATTCTTTTCAATGATTTCAACTGCATAAGCACCCAGACAAACATTTTCGGGATGGGCTATGGCTATCGTTAATCCGGGTTTACACAAGTCTTTAAGAGATTTTACCGCTTTCGGATTGCCGGCTTGCACGTTTATTGAATTTACTAAATAAGCCACTATTTTTTCCGTATTTGCATATACGAGCGTATCACGCTTAGCCATTTCCATATAATCAGAAGATCCGGGAATATAAATGTCACCCTTGCGTGTTATTTTTAATTGAGATAAAACGTGTCCTGAACTTCCTATGATTACTTCAACAGGGATTCCTGTTTTTAGTTTAAACCTTTCTATCACTTCTTCGAGAGGAGGTTTGGAAGCTGCGCCGGCATAAATGATCAAAGGTTGTTCAGGAAGAGAATCGTTGCGGTCAGGCGTATTGTCTTTGCAAGAAGATGCACCTGCGGATATAGTTAGTAGCACTATTATTTTTCTGAGGATTGATTTCATAATGTGACGACAAGTGCATCTGAATAACAAAGATACCACTTCAACATGGGCTTACCATCTTCACACCATTTCTTTTGTCTTTTCTGATGAAACAGGTTTGTCGGCTGTATGTTTTTTCTTCCCGAACATTCTGCCGAAGGTTTTTTTCACCAATCCGTAGAAGAAATCAAATTGTCCGAATAAAAAACCATATGCTAACAGAAACACATAATAGAGCGGGAATACGGTTATCAGCCACAATATAATTCTCATGTATTGCGGTGTTTGTTCGTTTACTCCAATGAGGTCAAAAACAGGTTTTCGGATTTGTACGGTTGTCATTCCTGTTATAGCAAACACGATAAATATAAGCACGACCTGCATGTCTGATTTTATTCCCCATCGTTGTTTCAATGTATTCCAGATTTTTTTCATGTTTATTGATTACGGTTAGAAAGTGTTTCGAGATATTTTTTTAACTGATTTTTATGCATCATGCTTGCTTCTGTTTTGCGTAAGCATTGAAATGCTTTTTCGAAATATTCATTAATTTTCAATTCAGTAATGGTACGAACTTCGAGTTTGTCAAAAATTTTTTTTACCTCTTTAATTTTTTCCTCAGCATAAATACCATCCAAAGATAAAAGTTGTTTTAATTTTTCTTTGTCGTTTTCTTTTGCTCGTGATAGTGCGGTGAGGAGCAGGTAGGTTTTTTTGTTGGCTACAATATCTCCGCCTACGGTTTTGCCGAATATATGAGCATCGCCATACAAGTCGAGCAGGTCGTCCATGAGTTGAAAAGCTATGCCGGCATGGTAACCACAGTCTTTGAGAAGTTGTCTGTTTTTTGAGTCAGCTCCTGCAAGTAAAGCGCCGGCTTCCATACAAAAAGCCAGAAGTTCGGCGGTTTTTCTTTTTATCATTTCCATGTACTCATCCAAGGTTACATCTTCTCTTTTTTCAAAGTTCATATCCATTTGTTGACCTTCGCACACGCGGGCAGCCATGGTATTGAACAGATGAAGAAAATCATGCAAGTATTTTTTTTCTACTGTCAGCAAGAGCTCATAGGTTTTCACCAACATCACATCTCCGGAGAGGATAGCAGTGTTGACATCCCATTTTTCATGCACGGTAGGTTTTCCTCTGCGTAGTGGGGCATCGTCCATGATATCGTCGTGCATGAGGGTGAAGTTATGAAAGGCTTCGGCAGCTATGGCAGGCTTTATACATTTTTTTAGGTCCTCATTGAAGAGGCGGTAACTCAATATCATCAGAATAGGCCTCATTCGCTTACCTCCAATGCTCATGATGTAGCGTATGGGCTCGTACAATTCGTTAGGATGTTCTCCGAATGTATGTTTCTCTATTTCTTTTTCAATGATTTTTTTTGCTTTGTCAATGGTGAAGAGCATAAAGTCACTTTATTAATTCCAGGTCTAACTGTCTGCGTCCTAAATCTGCTTTCTTTACTTTTACATTTACCGTATCGCCAAGGGTATATATTTTTTGTGTGCGTTTGCCTACAATTCTGTAGTTTTCAACGTCAGCCTCATAGTAGTCACCGTCCATGTCAGATAATCTTACCATCCCTTCGCATCGGGTTTCTATGATTTCTACAAACATTCCATATTCTGTGATGCCACTAATAATACCTTCAAATATATTGTCTATGGCCGTTTGCATGAATTCTACCTGTTTGTATTTGATAGAGGCTCTTTCTGCTTCAGCGGCCAGTTTTTCCATTTCTGAGGAATGCTCGCATTTTTCTTCATATTCTTCTTTGTCGGGAGGTTTCCCCCCGTTCAGATAATGTTCGAGTAAGCGATGTACCATCATATCAGGATAGCGCCGAATCGGTGAAGTAAAATGAGTATAGTGTTTAAATGCCAATCCGAAGTGCATATCGGGGGTTGTGGTATATTTCGCTTTAGCCATGGCGCGAATGGCTAAGTTTTGAATAACATTTTGTTCAGGTTTCCCTTCAACCGCATCGGCCAGTTGGTTTAGCGATGCGGCAACTGTTTCGGTATCTTCAGTCAAGTTTACTTTATGTCCAAAACGTTTGGCAAAAGTAGCAAGGGAAGCAAGTTTCTCTGTGCTGGGAGCATCGTGGGTTCGATATACCATGGTGTTTTTAGACTTCCCTTTTTTTATTCCGTAAATAAATTCAGCAACCGTTTTATTTGCCAACAGCATAAATTCTTCTATCAGCTTATGTGCGTCTTTTCTGATTTTGGGATATACTGCCAAGGGTTTTCCCTTTTCGTCTAACTGAAATTTTACTTCAATAGTTTCAAAACTGATGGAACCGTTCTTGAATCTTTCTGTACGGAGTTTTTTCGCTAATTCGTTTAATGTATGTAGTTCATGGTAAAACTCACCTCTGCCCTCCTCTAAGATTTGTTGTACTTCTTCATATGTGAAGCGGCGGTCGGAGTGAATGATGGTCTTGCCAAACCATTGACTTATTACTTTGGCATGTGGGTCTATTTCTAACACTACTGAGAAGGTAAGTTTATCTTCATGCGGTCGGAGGGAACATAAGTGGTTAGATAGTTTTTCAGGCAGCATGGGAACTACTCTATCTACGAGATATACTGAGGTAGCTCTTCTGTAGGCCTCTCTATCCAGTTCGCTGTCGGGGTTTACATAATGAGTTACATCGGCAATGTGTATGCCTATTTCATAGTTACCATTGTCAAGTTGTCGTACAGACAGGGCGTCGTCAAAGTCTTTGGCATCAATGGGGTCAATAGTAAAAGTAGTGACATTTCTGAAATCACGTCGTTTGCGTATTTCTTCTTCTGTGATGCGATCGGAGATTTTTTCAGCTGCTTTAACCACCTTTGGAGGGAAATGGAAAGGCAGGCCGAACTCGGCCATAATGGAGTGCATTTCTGTATCATTATCGCCGGCATTGCCGAGTACGGATATAACTTCCCCTTCGGGATTTTTCTCGTGAACAGGCCACTGTGTGACTTTGGCGATTACCTTTTGCCCATGTTTTGCCTTACCGGTTTTGGAGAGCGGAATAAAAATGTCGAAATAAATTTTTTTATTGTCAGGTATTACAAAAGCAAACCGGTCGGTGATTTCAATTTTCCCGACAAATTCTGTTTTCTTACGTTCTAAAATTTCTATCACCTCGCCTTCCGGTTTGTGCTTGTTTTTATTTTTTTTTTTGTATGTATGAATCAATACCTTTACCAAATCTCCATTAATTGCTTGATGTAAGTCTTTTGTGCTCACCCATACATCTGTGTCCGATGCATCTGAGAGAATATATGCAAAGCGTGGATTTACATGATCTACTGTGCCTGTCATTATCATTGCTTTTGTATTGGCACTGCTTTTATAGAAACCATTTTTCAGGCGGATTAATTTTCCCTCTCTTACCAAAGTTGTGAGTTCTTCTATTAAAGCCTCTTTGGTAGCCTTTCTGGCGAGTGCCGTTTTTTTCAGAATTTCTTTTACCGAAAATTCATTTTTCTTACTGTTGTTAAAAAATGAAATCAATTTTTCACGTATGAAATTTTGGCCTTGCCGGGATATTTTTTTTGCCATGGAAGATTAAAATTTGATTTTACGTTTCAATTGTGCACGACGTATATCTTCCAGATTTCCTTTGGGGATAGAACTGATGAGCCGTTGTGTGTACTCTGTTTTAGGCGATTTGTAAATATCTTCTGCATATCCTATTTCTTCAATTTTCCCTTTATTCATCACGATAATCCTGTCGGACATAAATTTCACTACCGAGAGATCATGTGAGATGAAGATATAAGTAAAGTTAAATTCTTCTTTGAGGCTGTTGAGCAAGTTGAGCACCTGAGCTTGTACGGACACATCAAGCGCTGATACAGACTCATCGCATATAATAAACTTTGGATTGAGCGCCAGTGCACGTGCTATGGCAATGCGTTGCCTTTGCCCACCGGAAAATTCATGCGGATAACGCTCAAAATGCTTTTTGCTGAGGTTTACTTTTTCAAGCAATTCTATGGTATGTTTTTTTCTCTGAAAGTCATTTTCATAAATTTTGTTCACACGCATGGGCTCGAGTATGGCTTCTCCAATGGTCATGCGTGGGTTGAGAGAGGAATAAGGGTCCTGGAAGATGATTTGCACGTCTTTGCGAAGTTTGCGCAGCTCTTCTTTTTTTATGTGAGTTATGTTTCTTCCGTCAAAAATAATCTGGCCATCTGTGGGCTCTATTAACCGAAGAATGGCTCTTCCGAGTGTGGTTTTGCCGCATCCGGATTCGCCCACTAATCCTATGGTCTCTCCAGGATATACTACGAAAGATACATCATCTACGGCCTTCACCACTTCTTTCGATTTGCCAAATAGTCCTTTTTTTATAGGAAAATACATTTTGAGATTTTGTACTTCCAGAATGGGAGGTTGCGATGCCAGATAAGCGTTGCGTTCATGTATTTCCTCATCATCTGTAAAATTGAGTAATAGGGCTTCACCTACAGAGGAATATTTTTGTTCAGTACTTTTTTCTGTAATCACCCCTTCCATGTCTACGTTCATAAAATCGGAAGCTACGGGCAGCACCTTGAGCTTAATGTCCAATCGTGGCCTGCATGCCAGCAGGCTTTTGGTATAGGGATGTTGTGGCGTATTGAATATATCGAAAGTATCTCCGATTTCTACGATTTTCCCTCTGTACATTACAGCTACTTTGTCGGCTATTTCAGCTACCACGCCCAGATCATGAGTAATAAATATGATGGACATGTCATTTTCGTCTCGTAAATGTCTCATCATATCAAGTATACGGGCTTGCACGGTAACGTCGAGGGCTGTAGTGGGCTCATCTGCTATGAGCAGAGAGGGATTACAACTCATCGCCATAGCAATCATGACACGTTGTTTCTGTCCTCCCGATATTTCGTGAGGATATGCGTTGAAGATACTCTCTGCACGCGGAAGCTCTACTTTTTTGAAAAGATCTATAGTGATGCGCTTGGCTTCTTGCCAACTTACTTTTCTGTGAAGAAGTATGCTTTCCATGACCTGGTTGCCGCAAGTGTACACAGGGTTAAGCGAGGTCATGGGTTCTTGAAATATCATGGCTATTTCATTGCCGCGCTCATACAGCATTTCTCTCTCTTTGAGGCTCACCAGGTCTATTATTCCTTTTGTGGGAGAGTTAAACAATATCTGTCCTCCAACTATTTTCCCGGGGGGATTGGGAATGAGTTTCATTATAGACAATGCGGTTACGGACTTGCCTGATCCGGATTCTCCTACGATGCCTAATGTCTCTCCGCGATTCAGCGTAAAACTGACATCGTCTACGGCTGTAACTTCCGAATCTTCCGTCACAAACACCGTCTTCAAATTGTTAACCTTCAGCAAAAAATCTTCTTCTCTATGTGTAGACAATGCCAATCATTAAAAAGTTACTAATCAAATTTAATAATTTATTCAGATTTTATGCGATAGGTTTGGCGAAAAATGTCATCGTTAAATCTCGACATCCGACCTGTAAGGTTGATATGTAATATTTTCTTCCGGAATTAAACCAAAACCTTTAAGGCGCCGATAGAGCTGGGCGGTCACTATTACATCAGCTCTGCAGTATTCAGCTATCCTGTCCAAAGCATTATCAGATGAATAATATATTTTGTTAACCTGAGATCCGTCAAAATCGGCCTTACTTGTTGGTATGTTAAAAAGAGCTGCTAACAATTCCAAAGACGTATAGTTTTTTCTATCACCAAATCTCCACATCTCTAACGTATCCAGATGTGGTACATCCCATGGATTGCGTCCGCTTAGTTGTAAAGACTTAGGATGCTCTATCCCGTGTACCAGCATGCGTCTGCATAGGTAAGGATAGTCAAATTCCTTTCCATTGTGAGCACAAAACTGTATGTCTTTATTTTTAAATTTTTGTTCGAGCAATTGTTTAAAATCGCTTAGCAACTTGTATTCATCGTGGTTTTGAAGAGAGGTAACCCTTAAGAAAGTTTGATCTTCATAGTCGTAGAAAAAGGCTAATCCGATAACTATTATTTTTCCAAATTCTGCAAAGATGCCGGCTTTCTCGACATATAGTTCTTCAGGAGTTTTGTCCGGATTTAAAAATGAAGATTTGTATTCCCACATTTTTTTTATTCGTTGGGGCAGCGCTCCATACGAGCTTGTTGTTGATACAGTTTCAATGTCTATAAAAAGCAAGATGTTTGTATTATTACTTGTTTTAGCCATACAGGTAAGGTATGAAGTTGAATCATATTCTATGTTAACGAAAACCGGTAATGTAACTCCGTTTGAGTTCGTGTTTTCGTTTTAGATCACGAAAAAATAATGATAAAAAACCAGAAAAGGTATAGAATACATGAATCCATCGAACCGGTCTAAGAAACCTCCGTGGCCGGGTATGCTTTGGCCGGAATCTTTTATTTGCAAACTGCGTTTGTACTGCGACTCAATCAGATCTCCCAAACTCCCTGCGATGACAATTATTGTTGCTGTTATGAATACATGACTCCATGTGTATTTGAGAGTTGTATATTGCAGTATACCTGCAACACACACAGTAAACAATGCCCCACTCAGGCTACCTTCCCAGGTTTTCTTTGGGGAAATTTTTTCATATAACTTGTGTTTACCAAAATAGCGTCCGCCAAAATATCCGCCAATATCATTAGCCCAAACCAGCAAGAGAACCAATAAGATATTTTCGGTCTGATAGAGTCCGTTGTTATCTATGGCTATGAAATGCACCAAGCTGAATGGCAAAGCAATGTAAAACCAGGCAAAGATACTGAGCGACATTGCCACCAAAGGATTTGCACCGGCAGTAAACAGCTCAAGAATCGGCAGTATAAAACACAAAGGCAACAACAAGGCATATGCCTTTGCAGGCCAATACTGTGCTTGCACAAAAAAAACGGTTGCATATATAAATGCCCCTCCCACTATGATATACCATTTCCACAACCTGTATCCCGATGAGATGAGTAGGTTGGTATATTCGAGTAAACAAAATATAGCTATCAATAAAAATAATCCCGCATACGTCCATTGGTTTATAAATATACCCGACAACATAAGTGTCCCACCAATAGTGCCGGCTACTATTCTCTGTTGTAGATTGCTCATCTTGCTGAGTAAAGAACTATAAGATGTGGGCATGTTCGGAGTTATTTTTATGGGTCAAAAAATATTTTCTGTGCATCCTGAACAGCAGCATTATGATGGTAAATACAGATGCAACAGATAAGATGATGATGTAAATGGGTATATCCTTTGCGCTGTCTGTTGTGGGGATGGGTTGGTTATTTTTTAAGGCAATATTCATCGCTATCATCGCTATGAAATTGTTTGTAAAGTGCATACCCATAGATACAAGAATATTTCCGGATAACAAATAGCTATACCCCAGCAGCACCCCCAAGAACATTCTCGGAAGAAAACCATAAAACTGGAAGTGTATAAAACTGAACACAAATGCTGAAACCCAAACGGCCAGATGCTTGTTGCCAGATATATGAATAAACTCATTTTGTAACAACCCTCTGAAGATTAGTTCCTCACCTATGGCCGGCAGTACAGCAATAACCAGTGTGACCATTATTGCTGATAAAGCCGAGTCGTAAGAGACAATCAATATAGTCTGCTTCATCATAGATTCTTCCAGAGTGTTAAACACATGATGCCAACTACCTATGATCTTTTCCGAAAGCACATATCTGTTGATATCAGCAAGTAAGGCTACTGAAGGCATGGCAGATAGAATGAGGAATACAGCACTAAGTAAAAACATGAATGTAATTTTGCTATCCTTGTTTTTAAGCAGTTCTGTACGAATGCCGGGATTTATCCTGTACATGTAAAATAAAGGTAAGAGTACAAAACCCACAGAATGTCCTATAAGATATACGATATGTAATTTTGTGCGAAAATTCGGTATGGCCTCATAGTTGCCCTCAATGAGTTCTGTAACATAGTTCCAGCACAGTAGTTGAAGTATGGATACGGATAAAATTTGTGCCGTAAGCCAAAAAACAACAACCCAGAAAAGCGCCACCCATGCTTTGTTCAGCTTCATAAGAATTAGTTAATAAGAATATGAAAACGTAAATTTACACTTTCATAAACAAAACACCTATCAGGCTTGATCAAGATTGGATCTTTAACACTATCGGAGTTTCCACTTCTTCTGGCTCCTATGGAAGACGTGAGCGACCCGCCCTTCCGTGAAGTTTGTAAGGAAGCCGGTGCTGACCTCATGTATACAGAGTTTATTTCTGCGGAGGGGCTCATTCGCCATGCGGAAAAAAGTGTAGAAAAGTTAGATATATACGATTATGAGCGACCTATAGGTATTCAAATATTCGGCGAAAATATAGATTCCATGCGAAAAGCCGCAGAGATAGCCGAACAAGCCGGTCCGGAATTGATAGACATAAATTACGGATGTCCCGTAAAAAAAGTCGCATGTAAGGGTGCCGGTGCCGGCATTCTACTGGACTTGCCTAAAATGCAAAAGATGACGGAAGAAATTGTAAAACAATGCACGCTTCCTGTAACGGTAAAAACTCGTCTCGGTTGGGATGAGAAAAATATAAAAATTATTGAAGTAGCAAAACGCTTACAAGATGCCGGTATAAAGGCCTTGACCATTCATGCGCGCACCCGGTATCAGATGTACAAAGGACAGGCCGATTGGACCTGGATTGCCAGAGTGAAAGAAGACCCTTCCATACATATACCCATTTTTGGAAATGGCGATGTGGACAGTCCTGAAAAAGCTGCAGAATACAAAAAACTATACCATCCTGATGGAATAATGATTGGTAGAGCAGCGATAGGCTACCCATGGATATTTTCTGAAATAAAACATTATCTACGTACAGGACAACTCCTGCCTCCTCCATGCATTGCAGAGCGGGTGCGTGTGTGTAAAAAACACCTCATGCGTTCCGTTGAGTGGAAAGGCCTCAAAAGAGGTATACTTGAAATGAGAATGCATTATGCCGCTTACTTTAAAGGTGTACCCGACTTCAAACCATACCGGCAAAAACTCGTAGAAAGCACAGACCTGAACGAATTACTCGATATTTTAGATGAAGTTTCACAGGTGATAACTGTCTGACATCGTTATTTATTACTTTGCAATACCGAAACAACTCATCCAATATAGCTATTTGAGTATTCAATCCGGCACTGTATATTGCTTTGACTAAAATTTGATGAAGGCCATGTATAGAATTGTCGCGCTGCTTATTTGGTTTCCTGTCTATTTACTTGCTCAACCTCAAAGTAAGACAGAAAACGGGTATACATACACCTTTATGCCCAATGATCCTCTGAATGCCCGTATCTACACCCTAAAAAATGGACTCAAGGTTTATCTGACTTGTTATAAAGATGCTCCGCGCATACAAACCTACATAGCCGTAAGAGCCGGCAGCAAACACGACCCTTCTCATGCTACCGGACTGGCGCACTATCTGGAGCACATACTTTTCAAAGGCACTTCCAAAATCGGCACCACCGATTGGACTAAAGAACAACCCCTGCTCCAAAAAATTGAAAACCTCTATGAAGTATACCGCATGACCAAAGATCCGGAAGAACGTAAAAAAATCTATAAAAAAATTGATAGCCTTTCTGTAGTAGCCTCTGCGTACAGCATTGCTAATGAGTACGACAAACTCATGAATAGTATTGGAGCCGAAGGAACCAACGCTTATACATTTCTTGAACAAACGGTATATGTGAACGATATTCCTTCCAACCAAATTGATAAATGGGCAGAAATAGAAGCCGAGCGCTTCAGCCAGGTTGTACCCAGGCTTTTTCATACGGAACTTGAAGCTGTATATGAAGAAAAAAACAAAGGTCTTGACCAGGATCGCAGAAAAGTGTGGGAAACCATGATGGCGGCCTTGTTTCAAATGCATACCTATGGAACACAAACTACCATAGGCACTGTAGAGCATCTGAAAAATCCCTCTATTACCGAAATCATTAAATACTTCAACACATACTACGTCCCCAACAACATGGCTATATGCATGAGCGGAGATTTAGACTATAACTCTACCATAAAAATCATAGATAAATATTTCGGAAAAATGACAGCAAAACAAGTTCCGCCTTTTTCGGTGGTTCCTGAACCGGTCATGAACACACCCGTTGTCAGAAACGTATATGGCCCCGATGCAGAAAACATAACTATAGCTTTTCGATTCGGTGGGCTCAATTCAAAAGGAATTAATACCATAGGGAGTGTAGTCAACTATGACCCGTATATGATCAAAATGATAGCCATGCTCCTCTCTAATGGACAGGCCGGATTAATAGATTTGAACCTGAACCAAAGTCAATCTCTCATAGGAGGATATGCCTATGATATGACGTTCAATGATTATTCCGTTTTCGCTATGGGAGCATCTCCAAGAGAAGGACAAACACTGGAGCAAGTTAAAGATTTGCTCCTTGCCCAACTTGATTCTCTCAAAGCAGGAAAATTTGAAGAATGGTTGATTAAGGCTGTGATTAACGACTACAGAACTTCTAAAATGAAAGAATATGAAAGCAACCGAGCCCGCGCCGATGCCTTTGTAGACGCTTTTATAAGCAATACCGATTTTGCATGGATGATTGAGGAAAATACTTTAGCATCATTAAACAAAAAAGTAATCGTTGATTTTGTTAATCAGCATTTCAAAAACAACTATGTAGTTATATACAAACGTAAAGGTGTAGACACTACCATTCAGAAAGTCCCTAAACCTCCTATATCTCCGATCATGCTCAATAGGGATAAAGAATCTGCATTTTACAAAAATATAACTTCAAAAAAAGTTGCACCCATACAACCTGTATTCATTGACTATTCGAAAGATCTTACCATTGCACCATTTAAAAATAATCCCGATGTATTGTACAAAAAAAACACTGAGAATAAACTCTTCTCTCTATCGTTTGTATGGGACATAGGGCGCGAAACTAATCCAACCTACGGCATTGCTGCCGACTATTTTGACTACCTTGGTACTTACAGATATTCGCCGGAGCAATTAAAAAAAGAATTTTACAAACTGGGATGCTCTTATTCTGTTTCTGCTTCTTCCGATATGATCAGCATCAGCCTCAGCGGGCTACATGAAAACATGACGGCTTCACTCATCTTGTTGGAAGATTTGCTCAACAATGCCCGCCCCAATGATGAAGTGTTAAAAAAAATGATTTCTGACATACTTAAGAAAAGAGCAGATGCAAAACTTAATAAAGATATAATTTTACGCTCTGCTCTTGTCAATTATGCTAAATATGGAAAACTTAATCCTTTTACAAACATTCTCAACAAAGAAGCATTAGAAAAACTCACTGCCGATAAACTGATTTCACTCATTAAGGATTTGAAAAACATGAAACATAGGGTGCTTTACTACGGGCCGGAAGAGCTGAATACACTGATCAATGTATTGGAAACACATCATCGCAAAAGCAATGAGTTTAATTCCTTCCCGGAAATTAAAAAATTTCCCTTTGCCGACCTCAAACAAAGTAAAGTTTATTTCGTGCATTATGATATGGTGCAGGCTGAAATCATAATGCTCAGCAAATCTGTACCATATAACAAAGACATAGTGCCCCTCACTGCTTTGTATAACGAGTATTTCGGAGGAAGCATGGGCTCATTGGTTTTTCAGGAGATAAGAGAGGCACGCGCTTTGGCCTATTCTGTGCGGTCTTCATATAATAATGCTTCAAAGCGCGACGAACCCAACTACATAACTTCCTACATAGGCACTCAAGCCGATAAAATCATAGAGGCCATAGATGCCATGAATGAATTGCTTGAAACTTTTCCAAAATCCGACATATTATTTCAAACCTCCAAAAATTCATTGATAGAAAGCATAAGCACGACGAGAATAACCAAAGCAGCGGTGCTCAGAAATTACGAGGCTGCGCAAAAACTGGGATTAACTTATGACATAAGAAAAGATATTTACAACAGCGTACAAAGCATGACTTATGATGATATCAAAAATTTTCATCAAACCTATATAAAAAATCAACCCAAAACTTTTCTTATAGTTGGCTCAAAAGACAAGATTGATCTCAAGGCTCTGGAGAAATATGCCACTGTTACAGAATTGCAATTGGATGAGATATTCGGGTATTAAAGTGTAGTATCCCCAAAAGTGTGTATGAAGTGTAGTTGTTTTTTTTTACAAACATAGTACTTTTTTTATTTGTTACATACTTGCATGAATGGGAACGGAGGGGAGCCGTAGCGAAGTTCCCCTACATAGCCTAACAACAGAATAGTGGCCTGTGGATTGGGCAATGCTCCCGGCATAACCATAACCAGCTTGTAGTTCCTGTTCAATCGCTCTATCCGGTTGGTACTATACAACATGTTCCCGGATGCGATAATCATAGGCCAAATACGTAAAATACCACTCCATCCGTTCCTTATCCCGCATCCGCTTTATTCCTG
>JANWYS010000005.1 GCA_025054875.1 Cytophagaceae bacterium | reverse complement strand
TCGCTCCGTTCCCATTCATGTAAGTATGTAACAAATAAAAAAAGTACTATGTTTGCAAAAAAAAACAACTACACTTCTTACACACTTTTTGGGATACTACCATGGAATTTTTGCTATGAGAATTTCAATGAACTCACATTCTGATGCATTGACATAGAAAATTTAACGGATAAACACTTAGTAATGAATAATTTAATATCTTTATAAGTGTATTTTTTTATTGCATAAAATGGGGCTGAAGAAGCAATTACGTGGCCGATACTTAATCTAAACCGGGATGTTTATAATCTATATCCAATTCGGCGCAATATAAACATTTGATTTCATCTAAACCGAAAGAGGAGTAGACAGGTTCTCTGTTTTCTCGGGGTGCAGTGTATTGTTCCTGTTGTGTAAGGCCTGTTATGCGCCGACCCGAAATATTGATTATTACAAAGGATTTGAGAGTTATGTTTCCATTAAATAGAGTAATGTCTACGGGTATAAACTTTCGTGCAGGAAGAATGGCGGGTTGTTTGTTTTGTAGTTCGACAATTAGCTGCACGTAATGTTCGAGCATGGCTTTCAGGACAATTCTTTTAATATTTTTTCTTTAGCTTGCATTACCCATTTTTTAAACTCAGAATAGTCTGTTTTATGGGAAGGCAAATAATCTATGAGTTTGTTTATGTTAAAATCATCACTCATAATGCCGGCCCCAGCCTGAGCAGCATCATGAGCATTGCAAAGCTGTTCGTACTGTCCTTTTATAGGCACCATCATTACAGGTTTGCCCAAATACATAGCTTCGCATATAGATTCGAAGCCGGCAGTACTTACATAGGCCGTACAATTGGCCATGTATTCTAAAAATTTTTTGTCATTTAAATGATGAAATGTAATATTTTCATGCGGTTTATATTCATCCTGAACGTCTTTGTTATCCCAGAAGATGTGAAATACTACATGTTTGTTTTTTTCATGCCATTGTATCATGTCTTCTCCGTAACCGCTATTTACCATATACCCTAAAATAAAATTTTTATTTTGAGGAACTATGTTCAACACTTCCTTACGCAAGAGTGGCGGCACTACATATATATTTTGCTTTGTATAGTGAGGAAACTCCCTAAATGAGAGAGCCAGCAGTTTGCTTGCTCTTTTCTGCGTGATGCGTGTATTGAGTTTAACTAAAAATTTCTCAACCGATCGTTTTTTAGGAAATTGAAAATCGGGATGGAGCAATAAATACTGATGGCCTACACATACATATTCCGGTTTTGGATGGTAAAACCAAAAATACATACCGGCCAGCAAGTCATAGAAATTAATGACTACATCAGGATTATGTTTTTTTATTTCTTTATCTATGACGGAAAGATTTTTTATGAATACTGCACCACGCAAAAGATTATTCCAAATGGTAGCCCCGATTTTTATCGCCTTACTTTTTTTATCTGTAACAAAATTTGGACTTTCAAAAAGTATGATTTCGGTGTTTATTTTTTTATAAAAAAAATCCGGTATTACGCGACGTTTACTTTTTCCGACCATCACCGCACATACGTTGTGTCCTGCATTAGTTAACATTTCATACAAAGAGATAGCTTGCGTCATATGTCCTCGCCCCTCACCTTGCACGATAAAAAAAAATTTTTTGGCTGAATTATTCATAAAAAATTATGTTTAAGTTTTTCTAAAACAACTCTTTGTATGTTTCCGATGTGTTAAGCTGATGTTAAAAAAATATTAACAAGAGAACTTTTATCCACAAATTTCGTTATTTCGTACAATCTTTTAAAAATGAGAGATAAAGGTATGAGAGAACGTGTGATTTTTATTGTCAATCCTATATCGGGAGGAAGAAATAAAACTCATTTTTCAGATCTGCTAAACTCGACCCTTGACTTCAGTAAATATGAAGCAAGGGTAGTATATACCGAATATCCGGGACATGCCACACAACTTACCGAAGAAGCATTGCGAGAGGGCTACAAGAAAGTAGTAGCCGTAGGTGGCGATGGCACCATAAACGAAATCGCAAAAGTATTGATGGGCAAAGATGCGGAGTTGGGAATTATACCATATGGATCAGGCAATGGCTTAGCCAGGCATTTGGGAATCCCCATAAATCCTAAAAAAGCCATTGAGTTGCTGAATGTAGCCTCTACCGTAACCACAGACGCAGGCTTGGTAAACGGCATGCCTTTCTTTTGTACTTCAGGTATAGGTTTTGATGCTCACATAGGTAAAGTATTCTCCACATTAAAAGGCAGAGGATTTTTGGGTTATGTGAAAGCTGTGTTAAAAGAGTTGATTTCTTACAAGCCAGAAAAATACAGGGTAATAATAAATGGCATAAAAAAAGATCTAAAGGCTTTTCTCATTACGTTTGCCAATGCCTCACAGTATGGGAATAATGCATACATTGCTCCCAGAGCCAACGTACAGGACGGCATGTTGGATGTATGCATTCTCAACCCATTCCCTATCTTTTCTGTGCCGGAATTAGTAGCGAGAATTTTTAATAAAACCGTAGACCGCTCACAGTATGTTATAACTATAAAGGGTAATTACATAAAAGTTGTACGCAACCATTCAGGGCCAATACACTTAGACGGAGAACCCTTTGATACAGGAAGAGAGCTAAATGTACAGGTTGTTCCATCTTGCCTGAGAGTGATGACAAGGAATGGATAAACATGGTTATCTCTTTCATTTCGAAAGAGTTTTCATGTAGTTTTACCACCAAAAATCAACCGTTTTCATTACATAGGAAATTTCACACTTGTATGGCGTGAAATTAATGTGTTTTCTCACTTTGTTTCACGCCATCCATTTGAAAAATTATTCATTTGGGGGCATTAGGCTAGAGATAAACTACAAATAATATACACTTATGATGGTTTTCTCTTCTACAAAACTTAATTCTTCCGGTATCTCAGCGATTGCATCTGCTTCGGCAAAAGGCATAAGGTTAAAAGAATCCTGACCACCTAAAATATATACCATGGAGTCTTTGATTTTAGCTTTTAAGAATTGAGATATTCCTGCTTTCTTTTTGAATTCTTGAGCGATAGGCACATGAGCATTCGGGCAAAAAGTATTTTTATATCCCATCATCGTCAGCATGCTTGGCTTCACATATACAGCAAGACAGGTGAGTACAGAAGCCGGATTACCGGGAAGTGCAAAAATTAATTTATTGTCTCTATATCCACAATACATGGGTTTTCCAGGCTTCTGCTTTATTTTGTGGAATAATGTATGCACATTAAGTTCTTGCAAAATTTCGTACACATAATCATATTCTCCTACGGAAATACCTCCCGTTAGGATGAGCACATCGTGATCAGAAAGAAAATTTTCTATACATTCTCTAAGCAAGTTTTTTTCATCGCACACCTGCTTGTAGGCCTGAACTTCTAATCCCAAATTTTGCAGGAAAGCTTTTACCGTGTAATGATTGGAGTTATATATATATCCTTGAGGTAATATTTCTGATTCAGGCTCTACCAGTTCATTTCCGCTTACGATCAATGCCACAGAGGGTTTTGAATACACTTGTATGTGAGCTATTCCGGCAGAAGCAAGCAAGGCCACATGTGGAGGTTGTAATATGGTACCGGCTTTCAGCATGAGCTGTCCTTTTTTACATTGCTCACCTTTTTTGCGGACGTTCGCTCCGGGTTTTACAGCATCTGTGCTAAACTCTACAAGACAATTGTCTTTTATGGTAACTATTTCTTGTGGCACTACCGTATCGGCAAATTCAGGAATAGGCGCTCCCGTAAATATTCGTGCAGCCTCGCCTTCATTCAGTTTTTCAGGTATGCAGCCCGCCTGAATATGTTGAGTGATTTTATAAGTGGTGATGTCTGGCGAATATCTGAGGGCATATCCATCCATGGCAGAGTTATCGAAAAAAGGAACATCATGAGGGCTGCAAACATCTTCAGCCAATACACTTCCTAAACATCGCAGTATATGCGTTGCAGATGAGGGTAAAGGTTTCAAAAAATTGCATAATATTTTTTTTGCTTCGCCTACAGAAATCATATTATCCACCAATACTGATCATGCTTCGGTTTATTATGTTTTCAGGTTGTATATCCGTATAAGTTGAATGAACCTGCCCGCCGAGTGCTGCATGTTTTTTCTGAACGGATAGCTGTATGAGAGCTGCCACATCTTCTCCTCTTCTTAAAGCATCTAGCAAGTTTATCTCATCTTTTCCGAACAAACAGTTTTTGATTTTCCCATCTGCGGTAAGGCGCAAACGGTTGCAGGAGTTACAAAAAGCATTGCTCATAGTAGTTATGAATGCAAAAGACCCTGTGTATCCCACAACTTTATATTTTTTCGCAGTGGCATGAGGTTCGTCGCAAAGTTTTATACAATCGTATTCCGATTGTATACGATGAAGCATTTCAGCTGCCGTTATTACTTTTTGTTTATCCCATTGGTTTCCTGAAAAAGGCATGTACTCTATGAAGCGTACGTGTATGGGCAAGTTTTTGGTGAGTGCTACAAAATTCAACAGCTCTGATTCTATACAACCGCGAATAGCCACCACATTTATTTTCACTCTTATATCATGCTCCAAACATAACATGATATTGTTCCAAACGGTGTGAAAAGAATTTCGTTTGGTAATGTTAGTAAAACGTTTCTCGTCTAATGTATCTAAACTCACATTTACGGAGCACAAACCACACTTTTTAAGTACAGATATGTGTTTATGAAGAGTAGCACCATTGGTGGTGAGCAGTAGTTCCGTATTCAATTCGCTTAGTCCGCAGAGTATGAGTTCAAAATCCTTTCTTATGGTAGGTTCACCGCCTGTGAGGCGTATTTTATTTACTCCAAGTTTTACAAATATACCTGCTAACTGTACTATCTCGCGTGCAGACATTAGATTTTCTGCCGGCATAAATGTATATGATTCATCAGGCATGCAATAAAGACAACGGAAGTTACAACGGTCTGTAAGAGAGATGCGGAGATAATTATGCAAGCGTCCGAAAGAATCTACCAGCATAGCATGCAGAATGGTTAACTGATACAAAGGTAAAGGTAAAGCCCAACAAAAGCTAAAAGCCTAATATTTCTTTTAATTCACTCATACCTTGAGTAGCTGTTTTTTCTATAAAGGTAAGATTTTCATGAAATCTTACTGCCGGCCTTCTGGGGTCTATGATGTATTTCGGTGCATGTTGGGGTACACATTCTATGAGGCTTGCTGCGGGATATACCTGTAAGGATGTTCCTACCACTATAAATATATCAGCTTGCATAGCTATATTCACAGCATGGTTAAACATGGGCACGGGTTCACCAAACCATACGACATGTGGTCTCAGCTGAGAACCTTTTTCACACAAATCTCCAAGATTTAGTTGCCAGCCTTCTATGTCGTAAATAAGACGTTCGTCTACAGTACTTCTGCTTTTGAAGAGTTCTCCATGCAAATGTATAACTTCTGTGGAACCTGCCCTCTCATGCAGGTTATCTACGTTTTGAGTTACCACACTTACCTGATATTTTTTTTCCATTTCAGCGATTAAAAGATGTGCCAGATTAGGTTTGGCTTCTAATGCAGCTTTTCTGCGCATGTTATAAAAATCTAAAACGAGGGATGGATTTTTTTCCCATGCTTCAGGAGTGGCTACGTCGTCTACTCTGTATCCCTCCCACAAACCGCCGAAATCACGAAATGTGGCCAATCCGCTCTCTGCGCTCACTCCCGCCCCGGAAAGCACAACTACATGTTTTTTCATATGCATGGATTTAAACTCCTACTAAAAGAAAAGCTCCCCAATATTTCGGAGATTTGTATTTATTTTTTATTTCACGTTTTGCCTCAACAAAAGATTTTCTTAGGTTATTGCTATCTATCCATTTTTTGTAAAAAGTTTCCATAAGTTCTACCGTAATTTCATCGTCTACCTTAAACAACGTCATGACCAAAGAATTGGCTCCTGCAACAATAAAAGAGCGTTGTAATCCGTACACGCCTTCTCCCGATTTAACCTCGCCTAGCCCTGTTTCACAAGCACTGAGTACAACAAGGTCGGTACTGTCAAGCGTGAGATTCATAGCTTCATAAGCGGTGAGTATGCCTTCTTCTTTGTTAAGCCCGAAAATATTTTCGTTTTCGATAATATGCCCTCCGTTTTTGAAAAGCAATCCTGAACGCAACAGAGGGTTGCCGGCGCTTTTTTCAGAAATTTCATCTTCGACATCTTCGGGCACATCTTCCATGAAAAATCCGTGTGTTGCTATGTGCAACACACTAGGGTTGTTCAGTTTTTTTACTGCATCCTCAGAGGCTTTGTCATTAAGGTATACTTCTGTAGTCCAATTGTGCTCCCGGAGTAATTTTGTGAGAACTTGCACTTCTCTTTCTGCACCTTCAAGCTGAGATATTTTGTTAGTGGCAGAAGGTGAGGCGTAATACTTAGGATTTCCGAAGAGAGCGATGTTGAGATTTTTTTTCCTTTTGACAGAAGGTTTCGTCATGTTTTTTATCAGATCACGGGTGCTGCTCACCAATACGATGTTATAATGGTCTATGAGATATCCCTTATCGGGTATGTAGAGAGATTCAAGGTTGATTTGGTTATATACACCATCTCCTGAAAAGTATATGGTGCCTTTGTCATATTTGAGCATGTCTTTGATGGGCTTCCAATAAATGTTGTAGGAAAGGTTATCTTCGAGGTCAAACTTTATACAGTTGCGATAGTATTTGATATATTTAGTTTCCATGAGGTTTCCGTTTTTCATGATGGTCATATCGGGGTGATTTTTTGTGTCGGGAGTGACGATCAAAGCCATGTAGTAAATGCTGTCAGAAAAAGTTTCGGTAAAAAGATTGAATGAAATGACCTCAATAGCGGCATCTTCTTTGTTTAAAAGTTTTCTCAGAGTTTTCCAGTCGTAAGGAGAGCTTTTATCGAATGTTGCAGCAAAGAGCGTGGATATTGAGTTTAGTTTTTTTTCCAGGTTTTCTATGGTGGCTTCGAGCTTGGGAATTTCAATACCATTTTCTTTTCTTTGGGCGGCCGTCATGGAAAGCGCAGAGGTGAGCAATTCTTTGTGATATATCCATTTTTGGTAGTTATTTACCAGAGCGGTGTCACGGCTCTTCAGTATTTGTTGTTTTACCTTTAATGTGGAGTTGAGAAGTATGGCTTTTGTGCGTAGAACATTGTTGTAGAGTGTACCAATCATTTCGGGTTGTTCTTTATGGTGCACGTAAGTAAGTGTTTTATAAAACTCGAAATTGGGTTTTATTTTATCCCAGTACTTCGCTTTTCCTCTTTCGCTGAGTGTAGGGAAAACGTTGTCAAGGTAAGTAAGTGATTTTTGGATGGTTTCTTCTGAAGATTCAATGGCTCGTTTTTTATCGCCGAGAATAAAATGCATTTGAGCTATTTTACCCAGCGCTTGTACGTAGTCGGGGTGTTTATCGTCTAAAATTTTTGCGTATAGGTCTGCGGAAGCGGTGTATAGCCGTAAAGCTTCTTTGTAGTTTTTGTTGTAATATGCCATACTGCCTTGTATATAGAGGATGCGTGCAGTGTGAATGTTTTCGTTGCCGAGGCTGGCTATCCATATTTCGTTGGCTTGTTTTATACACTGTTCTGCAGATTGCGGTTTCTTTGTGCCTATGTAAAATATGGCCATGTTTTCCAATATTTCAGCATAGCGGGGAGAGTGTTTCCCTATGGATCGTGATGTGATGTCGAGCGATTGGTCAAACAATGCCTGAATTTTAGAGGGTTCTCTGTTATTATAGTACATGCATAAAGCGAGTTGATTTAAGGTAGTACCCAGCATCACATGGTTGTTGCCGAAGAGTTGTATTTGTAAATCTGCGGCTTGCTTGCCGAAAGTTTCGGCCTTTTCATAATCTCCCAGATCGAAATAGATATTTTGTAAGGCTTCCAGGCATAAGGAATATTTCAGGGAATTGGCTCCGAAAACGTCTTTGCTAATGGCTGCAGCACGCTCTATAAGCTTTTCAGCTTCTAAATATTTTCCCGTTATACGTTTCATCTCAGCTAAATAGAGCAGGGGTGTGATGATGCGTCGGTTTTTAGTACCAAATTTTTTTTCACGTAATGAAATGAGTTGATTCAGATGTTGTTCGGTTTCTTCATATTGTCCGAGGTATATGTTGAGGAGTGCTAGCTCTTCTATGGATTCGGACATTTTGAGCTCATTTGCGTCGGCAGTTTTTTTGGTAAGTCTGTAGGATTCGCGTATAGCTTTTTTTGCGGCGGTATAGTCTCCGGTAAGCAGGAGCAGTTTAGCTTTCACATCATAAGCTTCAGCATAAGCTGTTTTGTCTTCAAGGGAAGGGGAGGCTTTTTCTTTATATATGGATAGTGCCGTGTTGAGTTTTGTATCGGCCTCTACACATTTACCGGCCTGAATTTCCAGGTCAGCCATTTTGACCAATGTGTTGGCATATTGTACCGATTGTGCTCCGAAACTACTTTTGATGATAGCAGAGTTTTCAGACATCATGGAGTAGGCTTTTTCAAAGCGATCGGTAAGTTCATACATTTTAGCATACATGTTGGCCAGATTGAGGTATTGCCTATGCCTGGGACTTATTTCTTTTTTTATAACATCAAAACCTTTATCAAAAATCTCTTCAGCTTCTTTGAATTTATCTAAATACAACACATAGTGGTTGGCAAGCTGCATGTTCAGCATGTGATACAGGGGAGAGAGTTCTCCAAATTTTTCTTTTTTGATAGCAAGAGCTTTTGTCATGTATTTTTCTGCTTCGTCATACATTTCGGTTTTGATGTATATTTCATGAAGCATCATGTAGATGTTGGCGCGCCAAATGTGGTTTTTGGGAATATTGTTTGTATCTGCCATTATGGGGTTTATTTTTCTTACAGCTTTGTCATATTCATGAATCTGTATGTGCCTGCGTATGTCAAGCAAATTGTTCCTTTTGTAAGCAAAACTTTTTTCTCCGTAATACTTACGTATGCGGCTATCCTGCTGAAAGTTTCGGCTGCGCGCCTGAGAGTGTTTGCCGATTTCCTTGAGGTATGTGATGAGGGCCTCTTGTATCACGATGGCCAATTCACTTTGTTTCTTTACAGCCTTGTTTGCTTCTCTCTCGGCGGTGTATAGCACTACGCTGGCTTCTTTTAATTTGTTTTGATACAGAGGAATCAAAGCTTGCAGATAATGTGCATAGGCATAAGGGAATATTTTTTTTCCTTTGTTTTTCTTTAACCAAGCTACGGTGATTTTAATGAGAGAGTCCCCGGAAGAATAGTAGCCGTTTTCAATGAGGCATTCGCTGCGCAGGTTGAGTAAGTCGGCATATACTTTTTTGCGGTCTCTTAATTCTTCTTTAGTCAGTTTTACAAATTTGCTCTTACCGGTTCGTAGGTTAGTGATGGATTCTTTTTTTACGATGTTGGCAAGGACTTCTTTTTCTAAGTTCTTTGATTGATGTATGGCAGAATGGTAGTATCCCTTGCCTGTTTTTATTTTTATATCGGTAGCCAGTATTTTGTGAACATATTTTTTAACCGTTACTTTTTGTTCCTCACATAAGGACAAAGCATTTTTCAGGCTTTTATCTGCATTTTCAAAATCCGTGTAAAAAATATATGCTTCCGCCAGGTCTCGTAAGGTAATAGCATATTCATTTGAGTTGGATTTATCGGCGGAGTTAAGTATACGCATACCGTTTTCAAGGTAAGTTCTGTAATCGCCATACTTACAGAGAGCGGCGGCATATCGGGCATAGTGAAAATGTACCCGGGCTAATGTCAAACTATTGCCTCCGAAAGATTTTTGTATTATCGGTATCCATGTCTTGAGTTTATCAATACCTTTCTTATATTCACCTTTGTCGAAGTAGAATTCAGAGGTAATAAAATTTTTTTCCCAATCTATATCTTTTGTAAATGCAAAAGAGTGACACAGTAAAAGCAAAGCGCAAGTAAGTATAGTTTTCATATCTAAGAAAATTGAAGCATGTAACGTTAATTTGTAAATATAAAAAAAACAGCACAAGAGCTGGTATAAAATAAGAAAAGCTTCCCATTACAGAAGGAAGCTTTTCAGTGATGCTCAGGTTGCGCGATGCTTACTTAGCTATTTTTTTAGATAAGTCAGCACCTGCTTTAAATTTAACTACTTTTTTAGCTTTAATTTTGATTGGTTTTTTAGTTTGGGGGTTTATCCCTGTTCTGGCAGCTCTGTTAGCTACTTTGAAAGTTCCGAAACCAATCAAAACTACCGGTTTACCACTTTTTAATGATTTAGTGGTAGCGTTGATGAAAGCATCAAGAGCTCTTTTTGAGTCTGCCTTAGTAAGCTTAGCTTCTGCGGCAATGGCGTCAATTAATTCTGCTTTGTTCATGTGATCTTAAATTTGGTTAAAGTTGAATTTCAATATTCAAAGTTAAGTCAATATTTACATTCCACAATATTTCCAACAAGTTATTTTACGAAATGTGGATAAATTCTTGCTTTCGGGAGGCTATACGCACAGAGTAGGCATTAAAAGCTAAGTATAACACCTAACTATCCCAAGTTAATTCACAGTAAGGCGTTTCATGGTTTCTAAGTTATCAACAATAAACAACAGTCGCATCATTAAAGGGGTTAAGCATACACATAAGTTAGATTTAATCTATGTCCCCCATTAATACTGCTTTTGAAAACTAAGGATGAATGTTGAAAACAAAATACCATATTTTCTTGCATTGTATTATATAAAGAAATGCATAGGGCAACAGAATATTGAAAACATAAATTCGACATTCAATTTACTTGGCGAGTGAACTGACTAAATACCGTTTAATTTCATGATTTAGGCAATTTTTTCCACAAAGTGGCATAAAGTGGCATAAAGTGGTTGAATTTCCCTTAAAATTCTTTATCTTTGCTTTACGTATAGCATGTAGCATTGTAATGTCTTATTTATCTGGCGAATATGAATGTAAAATAGATGCTAAAGGCAGGATAGTATTACCTGCCCGTCTGAAATCGAATTTACCCGGGCCGGATGTAAACAACATTGTAATCAACAGGGGTTTTGAACCTTGTTTAGTCATATATCCGGAGGCGGAGTGGAGAAAGGTATTTTCGCGCGTATCCGGACTCAATGAGTTTAACGAGGAATATCGCTCGTTTCAAAGAAATTTTTTCAGAGGAAGTACAGATGTTGAGTTAGATGCAAACGGACGTTTTGTAATACCTCCGACCATGAGGAAATACGCACAGTTAGAAACAGACGCCATAGTGGTAGGAATGGGTAACCGAATGGAATTATGGGCACCTGCTCTCTATGAGCAATTCCTGACCAAAGACCAAAAAGAGTTTTCAAAAATGGCTGAAAAATATTTGGGAGATAAAGCAAATGACGTCAACCCTTCAACATAAAAGTAATACTACATTGAGCACTCCTTACCACATACCTGCCCTGGTAGAAGAATGCATTGAGGGTTTGCTTTTAAAGCCCGGAGGAGTTTATGTAGATGTTACCTTTGGTGGCGGCGGGCACAGTGAGCACATACTTCATACATGCCCCGATTGTAGCCTGATCGCTTTTGACCAGGATCCTGATGCCGCCTTGAAAGCAAAGAAAATCACTCATCAAAATTTCACATTCATAGAATCGAACTTTCGTTTTATAAAAAATCACCTGAAAGCAATAGGTATACATCAAATAGACGGCCTGCTGGCCGACTTGGGGGTGTCTTCCCATCAGATAGATACTCCGGAAAGAGGATTTTCCACGCGCTTTGCAGCTCCGCTGGATATGCGCATGGACAAAGAAAATCAATGCACCGCAGCACATATATTGAATACCTATCCCGAAAAAAAACTTCAACACATATTCAGTCAATTTGGTGAGGTAAGAAATGCAAAAACTTTAGCCTCTGTAATTGAGGAATACAGAAAACACTCGACAATCTCTACAACTGAACAATTCATTAAAATTCTCTCTCCGTTGGCTCCAAAGGGTAGAGAATACAAATATTATGCTCAGGTATTTCAGGCTTTGCGTATAGAAGTAAATCAGGAACTGGAAGCGCTGAAAGACCTTTTGACACAGAGTGCGGAATTGCTCGTTCCGGGAGGACGCCTTCTGGTAATTTCGTATCATTCTCTTGAAGACAGAATGGTAAAAAATTTTATCGCTAAAGGTACATTCGGCGAAGAGATTAAAAAAGACATATATGGCAATTTCTATAAACCTTTCCATGCCGTGAACAAGAAGCCTATCGAACCTTCTGAATACGAAATACAAAACAACCCAAGGGTAAGAAGTGCAAAACTAAGAATTGCAGAAAAGATATAGTTATGACACATCAACATCAAAATACAATTCGAAGCACAATCTCTAAAGCCAAACGAAACAAATCTGTTTTCGGATATGTTGAGTCAGTCTTGCGGTTAAACAGAATACTGAAAAACGGACTGCCTGCACACCAAATACCCAAATTAATTTTTGTGGCATGCCTGTTAGTGATATACATCGCAAACGCCCACTACGCGGATAAGCTTGTGCGCAAAACCGCAAAACTGAAAATAGAAGTTGAAGATTTACGGGCAGACTACATCACTACAAAAGCTGACCTCATGTACAAAAGCAAGCAATCAGAAGTGGCTAAGCGGGTGGCTCCCTTTGGATTGAGGGAAACACTAACCCCTCCAACGAAGATTCTGATAAGAGAAGATGACAGATATTAAAAAAAATATCGTACTCAGGGCAAGGCTGGCATTTCTGCCGGTGTTTTTATTTTGTATAGCCATCGCTGTAAAAATACTCCGGATACAAATACACGAGTCGGAGAAATGGGAAAAAATTGCCAATGAAAAACTGATTAGATATCAAGTGGTGAAAGCCACGCGCGGAAATATATACTCCGACAACGGAAGCCTGTTGGCTACTTCCATTCCTTTCTACAGGCTGTGCATGGATCCTTCAAGAGCTAAAGACGAAGTGTTCAGATCCGGCATTGATAGCCTCTGCCTTTTGCTATCTCAATTCTACAAAGACAAAACCAAAGAAGAATACTATCGCAAAATAAATGAAGCACGACGTGAGAACAAGGAATACATCATTTTAAACAAAACTCCCATAAACTATCAAACTAAAAAGATGATGGAAAAGTGGCCACTGGTGCGTGAAGGTAAATACGGCGGCGGGATAATTTTTGAAAAAACAGAAACCCGATTCAGGCCTTTTGCCTATTTAGCAATGCGCACCATAGGATTTATTAATGAAAACAATACAGGTGCAGGACTAGAATATAGTTACAACAAATACCTGGCAGGCCGTGACGGTCAAGCTCTCTTTATGAAAATGGCCGGAAATAACTGGAGGCCTATCCACGACCACAACGAAATACTGCCTGAACAAGGAGTAGACATTCAAACTACGATTGACATCAATATCCAGGATGTTGCCGAGTCATCTCTTCACAATCACCTGCTGAAACACGATGCCGACTATGGCTGTGTGGTGCTCATGGAGGTGCACACAGGTGAGATAAAAGCAATTGCCAATCTGGGGAAAACAGAAAAAGGAACTTATGCAGAAAATTATAATTACGCCATAGGTAACCATGGCCTCACCGAACCCGGTTCTACCTTTAAACTGGCCTCTTTACTAGCTTTATTTGAAGACTCAGATATAAAACTCACCGACACGGTTTTCGCACATTGGGGAAAATACAAATATTTCGATAGAGTAATGACGGATGCCAACCCTAATGGATATGGCAAACTTACTGTGAAAGAAGCCTTCGAAAAATCTTCAAACATTGCCGTATCAAAATTGGTTTATGAGCATTTTCATAACTCCCCCAAAAAATTTATCAAATACATACGTGACATGGGTATCGCTACACCCATTGAATTTCAAATGCATGGCGAAGCCATCCCCTACATAAAAGATCCTTCCGACAAAACATGGAGTGGCGTAACATTGCCCTGGATGTCTATCGGCTATGAACTAAAAATGACCCCACTCAATACATTAGCTTTTTACAACGCAATCGCTAACGATGGCAAAATGATACAGCCCATGATTGTAAAAGAAGTAAGGCGTGCAGATAAGGTGCTTGAAAAATTTTCTACACAAGTGTTAGTTGATAAAATATGCTCTGACCGCTCGCTACAGATGGCTCAGGAAATGCTTGAGGGTGTGGTAGAGAGAGGCACAGCAAAAAACATCAATAATGCCATCTACAAAATCGCCGGCAAAACCGGAACAGCTCAAATCATTAAAAACGGCAGCTACACTAAATCATATTACACTTCTTTTGTCGGATACTTTCCTGCAAATCGCCCAAAGTACAGTTGCATAGTTGCCATATATAATCCCAAAGGATTTTCTCAATACGGTGCAGATGTTGCCGCTCCTGTATTTAAAGAAATTGCAGACAAATTATATGCCGTAGACCTGGAACTTCACCAACCTATGTCACTGCGACAAATTTCCCAGAATAAAATTTTACCCTTCATTCAGGGCGGATATTACAAAGACATTCATTACCTCTGCGATGCATTGGGTGTAGCTAATTATCTTAAAGAAACTTCATCTGAAGGTGAGTGGGTAAGCTCTTCGGCACAAGATAATGCGGCTATCTTAAGTTATTTACCTATACAAAAAAGCACAGTGCCCGATGCCACCGGGATGACCTTACGCGATGCACTGTACCTGCTTGAAAATATGGGTCTGAAAGTCCATCCCGTTGGGCGGGGACGAGTATATGCTCAATCCCTTACGCCGGGAAGCCGATTCAATAATGGTTCTACTATAACACTATATCTTAAATAATGAAGTCGCTGAAGGACATATTGTACAAAGTATCACTATACTCTGTGTCAGGCAACACAAACATTGACATTACAGACATTCAATCCGATTCCAGATTGGTAGGAAACGGAAGTTTGTTTATCGCCACCATAGGCGTAAACACTGATGGCCACCAGTACATAGATAGCGCCATAGAAAAAGGTGCTGCAGCAATAGTATGTCAGATTTTACCCAAAAATCTCCAACCACACGTTACCTACGTACAGGTGGTAAATACCCACACTGCGCTGGGAATAATTGCTTCTAACTTTTATGGAAACCCCAGCACCAAAATGAAAGTGACAGGAGTTACCGGTACAAATGGTAAAACTACCACCGTAACACTTTTATACAAGCTGTTTCGTGAGTTAGGTTACTCTACCGGCATGTTGTCTACCGTAGAAAATAAGATTAATGATGAAACCATACCGGCCACACATACCACTCCCGATGCCATATCTTTAAATTACCTCCTCTCCAAAATGGTGCAAGCCGGATGCACACATTGCTTTATGGAAGTAAGTTCTCACGCCATAGTACAACAACGAATCGCAGGAATACATTTCAGTGGTGCAATATTCACTAACATCACTCATGACCATTTAGACTATCACAAAACTTTCGATGCATACATCAAAGCAAAAAAAATGTTTTTTGATATGCTCTCTGATGAAGCTTTTGCCTTGGTAAATGCCGACGACAGAAACGCATCCATAATGCTTCAAAACACAAAAGCAAAAAAATACAGTTATGCCCTAAAGTCGGTAGCTGACTTCAAAGGCAAAATCATAACCAACTCTTTCAGTGGATTAGAACTGCAGATAAATGGAAAGTCTGTATGGTTTAAACTCATCGGCCAGTTCAATGCTTACAACCTGATCGCCGTATATGCAACTGCCATCTTACTGAAAGAAGACCCCGACGAAGTACTGACTTGCCTCTCTGTTCTGGAAACAGCAAAAGGAAGATTTGATAAAGTAGTCTCATCTACAGGTATCACCGCCATTATTGATTACGCCCATACCCCTGATGCCTTGGAAAATGTATTGGAAACTATATCAGAACTACGAGAAGCCCATCAAAAAATAATAACCGTAGTAGGTTGTGGCGGCGATCGTGATCAGTCTAAAAGGCCACTTATGGCCAGCATAGCTGCGCGTATGAGCGACAAAGTCATTTTTACCTCCGACAATCCACGCAGCGAAGATCCACGAACCATAATAAAACAAATGGTTAGTGGAGTATCTATGCAAGACCAAAAAAAAATAATATCCATCGAAGACAGAAGAGAAGCCATAAAGACCGCTTGCCTGTTGGCACAGCCTCATGATATCATTCTCATTGCCGGAAAAGGCCATGAGAATTATCAAGAAATAAACGGCACGAAATATCCCTTTGATGATAAAGCAATAGTGAAAGATTTATTCAACCTATTAACCAAGTAAAATGCAAGATTACAACATCATAGAAAAAACATTCAAGTTTTCAGTCAGCATGATAGAACTTTATGTATTGCTACTGAAAAATGAAGAGTTTGAAATATCTGAAAAAATATTAAAAAGCGGACTATTGATCAGAGACAAAGCTCAGGAAGCCTGTAGTGCCCTATCCATACAGGAGAAGCACGCTTACTTGATAGAAGCATATCATAATGCAGTGCAGGTGCGCTACTGGCTTAAGATGCTACAAATGAAGTATCTCGTGAATCATGGGTGCGATGATTGCGTAGAAAAAATAAACGAGATTATAAACATCATGAATGTACTCAACAGAAAATATGGACAGTTTAACATCAACCTTCAATATCAATTAAACTAATGTTCTATTACGTATTTCAATATCTCGAGCAAAATTTCGACCTCTTCGGTGCGGGGTTATTTCAATACATTTCTTTTCGGGCTGTAGCCGCGGCTATGTGCTCACTGATCATCACCATGGCCTTTGGCAAAAGGCTTATCAACAAACTCCGCAAACTTCAAATAGGTGAAGACATCCGCGATCTGGGGCTTGATGGTCAAATGCAAAAAAAAGGCACCCCCACTATGGGAGGACTCATTATTATTGCTGCTATTGTCATTCCTACCCTGTTGTTTGCCAAACCCGACAATGTTTACATTATTCTCCTGCTCATCACAACTTTGTGGATGGGCATAGTAGGATTTTTGGATGACTTCATAAAAGTCTTCAAAAAAAACAAAGCCGGCCTCAAAGGTAAGTTTAAAATTGTCGGGCAAGTTGCTTTAGGATTACTCGTTGGGCTCACCTTGTTTTACCATCCGGATGTAGTCATTCGCATCTATGGCGATGTATCTTCATGCCCTGATGGGGTAAGAGACCTGTGCTATACCGAAGCAAAATCTCTTAAAACCACTATCCCGTTTTTCAAAAACAACGAACTAGATTATGCCTCCATTTTCTTTTTCCTTGGCGAAAATGCCTATGTAATCGGTTATGTGTTTGTAGTGATATTCATCATCACAGCCGTATCAAACGGTGCAAACATCACAGATGGTATTGACGGGCTTGCTGCCGGCACTTCTGCAATCATAGCCATTACACTCGCAGTGTTGGCATATGTGTCAGGAAATAAAATTTTTGCCGACTATCTCAACATCATGTACATCCCATATTCAGGAGAAATTGTTATTTTTTGTGCCGCTTTTTCGGGAGCTTGTATCGGATTTCTCTGGTACAACTCCTTTCCGGCACAAGTGTTCATGGGCGATACAGGAAGCCTCTGTATTGGCGGTATCATAGCTGTGCTCGCACTCATCATCCGAAAAGAACTTCTGATACCCATACTCTGTGGTATATTCCTTGTCGAAAACATTTCCGTGATGCTCCAGGTAGCTTATTTCAAGTATCAAAAGAAAAAACGTGGACTAGAATATGCTCAAAAAAACAGGCTTTTCAAAATGGCGCCTTTGCACCATCACTATCAAAAACTCGGGTACCATGAAGCAAAAATTGTTGCCCGGTTTTGGATAGTTGGTATTATACTGGCCATACTCACCATTTCTACATTAAAATTACGTTAAACCTAAAAACTCATTGCGTGAAAGATAGAATATCCATATTAGGAGCAGGAGAAAGCGGAGTAGGTGCAGCATTGCTGGCCAAGGCAAAAGGGTTTGATGTCTTTGTCTCCGATTGCGGCCAAATAAAAGAAAATTATAAACAAAAACTTATCTCTGAAGAAATCCCCTTTGAGGAAAACATACATACGCCTGAACTAATTTTTCAGGCTAAAGAAATCGTAATAAGCCCCGGTATACCTGATAAAGCCGATATAGTAAAGGCAGCAAAAAAAAATAAAATCAACATAGTATCGGAAATCGAGTTTGCCGGCCGATATACAAAAGCTAAAAAAATATGTATCACCGGCACCAACGGGAAAACCACTACTACATTACTCACCCATCATTTATTGAAAAAGGCTGGTATTAATGCTGCACTTGCCGGTAATGTCGGAAACAGTTTTGCTGAAATGGTTTTAGAGGATAAATATGACGTATACGTGCTCGAGCTATCCAGCTTCCAACTCGATCGCATGTACAACTTTAAAGCCGATATTGCCATCATCACCAACATCACTCCTGACCATTTAGATCGCTACGATTACAAAGTGGAAAATTATGTACGTGCAAAATTTCGCATCATTCAAAATATGGATCCTAACGGTGTTTTCATATATAATGAAGACAGTCCTCTTCTTTTTGATGAATTAATTAATGTAGATATTGATGCGCGTGAACTACCCTTCTCCATCGAAGAATGTACCCGTGTAGCCGCATGGGGAAATGAGAAAATGTTTTACATAAATCCTCGTTTTGATTACACGTCCGATCAAAACAATACGAATGATATTATTACCATAAATCATTCCAAATCCACTCTTAAAGGAAAGCATAATCTATACAACGCTATGGCCGCATCACTTGCCGCAGCTTGTATGGGCGCTACCAAAGAACAAATAGAAGCGGGGCTCCGCGACTTTGTGAATGCACCGCACAGAATGGAAATCGTAGCACAAATAAATGGTGTAACTTACATTAACGATAGTAAAGCTACCAACGTAGACTCCGCCTATTACGCTCTCGAAGCTGTTCATAAACCGATAATATGGATAGTTGGTGGTGTAGATAAAGGAAACGACTATGCTCAACTCATGGAGCTGGTGAAAAAGCGTGTGAAGGCCATTGTGTGCCTTGGCAAAGATAATGCTACTGTCGTCAATGCTTTTCGTGGAGCAGTGAAAAATATTTATGAAACGCATGATATGGCAACCTGTGTACAACAATGTAATGAGATAGCTCAAGATGGTGATGTAGTGTTACTATCTCCATGTTGTGCCAGTTTTGACCTGTTTAAAAATTATGAAGACAGAGGAGAACAATTCAAAAAATATGTAAAACTCAATTGTAACCCAGGTAATTGACTATGTATTTGAAACAATGGATAGATCGTAACCTAAAAGGTGACCCTGTAATATGGGCAATCCTGCTGTTGTGTTCCCTCTTTAGTATACTTACTGTATACAGCGCTACCAGTTCATTGGCATA
Source organism: Cytophagaceae bacterium (assembly GCA_025054875.1). Taxonomy (GTDB): domain Bacteria; phylum Bacteroidota; class Bacteroidia; order Cytophagales; family Cytophagaceae; genus JANWYS01. The sequence continues at coordinate 31,941 of JANWYS010000005.1, read as the reverse complement.
TAAAAAAGCCGGAGGAAACACAGAAGTTTATCTCATAAAACATACATTATTAGTAATCCTGGCTATTGTCTGTGCGTGGCTTGCTCACAAAGTCAACTACAAATACTACTCGCGGCTTAGCCGTCTGGCTTTGATCATATCCGTTCCGCTATTGTTATATACCTTCTTCTTCGGAAGCAATATTAATCAAGCCACAAGAGGTTTTATTATACCGGTTATCAACCTGAGTTTTCAAACTTCAGACTTTGCTAAACTCGCACTCATTGCCAACCTCGCCAGTATGCTTGCCAGGAGGCAACACAGCATTTCTGACTTTAAAAAGTCCCTCATGCCGATGCTTATATGGTGCGGGCTCATATGCGGGCTCATCGCACTTTCTAATTTTTCCACTTCATTTATTCTCTTTTGTACCTGTGTCCTTTTAATGTTCATTGGCCGCGTTCCGGTAAAGCAGATTTTTTATCTTTTCGTTATAGGTACAATATTTGTTACGCTGGCGTTGGCAGCAGGACAACGCTTAAGCACTTCTATAAATCGCGTGAACAATTTTTTAAATTCAAAAAACATTCCTTATCAGGCGGAGCAATCTTTCATTGCAATATGGCGAGGCGGCTACCTGGGAGTAGGTCCCGGTAACAGCGTACAGAAAAATTTTATACCTCATTCATACTCCGATTTCATATACTCTATCATAATAGAAGAATACGGATTTGTAGGGGGAGTGTTTATTTTATTTCTATATCTTGCCCTCTTATACAGAGCTTTGAAAGGTGTAGCCCATAGCGACAAAGCGTTCGGTGGTCTGCTTTCTGCAGGCTTAGGTTTTAGCATAGTTATTCAGGCGCTCATTCACATGGGTGTAGCCGTAGGACTGGGCCCCATCACCGGGCAACCTTTGCCCCTGATAAGCATGGGGGGTACTTCTTTGCTCTTTACAGGCATCTCTATAGGAATTATTCTCAGCGTGAGCAGAGGCGACAATACAAACGAAACTGAAGCAGATTTGCAACCCGATGATGACAACGGATAAAAAATATAAAATCATAATAAGCGGTGGTGGTACCGGTGGCCACATATTCCCTGCCATTGCCATAGCAAATGCTCTGGTGGAGACAGGAAAAATTGATGATATACTCTTCGTTGGCGCAAAAGGGAAAATGGAAATGGAAAAAATTCCACAAGCCGGATACAAAATCATTGGGTTGCCCGTAGCCGGCTTACAGCGACGTATAACTGTAGCCAATCTTACATTTCCTTTCAAGTTACTCAAGAGTGTATGGCAAGCAAGAGCTGTTGTTCGCTCTTTCAAACCTGATGTGGTGATAGGTGTAGGGGGATATGCCAGCGGCCCTACACTTATCGCCGCCAATTTGGCACGTATACCTACTATCATTCAAGAACAAAACAGTTATGCAGGCCTTACCAACAAATGGCTTGCTGCATCAGCATCTAAAATTTGTGTGGCTTACTCCGGAATGAATAAATATTTTCCGGAGAAAAAAATTATCCTTACCGGAAATCCCGTCCGAAAAAATTTAATCCTTTCACCTAACCTTATGTCTGATGCTTATAAGATGTTTAACCTGATACAGGATAAGCAAACCATCCTGGTAATCGGTGGTAGTATGGGTGCAAAAACACTTAATGAAACTGTGGCTGCTCATTTAGACGAACTGAATAAAAAATCCATACAAGTATTGTGGCAAACCGGCAAATCGTTCTATTCCAAAGCGAAACAAATCGTAAAAGATCAAAATGCCGAACAAAACATATCTGTACATGAATTCATTAAAGACATGGCGAGTGCTTATGCGGTGGCAGACGTAGTGATATCTCGTGCCGGAGCTTTAGCCATCGCCGAACTGTGCGTGGTAGCCAAGCCGGTAATACTGGTGCCTTCACCTAATGTGGCGGAAGATCATCAAACTAAAAATGCTTTGGCATTAGTAAAAGAAAATGCTGCTATTTGCATTTCTGACGAAAAAGCACAAACAGAGCTTATCCCTGCTGCCATACGGCTTTTGGAAGATGTCGAAAAACAACACATGTTGAAAACCAACATAGCACGTTTAGCTAAGCCCAATGCGGCAGCAGATATAGCAAAAGAAATACTAAGGTTACTTGAAGATAAGTCAAAACACTTATGAACGGCTCTTCTCACATATCGAGCAACAATATTAAAATTGACCATTTCAGCCACGTGTATTTCGTAGGCATAGGAGGTATAGGCATGAGCGCACTTGCCAGATGGTGCAATGCTCACGGGAAACACACAGCCGGATACGATAAAACTTCCACCGCTCTTACGAAATCTCTCATTGATGAAGGTATTTCGATAACTTATATTGATGATGTACAGCAAATACCCGAATCTTACAGGAACACATCTCATACATTAGTTGTCTATACGCCGGCAGTTCCGCAGGATAGCTCGCTCATGCAATATTTTACAAAGCATAAATATACCATGATAAAAAGGGCTCAGCTCCTGGGAATCCTGACTAAAGAAAATTTCACCATAGCCATAGCCGGAACACACGGAAAAACCACTACCACCAGCATGATAGCACATATTCTGAAATCGGCAGGCAAAAAAATCAGCGCCTTTTTGGGCGGTATTTCTGTGAACTACAACACTAATCTGCTGTTAGATGACAATAGCAACATCAATGTAGTAGAGGCGGATGAATATGACCGTTCATTTTTGAATCTCTCACCCGATATATCCGTGATCACTTCAGCAGATGCCGACCATCTTGATGTTTATGCCAATCATGAAGAGGTACTTAAATCTTTTTCAGAATTTGCGCATAAAATCAAACCAAACGGTTTACTCATCGTGAAACAAGGACTAAATCTGCTTCTTCCAACGGGTGTTTCATGCTTTTATTATGACTACGCACAAGGACATGCTCATGCACAAAATGTGCACATAGAAAACGGCCATTTTGTTTTCGATTACTGTTCATCTCATGCATTTATCAGAAACATAAAACTTCTCACACCCGGGCATCACAACGTGGAAAACGCAGTGGCCGCCATATCAGTAGCCATCTACATGGGCATTGAACCTCACGCTATACAGCAGGCCATTGAATCTTTCAAAGGTGTTAAAAGACGATTTGAATACATCTGTCAATCGGAAAAACATATATACATTGACGACTATGCTCATCATCCCCAAGAGCTCTCCGCTTTGTTAACATCCGTAAAAGATTTATATCCAACCAAAACTATTGTATGCATATTTCAACCGCATTTGTACACACGCACGAGAGATTTTTATGTTGACTTTGCTCAAAGTTTATCCTTGGCTCATATTGTATATTTACTCGATATATATCCTGCACGCGAAAAGCCCATCGAAGGTATATCCTCTCAAATAATTTACGATCGCATACAAAGTTCCGAAAAATATTTGGTGCACAAAGAAGAGTTGTTAGAAAAACTTAATGTTCCTGCTAATGCTGTAGTTCTCACAGCTGGAGCAGGCGATATAGATACTATGGTAGAAAAAATAAGAAACAAATTGATGCATGCTTGATTTTTTCAAACATATCAAATTGTCTAAAACAGCAAAAACTCTGTTGCTTTCCATAGTGTTATTTGCCACTATAGCATTTTCATTCAATAACCATGCTGAGCGCAGGGTAAAAAACGTTATCATTGAAATTGACCGTACAGATGGCCAGTATTTTGTTGAGGAGCACGAAATAGAAAATATTATCAACGCAAACGGCACAGACCCGATTGTGGATAAAAAATATAAACATTTGCAACTCAAAGATGTGGAGAAAAAAATTAAATCATTTAATTTTGTACATGATGCTCAGGTTTCTAAGGATCACAAAGGGAACCTGATGGTTTTTGTACAGCAAAGAAAGCCGATTGCCAGAATCATAACTGCCGGAACAGCTGGTATGTACATATGCAGCGACGGCTATGTTATTTCCACTTCACCCAAGTTCACTTCAAGGGTGCTTACCATTGACGGTGAATACGTCCCCCACATTGCTACGTACGATTCCCTGAATACTGAACAAGGAAAAAAATATTTAGATCTGTTGAATTATATAGATAAAAACACATTCTGGAGAGCGCAGGCGGCGCATTTATACATAGACCAATATGGCGAAGTCACTATAATACCTCAAGTAGGCAAACAGCTTATTGAGATAGGACTGCCGGAACAATTGGATGAAAAATTTCGCAACGCAGAACTGTTCTATAAAAAAATTATACCCGCCAAAGGCTGGGATGCGTATTCAAAAGTAAACGTAAAATTTAAAAACCAAATTATCTGTTCGCAATAACATGGAAAAAGAAAATGCAATAGTGGTAGGATTAGACATTGGCACCACAAAGATTTGCGCCATAGTTGGCCGCAAAAATGAATTTGGTAAACTCGAAATATTGGGCATGGGTTCTGCTCCTTCCGAAGGCGTTATAGGCGGTGTGGTCATTAACATTCAAAACACCGTAGATTCCATCAAAAAAGCTATATCTATTGCCGAAGAGGCCTCCAACGTTTCCATTGAAGTGGTTAACGTCGGTATTGCCGGACAACACATAAAAAGCACAAAACTCAGAGGTAGCCTCACCCGCGATAATACCGACAGTGAAATAACCCCTCAAGACCTGGAAAAACTTACTGAAGACATGTACAAAACCGTAATGCCCTTTGGTAATGAAATAATACATGTAATGCCACAACTCTACACAGTAGATTACAACGAAGGCATAAAAGATCCTGTGGGCATGTCGTGTGTACGGCTGGAAGGCGACTTTCACGTGATCACTGCTCACACCAGCGCTATAAACAACATCAATAAATGCGTAGTGAGAGCAGGCCTTAAAATTGACGAACTCATACTCGAACCCATAGCTTCTTCATTGGCTGTGCTCAGCGAAGAAGAAAAAGAAGCCGGTGTAGTTCTGGTAGATATTGGCGGAGGCACTACCGACGTAGCTTTGTTTTATGAAGGTATCATCAGGCATACCGCCGTCATACCATTTGGAGGCAATATCATAACCAGCGATATACAACATGGATGCAACATAATGCAAAAAGATGCAGAAAAATTAAAAATACAATTTGGTAGTGCCATTGCCAATGAGGCCAATACCGATACTGTAAAAATCCAAGGGCTACGGAATCGCCCGGGCAAAGAAATATCCATCAGAAATTTAGAACACATTATTCAGGCTCGGATGGAGGAAATAATCGAAATGGTATATGCAGAAATTTTAGCTTCAGGATTTGAAAATAAACTCGCCGCAGGGCTTGTCATCACAGGTGGTGGAGCCCTATTGCAAAACTTAAAGCAACTATTTGAGTTCATGACCGGTTTGGATACCCGCATCGGATACCCCAATGAACATCTTGGTAAATGTAAAATTGAAGCAATTAAAAGTCCTATGTATGCAACGGGTGTTGGACTTGTACTTTCGGGATTCTCATCTATTGACGAACGGGATAACAAACATTCAAAATATTTAGCAGCTGAACAACAACAGAACAAAAACTCATCAAAGAAGTCCAAAGAACAGTCCAGACAAAGTTTGAGTTTTAAAAATTTGTCTCAAACCCTTACCAGGTCTTTGCAGAACTTCTTATTAGATGACGACATCAACGATTCACGATCATATTAAAAAGCAACATAAAACAACAGGAGCGTATGGCCATATATAATTTCGAGATTCCGGAAAATAAATCTATCATAAAGCTGATAGGTGTAGGGGGAGGAGGTTGCAATGCAGTAAACTACATGTACAAGCAAGGTATAAAAGATGTAGAGTTTTTGGTATGTAATACCGACTTGCAACATCTCCGCGGATGCGCTGTTCCTAACAAATTGCAAATAGGCGTAGCACTGACAAAAGGCCTCGGTGCCGGTGCTTATCCGGAAAAAGGGCGTGAAGCTGCGCTCGAAAACAAAGAAGACATACGCGATATACTCAGCGATGGTACAAAAATGCTTTTCATCACTGCCGGTATGGGTGGAGGCACTGGTACCGGCGCAGCTCCTGTAGTTGCTAAAATTGCCCGTGAACTCGACATCCTCACCATTGGTATCGTTACCATACCTTTCAAGTGGGAAGGGCCCGGCAAAAAAAAGCAAGCCTTAAAAGGAATTGAAGAAATGAAAGAATCTTGCGATACGGTGATCATCATCAATAATGATAAACTGCAAGAACTCTTCGGAAAACTCGAAATCCCCGAAAGCTTTGCTAAAGCCAATGATGTGCTCCTCACCGCTGCCAAAAGTATAGCTGAACTCATTACCGTACAAAGCGAAATCAACGTAGACTTTGCCGATGTAGAGCGCGTGATGAAAAATTCAGGAGCAGCCGTCATGGGCTCTGCAATAGCGGCAGGAGAAAACAGAGCTCTCAAAGCAATCGAACAAGCTCTCTATTCTCCCCTCATTGACAATGCTAACATTTATGGAGCCAAAAACATTCTATTGTCCATAAACTATGGCGAAGAAGCTAAGTTTACCATGGATGAACTTACCGAAATCACCGACTACATACAACAACAAGTAGGCGAAGAAGCCGATGTGATTCCCGGTATAGGTGTAGACAACTCCCTCGGTACCGGCATACGCGTTACAATCATTGCCACCGGATTTTCTAATAGCAACACTCAAAATACTACATCCAAAAAAATTTATCAGTTGGATGACGGTAATCAAATGAAAATTTTTGACGACAGAAAACTCAGCCCCACACCTTACACACATGAGGACACCACTAAAAAAGACGTTATCTTTACAAAACATGAACATAAGCCTGAAACGAAACTGATTATCGAAAATGAAGATAAAGTTATACAAACCGAAAATCACCCTCAGCAGGAATCAAGTATAAAACAACAAGAAGTAAAAAAAGCAAACCCGATTGATGCTCTTCACATCAGCGAATTGAACAAAGAAAAACTGTTGAAACAAGCTAAAGAACGAATAGAAAGACTCAAAGCATTGAACACCCAACATTACATAGACCCTCAGGAGTTTAAGCAAATGTTAGACGTGCCTGCTTATTTGCGCAAAAAAATAGAACTTAAAGACAATCCTCATTCGTCCGACTCCCACCAATCCAGATTTACTTTGGGTGAAGATAATGAAATACTGGGCAACAATAAATTTCTACACGACAACGTGGATTAGCTCCTTTCATGAAGAGCATAATCTGCATCAAGCCGGATGCGCATTAACGGAAAATGTAGTAAAATTTTTTTATGTTGGGCGCGCCCCTGCGGGGCCGGGCTGTCCGCCACTCCGCTCTCGCTTCGGTGCTCCGCTGAAGCTCCGCACTGGCCTTGCAGGCCATGGCTACCATCCCTCGCGCAGGTTCTCCCGAACTTTTCAGCTTCATAAGAGAATGTGAAACTCCAATGGGTTTACGAGTGACAAGTTGCAAACGAGTTAAGGCTTTATCAACACATTATCAATACTAAACCTTTTCGAAGCGGAATTAGTACCTCCGAAAAAGTGAAATGCTATGTACACACTTGTTCCATTTACAGGGCTTAAGCTGGCACGTATGGTTTTCCATGTTCCATCAGAGGTAGGCAGAGCAGAAGTTATGGAGGTGAGCTCCGTCCATGTGGTGCCACCGCTTTCCGGATCGCCGCTGCCTGAATAGTTGGAAGAGTATTTAACTAAAAGAGTACCCGCATCTGTACCGAACTCTCTTTTTACATCGAATATGATGGAGTCTTGTGATGAGAGGTTAAAGTTAAAAGGCCCGGCTATAAGGTAAACGTTGTCTGTGCCGGCTGCACCGCCGAAGGCACTGGCTACCATTATATCATCGTTCGTCATACCTGTAGGACCATTAAGGTCGCTGCGATATGCCCATCCGCGATCAGTTTTGGATCCAGTTACAAAAGCCTCTGTCCATCCACTAGGTATGCCGAAGTTAGGCACAGAAGTGCCATAGTTAAAGTTATCACTAAAAGGTAATGGCACGGTGCCTGGAGACCCCCCGCAACTTAATACAGAGTTTGATAGTTCAAAATTATCTATTGTCCACTGTTTAGAGTCTGTATTCGTTCCATCTTTGTAATGAAAAGCGATGTAGATGTTAGTGCCGTTAATACTGCTAATATCAGCCACTACACAAGTCCATACGTTGTCCGTTGCAGGTAGCTGGCTATTAACCGATGTAATTTCCGTCCATGTAGCTAACTCAGGATTTCCGCTACCGGAGTAGTTGGTAGAATATTTCAATTTTAAATCACCCGGATCGGGCGAATATTTTGATTGCACATCGAACTTAATGTTCACTGTCGTATAAAGGTCAAAATTGAAAGGCCCTGCGATGAGGTAGGTATTGTCCGTACCTGGATTTCCTCCAAATCCGCTGGCTACCATACCACCACCGGTTTTACCACCTGCATTTCGGTAAGCCCAGCCACGATCGGTTTTAGCTCCCGGCACAACTTCTTCCGCCCATTTGTCTGCAGGTATTCCATATTCTGCCACAGTAGTCCCATAGTCAAAGTTATCCGTAAACGGCAATGCCTTTGTGGCAAAACAACTGATGGGAGAATTTGTGATTTGGAGATTATCTAGTGTCCATTGTTTAGAGTTAGTGTTCGTACCTCCTTTGTAATGGAAGGCGATGTAAACTTTAGAACCTCGTATTGAGCTGATGTCTGCCAACACACACGTCCACACGTTGTCGTTGGCAGGCAACTGATTATTTATGGCCGTTATATCTGTCCATGTTACACCAGTAGCTTGAGGATTATCTCTTCCGGGATAATTGGTAGAATATTTCACTTTCAATTCCCCCGGATCGGGTGAATATTTTGATTGCACATCAAACCTCATATAGATGGTACTGTATTGGTTGAAGTCAAAAGGTCCTGTGATGAGATAAGTATCGTCTGTGCCTTCAGCTCCGGCAAATGCTGAAGCTACCATGCCACCACCGGTTTTGCCTCCGGCTTTGCGGTAAGCCCAGCCACGATCGGTTTTAGCTCCCGGCACTATAGCTTCTATCCAATCCACTCCATCTTTGGGAATGGCATATTCTTTTACCTGATCTCCGTAGTCGAAGTTTTCTGTGTAGGGAAGAGATTTATACACTTTTAAGCCCGGTAATGCATCCGAGCGATCAGGTATAGGTTCTTTACCCTTTTTTTTCTTGCACGAAAAAGTTATGAGGCCACCAGAAAAGACGATGATGAGAGTGACCAATATGAGCAGATATTTTTGACAAGCTATTCTCATACGCATCAGAATTTGATGTTTACATTATCTATACTAAATCTCTTCGAACTGCTGTTGGTAGCGCCAAAGAAGTGAAAGCCGATATATCCTTTTCCCGATATTCCCTCCAGAGAAGCTTTTATTTTTTTCCATGTGCCATCCGTAGTAGGCAATTGAGATGTAATGGTCATGATTTCCGACCAAGAAGCGTTGGCTTCAGGATCGTTCATGTCGGGGGAATAATTGGTAGAATATTTAACTACAAGAAAACCATTGTTTGTACCAAATTCTCTTTTACAATCAAACAAGAGAGAATCTGTAGAGTATGCATCAAAATCAATCGGGCCGAGTATGAGATACACATTGTCTGTACCTGCCGCTCCGGCATTGGCACTGGCTACCATGATGTCGTCATCAGTATTTCCGGTAGGCCCGTTCAGGTCGCTACGATATGCCCAGCCACGGTCAGTTTTGGAACCGGCTACAAACTTTTCCAACCACCCGTTGGGTATAGAAAAATTAGCCAGTGATGTACCATAGTTGAAAGTTTCCAGAAAGGGCAAAGCCAGCGTAGGAGGCGGGGGAGCACAGTTAATGGGTTGATTAGAAATTTCAACATTATCAATTGTCCATTGTTTTGAGTTGGTATTTGTGCCATCTTTATAGTGGAATGCTATGTACACCGCAGAACCATTTATGAAGCTTATATCTTTGTTTATACAAGTCCACACATTGTCGGTGGCAGGAAGTTCTGCGTTTATATCGGTTATTTCGCTCCATGTAGTACCTGCGGCTTCCGGGTCGCCCTCACCTTTATAGTTGGTTGAATATTTTACCGACAGACTCCCCGGACCGGAACCAAAGTTGGATACCACATCAAACTTCATATACACTTTTTCAAAAGCATCGAAATTAAAGGGACCGGTGACAAGGTAAGTATTATCTGTACCTGTATTTCCGCCATAAGCACTGGCAATCATGCCTCCGGTATTGTTTTTGCCTCTTGCATTTCGGTAGGCCCACCCACGGTCAGTTTTAGAGCCCTCTACCAATGCCTCATACCAGCCTTTGGGTATCCCATATTCAGCCACAGTAGTGCCGTAATTGAAATCATCTTTGAAAGGCAGAGATTTGTCCTGAGACAATCCGGGAATGAGGCTTTTCTTTTCAGGTAAAGCATCTTCTGTTTTTCTTACACAATTTGTGCTCATCAGATAGATACCGATGAGAAGAAGTAAAAAGCCTAATCGCTGCATGTACATAAGTTTAAAAACTATGAGTTAGACTTAGGAAATATGTCCTTGGCCTTCCAAACTGATAGAAGTATTGGTGGGTGTTGGACAACCCCGGAAATTCTGAACCTTCAATCACATACAAATTATTTAAAACATTATTGATATTAAACATCAATCTGATGCTGTGTCCTGTCTTTTTGATGCGTATATTTTTTCCCATAAACAGATCAAAAAGTTGATATGGTTTCAGTCTCAATACCTCTGTGTTGCCTTCAACCACTCGGTATGAAGGGTTATAATCTATAAACAACTTGTCAAAATGATTCATTGTTATTCCAATCCAAGAAAAGTAGGGCAATTGATAGCGTGCATTGATGCCGACTATGGTTTGAGCGGCATTGCCGATGGGTAGCCTGTCAATATATATAGTTTGTTCTTCCTGTATCACACCCAATGTAGCATCATTACGCACAAAAGCTTTTGCATTTCCATTCCAACGCCAATCGCCGAGGTTTAGCATTCCGGAGAGTTCGAGCTTGCGAATAAGTTTGAGTTTTACGTCTGCTTCTATTCCCTTATGAATAGCGCCTACCTCAGATACGAGGAAGTTAGCAAAGTTTCCTCCGGCAAGGTCATTAGAGAGATAACTTTCGGTAAAAGCCCAATTGTCTCGCACAGTATAATAAGCGTTTATGTTTCCGGTTATCCTTGGTGTTCTGTAGCTATATCCGGCTTCTACAGAATGAATGGTTTCATTTTTTATGGTGTTAATGAGTTGGTTGCTAACTCGTGCATCTACAAATACATTGGTGAAGAAAGGAGCACGATTGAAATATCCTGCATTAAAAAACACATTCATGCGGCCGGTTATGCGATAGTTTATACCGCCCTTTGTTGTAAAGTTGGTAAACCTCAAGGTTTGTGATTTACCAAATCCATCCAGATTGTTGTTGGCATAAAATTCATGCTGGAATTTCCCTGTCCTGAAAAAGGAAGTTTGCGAAAGGTTTCCCGTAAAAAACACATCTACTTTTCTTATTTTATATTCTACTTGTCCAAACAAACCATACCAACTTACATTGCTGGTATAGTAATAGCGTACTGTGTCGCCTTTCTGGACTGCACGGTTAGGTATCTGAGCATTGAAGTCAGCATTATTTTTAAACATATCTTGATCTAAAAAAAAGTCACCACCTAGCAGGTCTTCAACGGTAGCGTAGTGGCTTCCTTTGTAAAAGCGTACATCAACACCAGTAGTAAAAGAAAATCTGTCGTTTACATCATATCGAAATGAGGATATACCTCCGTACCATTTGTGGTTATTGTGGCGCTTTTCCAAATAGTATTTCGAACGGTACGCAACAACTCTGCCTACATGTGTGGTATCTACAACCTGAAGATTAGAGCCATTGATAGCATAGATGGTATCCCAGTTCAATATTCCGTTGGTATCGTAAAAATAATCGTTGGTGTTCAGCGATACTGAGCCTACAGTGCGTTGTATAGCGGTACTACCTCCTTTACCTACAGAGTAATAGATAGAATTTGTCAGGCTGATTTTTTCATTAATGTTGTAATAGTGGTTGAGCATCAACTGAGGTTTATGAAAGGTATTTACTGCAACATTTTTTTTCTTTCCGTTGTGGTAACCCCATTGGCGGTTATAAAAAGCACCGTACTTTATGTATTGCTCACCGGTGGCATCGTAGGCCAACCCGGTTTCCTGCGGCGCTCCAAATCCGGTAAATACTAAGCTGTTTTTTGAATTTATTTTTTTATAGGCAGATATGAAATATGCCCAGGAGTCGGCATAGGTGCCCGGCCTGAACCCCTCTCCCCATCGGCGTGAGCCTGATATAGTAACAGCCCAGGAGTCATTTATCAAACCTGACGATGCGGTAAATGCTGCTCTGTGCCGATATGAAGAGTTTGTGATTGCGTATGATGAGGATATTCCCTTTCGTATTTCTGTGGGTTTAGTGATGATGTTGATGGTGCCTCCCACTGAACTTATGGCGAGTTTAGAAGCTCCAAGCCCTCTTTGAACCTGCTTATAACGTGTCACGTCATTCAATCCTCCCCAGTTAGACCAATATACCCTTCCGTTTTCCATGTCATTTACAGGTATACCGTTAATCATTACTGCCGTATATTCCGAGCCAAATCCACGTACAGTGATACGTCCTGCGCCCAATGCCCCACCCGACATGGATGTATACACTCCGGGAGTTGACTTGAGTACTTCCGGAAATTCTGCACTTCCCATTTTTTCTTCGATGTCTCTTGCCGTAACGGTGGATACTGCCGTGGGTGTCTCTCGCTCTTTTTTTCCTGTAATTATGGAGGAAGATACTTCTACTTCTTTCAGTAAAAGAACCGAAGGCACAATCAAAATGGTATCTAAATTTACCTCCTGATTATCGGCAATAGTCACTTCCTGCAGGTAATCGTTGTATCCAGTATTAGTGATGAGCAGGGTATACGTACCCGCGGGTATACCTGATAACACAAATGCACCCTGCGCATCTGAAGTAGTGGTTATGGATTGATTTTGTAACGTAACCTGAGAGTTGGGAATGGGTTCATTAATGTTTTTATCAACAAGCACACCTCGCAGTATTCCAGTTTGAGCAGTCACATCAAAAGCACATAACAAACTAAAGAGTGCCAGAACGATTATTTTTTTCATTCGCAGAACAGGTAAATTTGGTTTGCGCAGCAATATTGATACATCAAATCACATCAGAAACTACACACAGCAAAAGTATGTCAGTACTGTGCGGCTTCCAATGTGGGCAATTAAAACATCTAATGTTAAGTAATCATTATCATTTTTTTAGCGCTTTATTTTTTTGTTATGAATGAACAAAGCATGAAACATTTTATTTTAATTAACGAATGTTAAATGCAAAGTTTGTTGAGATTATGAAATCAAAATATCTATTCGCCACAGCGCTACTCTATAGTTGTATGATTTCAAGCCATGCACAGGATACCATAAAACTTGTAACTTATAATTTGTTACGTTTTGAGCAATCCAGCTGCGCAAGCGACCGAACACCTTTGTTACGTACTATTTTGCAATATGCCAAACCCGATATTTTGGTGGTTAACGAACTGGAAAACGCTGCTGATGCAGATGTTGTGCTTAACGATTGCCTCAACCAAAATGGAATCACATATTACCAAAGAGCAACCTTCGGAACAAATCCACCGGGGTACACAGATTTGAACAATCTGATTTATTTTAACTCCAATAAGTTTGGACTTTTATCTCAGTTTGAAATTGTAACAGGTCAAAGAGATATCAACAAGTATGTGCTTTACCACAAATCTCCCAATCTTCATATACATCAAGATACAATAAAACTTACTATATATGCCGTGCATCTGAAAGCCGGCAGCAACGATTCGGATGTATCTGACAGAAAAAAACAAGCTGATAGTTTGCGCAAGCATGTAGATGCACAAGGCCCTGGAAAGTTTAATATTGCCGCTGGTGATTTTAATTTTAAAACCGCTACAGAACCCGGTTTTGCAAGACTATGTTTTGAAGGTGCGTATCCCTTCAAAGATCCCGTCAATATGATAACAAAATGGAACAACAACCCATCGGTAGCATATCAACATACACAATCTGCACAGTTAAACTCTTCAGAGCTGAGTTGCACAATAGGCGGCGGCCTGGACGACCGCTTCGACCTGATATTGATGTCTGAAAATATTTTATCCGGCGGCAACCGTGTACAATATGCAAGAAATTCTTACCGACCCATTGGCAACGATGGAAAACATTTGAACAAAGCCATTAATGATGGCCCGAACACTTCTGTTCCTGCTGATGTGTTGGCCGCTTTGCATGGAATGTCTGACCACTTACCTGTGCAATCTAAACTTGTGCTTTACTACAATCCTTTAGTGCCTCCCGCTTACTCAGTAGATGGGGTGCATGAGAACTTTATAACTGAAAAAGCGTTCAGCATATATCCCAATCCGGCAAATTCATACATCACAATAATTAGCAAAAACATTATTCGCGCCAACCTCAGTATAAAGGATGTTTTCGGAAGCACACTTCACACCGCTGAATTCTCCGGCGATGAAGAATCAGTAGATATATCCCGACTTTCTCAGGGAGTTTATTTTATACACATAACAACCGACAACCAAACAGAAGTAATCAAGATTATAAAAGAGTAATGGCTTTTTAACTCGTATTCATTACTCGCACATTCATATCATATTGTTCAACACGTTTATCATGAGTAATGATCTGTTCACTCATCGGTGATTCAATGCGGCATTATTATGCATCAATCCTGTGGGAATTTTGAAATTATAGCTTAGATTTGCCAAAAAAAATATAACAATGATCACAGGGGTTTTACATACACACACATTGGTAGTTATACTGTTTTTGCTTTTGTACACTGTAAAAACAATTTTGTTACTTGCCGGAAAAATTGAATTGTTAGATAAAGTCCGTTCGAAAACCAAAGTTGCCGATATGCTGCTCGGTACATTAATTCTGGCAACGGGAGGTTTTCTCTTGTTCAACATCCCCGAAATGAAAACTTATCATCTTGTGAAGCTGGTAACCGTTCTTGCTTCCATACCGATGGGTATTGTAGCATTTAAAAAGCGTAACAAAATAATGGCTGCCTCATTGCTCGCTGTATTCATATACGTTTATGGAGTAGCAGAAACTAAAAGCCTGACATTTAAAAAAGAAAAAATTTCTATTGACTACTCCGAGATAAAATCCGTTAATGATACAACAACAAATACAGCGTTGAATATATTGGAGCAAAACAAAATGAACATAACAGCTAAAGGCAAAGTTATATATGAAAAAGTTTGCACTTCTTGTCATGGTGCTGATGGGAAGCTTGGTGTAGGCGGGGCAAAAGACCTTACAACTTCCTCGCTGACACACGAACAAAAAGTACACATCATCAGAAATGGTAAAAACTTAATGGCCGCCTACTCAGGCCTATTGACGGATGAGGAAATTGAAGCAGTAGCCACTTATGTGGACGGTATGAAAAAATAAATGATTGATAATTCCCTACGTTACACAGCAGATTTTTCCAAAGCTGTACTTGTAGCATTAGCTACAAGCGCAGAGGCTTTACGACACGCTGAAGAGTATCTTGATGAGCTGGAGTTTTTAGCTAAAACCGCCGGCATCACCACCGCCAAAAAATACCTTCAAAAGTTACCTAAGCCCGATAGTCGTACCTTCATTGGCAAGGGAAAACTTGCGGAAATAAAAACATACATCACAGCCGAAAACATAGGTGTTGTAATTTTCGACGACGACCTGACACCCTCGCAACTTAAAAATATTGAAAAAGAACTGCTTTGTAAAATTTATGACCGCAGCCTCCTGATATTGGAAATCTTTTTGCTTCGTGCTAAAACGAATCAATCTAAAACACAGGTAGAGCTTGCCCGGTATCAATACCTTCTTCCTCGCCTCACACGCATGTGGACTCACCTGGAGCGCCAACGAGGCGGAACAAGCACGCGTGGTGGCGCAGGAGAAAAAGAAATTGAAACCGACCGCCGGGTAATAAAAAATAAAATCACACTCCTTAAGCAAAAACTCACCGACATTGAAAAACAAAACATTACCCGAAGAAAAGCTCGTAGCAATATAGTGCGCGTAGCTCTCGTCGGATATACCAATGTAGGCAAATCAACCCTGATGAACATCCTTTCTAAAGCAAATGTATTTGCTGAAGATAAATTGTTTGCCACAGTAGATTCAACGGTGAGAAAAGTTTACATGAACAACATCTCTTTTTTGTTGTCTGATACAGTAGGATTCATCCGAAAGCTTCCACACTCTCTTATCGAAAGCTTCAAATCTACTCTGGATGAGGTGCGTGAAGCCCACATATTGTTGCATGTAGTAGATGTATCTCATCCGGCTTTTGAAGAGCAAATGGATGTAGTAAAAAAAACATTGGTTGAAATTCATGCTGCCGACAAGACAGTCATCACAGTGTTTAACAAAATTGACAAATACATACATACCGGAACGAACACATATTTTAATTCACTGCAGGAGAAGATGCTTCACCTGCAATCCAGCTACCTTAGCAAATCAGCAGAGCTTTGTGTTTTCATTTCCGCTGCACATAAGTTTAACATAGAAGAGTTAAAGTCTAAACTTTTTCAAGCTGTTTACAACGAGCACATACAAATATACCCCAACTATCTGCAAAAAGATGTTCAGTTTTAGTTGGACATCGTATTTCGACCTGAACCGCTCAATAGCCTCAAGTAAAGGGAACTTTAAAAACAGAAGCTGAAGTGAGTTTCGTTTAAAGATACCAACCTGTTTAAAAACTCATGCAATAGAACAAAAATTTTACCTTACATCCCAAGACAAACAACTATTGCAAAACTAATATTTTCTGTTGCTACGTATCACAAACAGCGAATAGATGTTCTGAAAGTAACTCTCTGATGCATAAAAATTGGCATTACTAAACGGGAACATCGCTTCGTATAAACTTTAGCGATGTTCCCTCTCATCAATGAATCAAACAAAAACTGTGGCAGCAAAAGAACGGATTTTTTTCGTAATGTCTGATAGGGCACCATGTGGAAATTCACCTGTCAAACATTTTAGATTTTATTCATGCCTCAACAGGCCTTATTGAACATTTCGGATTATCAGATAATGATGATTTATGGAAGCAACCTATCCTATCAACTTATTCTTCAACAGATATTCGGCTATTTGTACGGCGTTAGTAGCGGCACCTTTTCGCAGATTGTCGGCTACTATCCACATGTTTAGTGTTTTGGGCTGTGTTTCATCACGACGCAAACGGCCTACAAACACTTCATCTCTTCCTTGAGCATATTTAGGCATGGGATATTTTAAATTGCTTACATCATCAACTACCACAACTCCCTCTGTTTTCTCCAAAATGTTTCTCACCTCTGCTAAATCATATTCTTCCTGAAATTCTACGTTTACACTTTCGGAATGCCCGCCAATCACGGGCACACGCACGGTAGTAGAGGTTACTTTTATTGAATCGTCGCCCATGATTTTTTTGGTTTCATTTACCATTTTCATTTCCTCTTTGGTATAGCCATTTTCGAGAAATACATCTATGTGAGGTATCAGGTTAAGGTCTATTGGATAGGCATATGCCATAGGACCATCGGTAATCCCTTTACGCTCATTAAAGAGTTGGTCAACGGCTTTTTTTCCCGTTCCGGTAACGGATTGGTAAGTAGAAACTACAATACGTTTTATTTTATATTTCTTGTGCAAAGGATTCAAAGGTAAAACCATTTGTATGGTAGAGCAGTTGGGATTGGCAATAATTTTATCGCTGCTTGTCAGCGTATGAGCGTTAATTTCCGGTACCACCAGCTTTTTTGTAGGGTCCATACGCCATGCTGATGAATTGTCTATTACTGTGATACCTGCGTCTGCAAATTTCGGAGCCAACTCCAATGAAGTGCTTCCGCCTGCAGAAAATATGGCCACAGCGGGCTTCGCCTGTATGGCCGTAGTATAGCTTACTACTTTATAATTTCTGCCTTTGAACATTACATCTTTTCCTACTGATTTCTCAGAGGCAACTGGAATCAACTCTGTGACAGGAAAATTTCTTTCTTCCAGCACTTTCAAAATTTCGCCTCCTACAAGTCCGGTGGCGCCTACTACTGCTATTTTCATTTGAATTACTGATTTTTATACCTGATTAAACTTTAAAATGGTTTGCAAAGTAAAGCAATTAATATTTAACCCAAAATCTTGCGGATATTTCTATGTGTAAACTCAACTATAAAATTCTAAGAAAATGTTTTCAGATTATTTTGTTGAATCATATAAACCCAGATTACGCATAAAAAAAACAAGGGTAAGATCTGTAGCCTGGCTAAGGATGGAGTTGTTTCATTAGCAAATGATGATTGCCTATGTGCAATCCGAAATAAAATGAGTTAATAATTTTGATTCTCTATACTTTACTGTATATCTGGCTATTCAAGTTTTTCAATGCCAATTTTGGTATTCCAGCTTGAAATGGAAATTTTTACCATAACAGTATATCTACTCTCTGAATCATGTATGGATAGCAAGAATCATGCGTTCAAATCTCCATAATCAAGTTTAACTTTCGCTAAGTTTAAATATAGCTGACACAGCATAACAAAAAATGGAATATACATCATACCTTGCGGTAAATTCAGATGTTTTAGCACAATTATAGATTTGCGCTTCGAACGTTCTGACCACATGTAGAGAATTGGTACTAATACAAGAGTAAGGAATGTGGCAAATGCCAATCCAAAAATCATAGTCCAGGATAGAGGCCCCCAGAAGGCTACACTATCTCCGCCGAAAAATATATGAGGGTTCAACTCTGTAAATAATTTTTCGAAGTCAATATTCAAACCTACGGCTAATGGGATTAGCCCTAAAATAGTAGCTGTGGCGGTGAGTAGCACAGGAGTCATACGTGTGCGACCGGCATCTACAATAGCATCTATCAATCCTAATCCATCAGCGCGTCGGTAGTCGGCAAATTCCACAAGCAATATGCCATTGCGAACTACTATGCCGGCCAGCGCTACCATACCAACACCGGTCATCACTATTGACACATCCATTTTAAATATGGCGAATCCAAGCAACACACCAATGATGCTGAATGCTATTTCGGTGAGTATAATCATTGGTTTCGACAACGAATTGAATTGTAAAACAAGTATGGCAAACACAAGCATAATAGCTGCCATTCCGGCCCAGCCCAGAAATGCGGAAGTTTCGGCCTGGTCTTCTTGTTCGCCGGTCATTCGTATCATCACAGATTCAGGTTTGGGAAAATCGTTAAGTGCTTTTTGTACATTCGCTACAACCTCATTTGGATTATAATCGGATAATACATTCGAATAGACTGTGATCATACGTTTTTGGTTTTTCCGGTTTATGCCACCATATGTGTTGGATGGATACACATCTGCCAGAGAAGAAAGCGGTACCTGGCGCAGTATGCCTCCCATGTTCATATCTCTATAGGTTATTTTCAAATTGAGTAACGCTTCCATATCATTGCGTTGCTCATACTTATAGCGAAGTTGTATGGGATATTCTTCATTTGCTTCTTTGAACTTGGAAGCTTCAATGCCAAATACAGCGCCGCGTATTTCATTATATATTTGTCCGGTGCTTATCCCCTCTCGATTAGCCTTTTCACGATTTACGCGTACGATGATTTCAGGTTTATTTCTCACCAGATCGCTTTTTAATTCTTCTACACCTTCTATTTGCAAGGAATCTAAGTACCGTATCATAGCTTCAGACGTGGTAATGAGTTCCAGAAAATCATCGCCTGTGATTTCTATGTTGATGGGTTTTCCTACCGGAGGGCCTGCGCGCTCCTGTTCTACGGTGATTTGGGCACCCGGAATATCTTTTACCAAAGCTCTTATAGTGTCCATATATTGCAATGTGGATTGCCCGTTTCTTTTGGCATATTCTACAAATGCCACCGTTACTTTTCCTTTATGAGGAGTAGTTCCAAAGCTGAATTCATTATCAGCATTTGCTCCTATACCTACGTTGGATATTATGGATTCTACTATGGGGTTGCCATTGGGATATCCTTTGTGTAAGGCTTTGTATATTCTCTCTTCAACAATTCGGGTTATAGAGTCGGTATATGTTTGTGAAGTTCCTACAGGCAACTGAATGTATGTATAAATAAAATTAGGATCGCTGCTCGGAAAGAAAACCACTTTAGGACTACGCACATAAATCAGAAAAAAGGAAAAGAAAAACAGAAATATAGTAATACCCATGACCATCAGGGGATGTTGCAATGACCATTTTAATACCAATACATAACCTCTTTGAAATGCCGGCCAGATACGGGTTTGAAAAGCATGTATCCAATGTTGAAACAAAAATTTATTCATGGCAAATAAAACATACATAGCGATAGTAAAATTGCCAACACCAGTTTTGCCGGATACATAACCAGTAAAAGCAACAATAAGAAATAATGATGATGTAATGATGAACCGTTTGTCTATTTTCCTTACTCTATCCAAATATCCCTCTTCATGTGGTGTCATAAAATCAACGGCAAATACAGGATTGATTATGTAAGCAACAGCTAATGAAGCCAACAAAGTAACTATGAGGGTTATGGGCAGAAAAAACATAAATTCCCCGATTACACCATCCCAAAAAGCTAATGGAATGAAGGGAGCCAGCGTAGTAAGCGTACCAGACAATACAGGTACAAATACCTCTCCGCAGGCTTGCTTGGCGGCTTTAATGATAGGTACTTTTCCGTTGGCAAAAATACGATGTGTGTTTTCAATCACTACAATAGCGTCATCTACCACTATACCTAAAGCAAGCAGGAATGAAAATAGCACGATCATGTTCAGCGTAAAGCCCAGTGTTGGCATTAGCAAAAAAGCCACACACATAGATAATGGCACAGACATGGCTACGAATATGGCATTGGTAGTGCCCATGAAAAACATTAGGATGACCGTTACAAGTATGAAGCCAATGATGATAGTGTTGATCAGGTCGTGTAGTGTAACTCTTGTATTTTTAGATTGGTCAGCCGTTACGGTAATGTTAAGATTATCAGGGAAAACATTTTTTTTCAAATCACTGATGATTTGATTTATCTTATCGGAAGCCTCAATAAGATTTTCGCCACTGCGTTTGATGATGTTTAGTGTTATCACGTTCTTTCCGTTTAGTCGGGCATATGATTCTTTCTCTTTGATGGTATCTTTTACGGTAGCAATGTCCTTCAAATACACAATTGCTCCCGAACCGGATTTTATGACAATGTTTTCAATTTCGGATACGGTTTTAAATTCACCATTTATCTGAATGGAACGTTTTACTTCACCCAGCGAAAGTTCACCTCCGGCACCGGATATGTTTTCATAGCCAATAGCGTTAGTGATATCGTACATGGTAATGTTTTTATCTTCCATGCTGAGTTTGTCAATATTTACTTGTATCTCACGTTCTTCTGCGCCAACAATATCTACGCGGGTTATTTCTTTCATTGACTCTATACGGTCTTGAAGCATTTCAGCGTATTTCTTGAGTTTGTTCAGTTCAAAATCTCCGGAGAGATTTATGTTCATAATAGGAATTTGTGATACGTCTACCTCCGTCACATCGGGCCCGGTGATTTTGTTATCTTTAGGAAATTCCGCAGAAGCTTTAGCTTTGTCGGCTGCATCTTTAGCTCTTCGTTTGGCCACTTCCTTATCTATGTCTGTATTGAATTCTACCACTACTACCGATATATTTTGTTCAGATTTACTGGTAACTTTTTTTACTCCGGATATCGCTTTTGCCTGCTTTTCCACGTGTTTGGTAATGAGGTTTTCCATATCAACGGGAGAGCGTCCCGGATATATGGTAGTAATGTACATCTGAGGGAATACCACCTCGGGGAATTGTTCTTTGGGTAAACTGACGTATGTACTGTATCCTGCAATGAGTAAAATTACACTGAGTACATATATGGTCTTTCTGTTGTCAATGGCCCATGATGAGGGTTTAAATTCTTTCATAGTTCTTGCTTATATATTAAAATTTCTAATTGTTTAAAGCGATAGTTTTTCATCATCTGATGATAATATGGCCGATGATGCTGTTAATATTTTATGGCCAGGTTGTCTACCATATCCTGATATCCTATGGTAATGAGTTTATCACCTTCTTTTAATCCGGATATAACTTCTGCGTTTGTTTTATAAATGCTTCCTACAGTTACAGGAACTTTTTTGGCTATATTATTTTCAGCCACGTATACATATGCGCCTTCATCAGAATACTGAATTACATTGAGCGGAACTGTTATTACAGAGGGGTTTTGATAGTCTAATATTTTCACATATACAACCATATTGGCTTTTACAGTTTTAGGTATGGAAGGTAAAGCCGCTTCTATGCTGAACGTTCTGCTTATCTGGTTTATCACATCACTTACACTGGTGATGTAAGAATCCGTAGTGTAGTTTATATCAGGAAAATATAATGAAACGATGTTGCCTTTTTTTATTTTGTTCAGATAAGCCTCAGCGACATCGGCAGTTACCTTTAGTCTTGAGGTGTTGATGATTCTGCACACAGGAGCTCCGGGTGCTGTCAGCTCTCCCTCTTTGGGATATATTTCATCTACTGTACCGCTGATAGTTGCAGTAACCAAGGTGAGGTCAAGTTGTTGTTTCAGTTGTTGCATTCTTTTCTCAAGGCTTTCCTTGGTGGTTTTAGCTTGTAAATACTGAAGCTCTGTACCAACTTTTTGTTCCCATAGGGCTTTTTGTTTTTCATATACTGTGTTGGCCAGGTCTAATTGTTTTTGCAATTCTTCCATGGCAGTACGTATGCCATCATCTTCAATCTTGGCTATGAGTGATCCAGCGGCCACATAATTTCCTTTTGATACATATATCTTTTTTATGATTCCGGCACTTTTGGCGCTGATGAGCACGTTTTTATCCGATTCTAATCTTCCTTGTATTTCTATGTAGTGTTTAAATGGACTTCTCTTCAACTCTGTTACTTTTACCAGTTTTTGTTTTGTGTTTTCGGCAAGTGATTTATCTGTTTTTTTTATTTCTTGTTCTAAAGCTGAAATTTTACTTTTTAATTCTGCATATTGTTTTTTTAACTCTGCTAATTGTTTCTTTTTGTTTTCCAAATCGTTATTCTCCTGCATTCTGCATGAAATCAGCAGAGCAGATAATGTAGCCACTGTAATGGCTGCTTTTGCCCACATAAATGCTTTGTTTTTCATATGTATTAATTTATTGTTTGTTGTATTTGTTAGAATATGCATATTTATTGTTCGTTATAGAGTGTGCCTGTGGCTTTTTTATAATCAATTTCGGAAATGATAAGTTGATAGAGCGCATCATAATAATTGGTTTGTGCCTCTTTATAAGAACTTTCGGCATCTACCACTTCAAGGTTAGAACCAACTCCCTGTTCGTATTTTATTTTTGATAAACGTGCTACTTCTTTGGCTAACTCTACATTTTTCTTATGTGACTCTAAATTGAGTTGTGCGTTTTTCATATTGACTTCTGCTTGTATAACTTCCATATCAGATGCCTGCTTGAAGTTGTCAATGTTGTTTTGAATTTTTTTCAGGTTAATTTTTGACTGTTGAATTTTATATGTGCGGCTGAGCCCGGATAAAAGAGGTACATTGAGGCTGATGCCCCAAAAGTCGTAGTAATACCAATTGTTCTTGAATATCCTACCTCCGCCGTCAAAAGGTAGGTCAGGGCTTCGTTTAAAAAGAGCACCCAATGAGTTAGTACTCCTTATATACCCCAATGTTCCAAACAGAGCCAGTGTAGGCGTGCCTTCCATATATTTGTTTTTCATGTTCAGTTTTTCCAATGCGTATTGTTTTTGCAAGAGCTTGTATTCGGCTCTGTTTTTATACATACCGGTGTCGCGGGATGTCGTTATTAGTGTGGGAGTATAATTTTTTATATCACCGGCTATTTGCAGGTTTTTGTTTACATCATATCCCATATGAAATTTGAGTAGCAGAGTGGAAAGTTGCAGCATTTGTATGAACTTTTGTCGCTCGGTAAACAAGTTGTTGTAGGCTACATCCATTCGGTCGGCGTCTATTTTTTCTACGAATCCTTGTTCATACAAAGCTTTAGTTTGCTTTCTTGCGGAATCCAGACGCGTTAAGTTGGCATCAAACACATTAACACGTTCTTTGTTAATCAAAACTAAGTAGTATGCTTTGGTTACGTTTTCTACAGTCTGAACTTTGGTCAGGGTAGTATTGGTTTTCATCAGATCGGCAACGCCTTTTGCTGCTTGCAGGCCTACTATGTAAGAACCGCTCAATAGAAGCTGATTGGCGGTAAGATTTATATCTCCGCTGTTTCGAGTTTGGAAGAAATTATTGAACACATATACATCTGTTGGCAGGGTAGGGGGGAGCCCTAAAAAATTTGTTGTATCACCTTGCTGAAAAGGTATGAACATTTTTTTTAGGTTGGGGTTGTCTATGACGGTAGCTGATGCATTTACCTGTGGCAAGCCTATACCACGTACCTCTTTGGCTTGTGCCTTTGCTATGTATTCATCAAACTGTGCATTTTTTACATTCGTATTGTTTTTTAAGGCATAGTCAATGCATTGTTGCAGATTAAAAGTAGCGGTATCTTGTGCAAGGGTTGTGCACACGAAATAAAAAGGAACTGCAAAGCCCAAAAATATTTTCTTCATACTAGCGTGTCGTTTTTTATAGTGTTATAGTTATGAACTTTAAAAGTTTTATTCATCCTCAATTATGTCTCTGTATTTGTTTAAAAGCTTGTGCCCCTTTAGGGTACATATACCATGTATGTAGTGTTCGAAGAGTTGCATCTGAACTTCGGAAGTGTTAAACTCATTTTGTGGAAATACTTCTGTGTTGAAGCCTGTTTCTACCTCTTCCAGACGTATTATAGCAATTATCTTAGGGTGAATGTCTTGTCGGAAATATCCTTTCTGTATGCCTTCTTCGAGTGTATCTGATATATAGTTTATCAGAAATCCTCTTTTGAATTTTACATATATTCTCCAGGCCTTTGGATGATACTTTTGTAGGTCGTGTATAAGGGCAGGAGCGATGTTAATGATATTTTTTTTCATGTATTCCGATATCAATATGAGGTTGTGAATCGGATCGTTACTTTCCTTCTTGAGGCGCAATATTTCGGATTTTTGCAGCTCTATAAAATGAAATACATGCGAGTTAATAAGGTCGTCTTTATTTTTAAAAAATTTATATATGGTTTTTTTAGAAATGGATAATGACTTAGCAATATCATCCATAGAGATACTTTTCAGGCCAAACTTGAGGAACAGTTCGCCGGCTTTGTGAATGATGGTAACTTTAATATCAGTTTCCATGATTTTGTCCGCACAAAACTATGGAAACTTTATGCATTTCCAAAGTTTCCTATGTTTAATTTTCTATTAATTTTTGAGTTTATCTTACAAGGATGTTAGTATCTGAGAAGTGGACAGAGGCAATCAAAAAATCAAAATGTATTGATCATAAGCGTTTGATTTGCCGTTAATGTATTTAACACTAAAGAATCATATTGAATTTGATAGTAAACTCAAATTTTCATCCAAATCGGAAATGTTGTTGAATATTGATTTTCTAAATTTTTGCCAATACCACCACACGCCAAGGGTACATAGACTCACAACTAATACAGAGCTTGTCGGCATCATGATAGCTGCTACCAGAGGGCTGAAAGCGCCTTGTACCGCAAAGCTGATGCCCACAATGTTGTAAACAATAGAAAAACCTATGCTGAATGAAATTATTTTTTTCGAATTTTGTGCAAATTGTAAGAGAGCATGCAAGTATTGCAGCCGATTTGCTTTTAACATGCCGTCACAAGCAGGAGTGAAACTGTGAATGTCATCTACAACTGTAAGTCCTATATTGGCTTGTTTCAAAGCTGCTGCATCGTTCAGACCATCTCCGATCATCATTACATTATTGCCTTGTTCCATAAGTTTCTTCACATAGGTATATTTGCTTTCCGGAGTTTGAAAGAAATGAATGTTATCTTTTTCCGGAAAAAGCGATTCCAAATATTTGCGTTCACTTTCGTTGTCGCCAGACAGCACATGCAGAGAATATTTTTTTGATAATTCCTTTATCAACTTATCCATACCTTTTCGATACAAGTTGGTAAGAGAAAAGTATCCTTTTACGTTTTCGCCGATGGATATGTATATGCATGTTTCATTCGTTGTGTTATCGCTTGTATCACATACAAACTCCTGCGAACCTATTTTTACACACACGTCATTTATTTTAGCTTCAATACCCTTTGATGTAACCTCTTCATACTGCTGTATAGGTATAGTATTAACAGTGTTTAAATGTTCGCAAAGCAGCATACTCAGCGGATGAGCAGAGTGCACTACGGTTGATTTTATGTATACTAAATCATCGTTGCTAAGCGGTATACCTTTGTACTCTACGGTGCTATGGTCGCGAGTGGTAAGGGTACCAGTTTTGTCAAACACTATGGTATCTACATAGGCGAGTAGTTCTACCACATTTGCATTCTTTAAAAATATTCCTACGTTTCCAAGACGTGCAAGAGCATTTCCTAAAGTGAATGGAGCCGACAGAGCAAGAGCGCATGGACATGCCACCACCAGAACTGAAACAACCGCTTTTAAAAGCATATCAATATCGGTGAACCACCAGTAAATAGTTGTAATTATCGCAACGAGCAAGACAGTTATTGTGAAAGGTTTGGCAAAGCTATCGGCTACTTTTGAAAGGCCAACATATTGCTGTTTTGAGAAAATGTCTTGATTCCACAACTGCAAAAAGCGGCTTTGAGAAACATTACTAAGCAATTTTACACGAATGTTTGTGCCCATTTGTCGCCCTCCGGCATATAGTGTATCGTTTTTTTGTTTTTGTATTATTTTCGATTCACCGGTCACAAAACTGTAATCTATGCTGGCATTTCCCTCCAGCAATATGCCATCTGCCGGAATAACCTCATTATGATGTACCCGTATTTCATCTCCCTTCTTGAGATGCTGTATAGGTACGTATCGTTCACTATTGTCTTCTATTTTCAAAGCAGCAACAGGAAAGTATGAGGAATAATCACGTGAGAAAGATATAGCATCATAAGTCTTCCGCTGATACCATTTGCCTATAAAAAGAAAAAATACCAAACCACTAAACGAATCTAAATATCCGCTTCCGCTGTGAGTAAGGATATCATAAATACTTTTTGTAAAAATAGATATAAAACCTGATGAAATCGGCACATCAATATTTATCGAATAGGTTTTTAATGCATACCATGCTGACCTGAAATAGTCAGAACAGCAGTAAAAAAAGACCGGCAACGACAGAAGTATATTAATGTATCCGAATAATTTTATAAATTCTTTGTCAACTATTTTATCAATACCGAGATATTCAGGAAAACTCAACAACATGATATTGCCCGCACAAAATCCGGCAACAGCCAGCTTTGTATAAAGCTCTCTATGACTTTGTTCTGATTTTTTAGGAGATGTGTTTTTTCTGAATTCGATGTTGGGGGTATAGCCGATTTTAGCGAGCAGTTCTACTACACTTCTAAATGATATTTGTTTTTCTTGCCATGAAATATTGACTTCCTTTTTCAAAAAATTTACTCTCGAGCTTATGATGCCCGGGTTAAGCTTATGTAAATTTTCCAGCAGCCACACACACGAGCTGCAGTGAATGGAAGGTATGTAAAAAGTATGACGCATATAACCACCTTCGCGAAATTGTACGATCTGCTGAATGACTTCTTCACTGTCTAAATATGCATACTTATCATCTGAAGGAATTTGGATTTTTATTCCGGGTGAATTTTCAAACGAATAGTATTGGCACAATTCGTTATTTTGCAACAGTTCGTACACCGCCTGACATCCGCTACAACAGAAGGGCAAATCGTTATAGTAAATTGCTGATTCTGTACTGCAGGAATCTCCGCAATGAGTACAGATACATGCATTCAGTTTTTTTTGCGGAACAGTAGACGTGTCCATGTCTGAAAATTTCTAACAAACAAAGCATATCCGCAATAATTAACACATGATGCCGGTCACCGAAGAGACTGACAATGGTCATTTTATGCAAGCCGTTTGTTAACCCAAAGACAATTCCTTAGCTCTTTGCTCGGCGGCTTTAAGGGCTTCTATGATATGTTGCCCCAGATGATATTCTTCAAATTTTCTTAGGGCTGCTTCTGTGGTACCTCCTTTGGAGGCAACAGCTTTTATCATGTCATCTAGAGAGCTCTTAGAGTTGTTCATGATTTGGAAACTACCCAACATGGTTTGTTTTACGAGCATGGCCGCCACAGGTTCTTCTATGCCCATTTGTTTGCCGGCTTCTATCATGTGTTTTACGATGTAGTAAAAGTAAGCCGGGCCGCTGCCGCTTAGTGCGGTTACGGCATCAAGCAGCATCTCATCTTTCATGAATATGGATTTTCCGGTAGTTTCCAACAGTGTGTCTACTTTACTTATGTCTTCAAACGAAACTTCCGGAGCAGCTGCAAAAGCAGTGATGCCAAATCCAAGTTGTGCCGGCGTGTTTGGCATGGCACGTACTACTTTTTTGTGCGACAGTAGTTTCTGTATCGTCTCTATCTTTATGCCGGCCATTATTGAAACCATCAATTGATTTTCGTGTATGTGGTTTTTGAGGTCTTGCGCCATGATTCTGAAATCCTGAGGTTTTACGGCGCATATGATTATTGAATATTTCAACAAATTGTCATCAATACTTTTACAGAGCAGAGCGATACCTTCTTTTTTTAATTCCTCAAGTTTCTCATCATGTTTTTCAACAATCAAAAG
Source organism: Cytophagaceae bacterium (assembly GCA_025054875.1). Taxonomy (GTDB): domain Bacteria; phylum Bacteroidota; class Bacteroidia; order Cytophagales; family Cytophagaceae; genus JANWYS01. The sequence continues at coordinate 3,043 of JANWYS010000005.1, read as the reverse complement.
GTCATTTACGGCTACTATATTGCTCTGCACGAATGCACGTGCATATGTGCTACCCATGTTGCCGCCTCCGATAATGGCAATTTTCATAGAGTGTACAATGTTAATTCGGATGAAATATAATAAACATTTTTACTTTTTCTCTTTATGCATAAAAATAGAGCTCTTACCAGGCATGGTTTAACACCAGAGACTTACCAGCTATTTATCATGAACGTCAGACAGGGTTAGATGATTTTTCATTATCCATGCGGCTATTGTAAAGCATTTTAAACATAACTTAAGGTAATTAATTACGTTCTAATCAAAAACATTATTTTGATACAAGTCGCTTGGGAATACAAAGACAAGTAGTAACGGTTAAAGTCTGTCGCGCCAGTTTTTCAACTTTTCTTTGAATCCTTTTTTTGCAATAGTTCTGTTATTCTCAAATCTTATGTGAAATACTTCCGAAGCACAGCAATGTAAAATGCAGTTGTCAACCAATTCATCAGCAATGTTTTCTATTGCTTTTTGAGTCCAAAATTTTTTCTACTGTATAAAATTAGGTTGAACTCAAAATGGATTAAACTTCTTCGGTAATCACCATTAAACATGCTTAAAATTCACATTAAATTAACAGATGGCTTGAGTAAAATTAATTTCTAAACAATACTTTAGACGATGAATGTCGAAAGCAGTAGGTGGCAGGGATATATCATAGTGAACAAACAAAATCCATAGCGCTCATTCTTATAGCCAACAGCATTTGTGGATTTGCACAAGGCATCACTATGATGCTCATTCCATGGTATTTTACCCAACTTGAACAAGAGAGATTTTTCATATTGTCTTATTCTGTCATTACGTTTATTTCAATCTTTTGGGGAGTTTACGCGGGTACACTTATTGACAGCAAAAATCGCAAGGCAATTTTTTTGTATACCAATCTGTCGGGAGCTCTTCTACTCATGACAGCAGGTATATGTGGGATTGTGTGGTCGGTATTGCCCAACTGGGTAATTGTGTGTGTATTTGCCATCATCTTCTTTTCATATTACATACATTATCCGAATCTCTACGCTATTGTGCAGGAGATGACGAACCCTCGCTACTATAGTAAGGTGAGCACATACATAGAAGTTACCGGACAGTGTAGCGTGATAGCAGCGGCAGCAGTAGGTACATTGCTTATTAATGGCCTTGATTCATTTAATGACTTTGAAATCTTTGGAAATACGGTTTACGTTTTCATCAAGGTCGAAAAATGGGATATGTATCAAATCTTTCTCATGGATGCTCTCACTTACGCTCTTAGCTTCGTCATTATTTTATTCATAAAATATAAACCTCAAAAAGCCGTGCTAAAAGAAAACAACAACATTAGTTCAATGTTTGAGCGTATAAAAACGGCTCACAATTTTCTTATGAGTAACCCTGTTATATCGGTTTTCTCCCTTTGTTCATATGCAATTTTCATCATTGTGTTGGTACAAATATTTACATTACTTCCTCTTTATATTGACCGTCATTTGGAATTAGGAGCTGAAGCATTAGGCTTGTCGGAATTTCTATATGCCGGTGGTTCATTGCTTTCCGGATTGTTAATTAAAAAAATCATTTCCCGATTATCTCCTGTGCATTCTATATCATATCTAACCTTTGTAACAGCCATAGCATTTTTGCTGACCTCACTAAGCAAAATGGAGTGGGTTCTTTATGTGTTTTGTTTTGTCATCGGATTCACCAATTCCGGATCAAGAATATTCAGAGTTACTTACTTATTTACCATAATTCCTAATCAAATTGCCGGAAGAGTAAATAGTATGTTAAATGTATTGGTGACAGTTATCAGAATTTTCTTTATTTCTCTGTTCAGTTATTCATTCTTCAGTGAGGGTTCCAACATTACTTGGGCATATTTCATACTTGGATTTTTTGCGTTATTGTGCGCAGTTATTTTGAATTTAATAAACAAACAAGTCATTGCCATATCTTGCAATTCAGGCACTAATATCTCCAGACAAGATCCATAAAACCTCATAATGTTAAATGAAACAAATCAAAGTACAATACATTCGGCGCCTTCTTTGGCATGCTACACTAAAGAAACACTCATAAAAACAAGCATTGTAATATATTTAACCTTTACGTATGTTTAAATTTGTGAATGGCAATACTAATCATATTTAATTAACACAAAATTAGCAGCAAATAAACATTCAATTTTTATTATTGCATAACAAAATTTATTACTCACCATTAAAACCTATACTACTATGACTACTGAACTTGTAAACGTTATTACCAAATGGGCTATAGACCCTATGCACTCTGAAGTGGAATTTAAAGTAAAAAATCTACTCATATCTACCATAACAGGAAGGTTTAGAAATTTTGAATGTTATGTGGAATCTCCTAATGAAGACTTCACGGATGCTCATATAAGTTTCAACTTAGATGTGAACAGCATAGATACCAATCAACCGCAACGTGATGCGCATTTAAAATCTAATGATTTTTTCAATGCTGAACAGTATCCTAAAATCTGGTTCCGCTCAACGTCTTTCTACAAAATAAACACAGAGTACTACAAACTTCAAGGTGAACTTACCATTCGAGATATAACCAGGCATGTAGAGTTGGATGTAATATATGGTGGACAAACATACGATTCGTTCAACAATCACCGTGCCGGATTTGAAGTGAGTGGTGTCATCAACAGAAAAGATTTTAACATATGGTGGGATGAACGCAATGTGCTAGGTAATCAAGTGGTATCGGATGAAGTAAAACTTCACATGAATATTCAATTGATAGAGCAAAGATAATTTCAATAAGTAATTATGTGCGAAGTAGCCACTTTGTTCCAGCGAAGTGGCTATTTTCGTTTGGCTATAAAATTGTTACAATGACAAAGTTCTTAAAGCCTGTATTCCGCATGAGCAGAAAATGTGGCGAGATGTTTTTTCTTTTGGGCGCGCCCCTGCGGGGCCGGGCTGTCCGCCACTCCGCTATCGCTTCGGTGCTCCGCTGAAGCTCCGCACTGGCCGTGCCGGCCATGGCT
>JANWYS010000059.1 GCA_025054875.1 Cytophagaceae bacterium | reverse complement strand
TTTGTTTTCAAATATTAAACAATCTCCATGGCCTTTAAGCCTTCAAACTTAACCTCAACTGAAAAATCCGGGTTTAACCCATACCATCGTTTCTGTATTTTATGAAAGCAATTCAGTTATGGAATTAATTTAGCGACTTTGTGCGTACAAATTAGGAATTGCTTAGTAAATTGCTTTGTGCTTTCTAAACTTCGGAATCGCTTAAGCCATCATGATTATAAGGAGATTAGCCTTAGGGATGTATTGTATTTTACATTCGCTTTCGCTGTGGCCAAGTCACATTACCGGCGGTGAATTTGAGTTGATATATACCGGCAAGGGTTATGCATATTCAATCCATTTGAATATGTATTTTGATGACATTAATGCGGATCCATCACTGATTAATGCTGATCTGGAGATATATGTGGCTATATTCCGAAAAAGCGACAATGTGCTGATGACTACTGTAAAACTGAATCGCATAAGCGCTAACTTTATAAATTATAGTTCCAATGGTTGTATAAATCCTAACATCATTCGCACCCGATTGCTTCGCTATGAGGGTGGAGTGGATTTGTTTGGATATACCAGTCCTTCGGGCTACTATCTCATATGGGAGCGTTGCTGCCGCAATTATGTATCGAAAAATATTTTTCACAGAGTAGGGCAAACTTTTTATTTAGAATTTCCGCCAGTGAGTATAAACGGTGTCCGGTTATACAATTCATCTCCTGTTTTCGGAGTAATTGCCGGAGATTACCTCTGCAAGGATAACGTGTATACTTATAACTTCGGCGGAGTAGATGCCAATGGCGATGAGCTTCGCTACAGCATGATTACTCCGCTAAAGGGCAATAGCTCAGAGTTAGATCCTATACCTTCTCCGATACCTGCGCCTTATGATTCAGTAAACTGGAAACCCGGATATAACCGTACAAATCAAATACCAGGAAACCCTCCGATAAACGTGCATCCCACTACTGGTCTGCTCACCGTCAATCCATCAGATACAGGGTTGTTTGTTTTTGCCGTACGAGTAGAAGAGTATAGAAACGGAGTGCGTATAGGGCAGATGATAAGAGAATTTCAGTATTTCGTTTACGACTGCCCTCCTACCGAAGGCCCTGTAGTGAAGCTAAACAATTTCTCAGGTTCTTCTTCAAACGATACTCTGATTGTATACCTGAACAGAGATACATGTTATTCTGTTGTGGTTTCCGATTCGTCGTCTACTTTTTTTAACAAAAATGAAACCGTCAGTATTTTTTATGGAAATACAAACTTACCAACTTCTGCTTTCAGTTTTTCTCCACCATTCGTAAATCTTAATCCTTCGGTTGATAGTGCCAGTGTTAATGTTTGCTTTTCTACTTGCGATAAGGTCTTAATATCAAAAGATTCTACCTACATTTTGGACATAGTGGTCACAGACAATGAATGTCCCAGAAAAACCGATGTATTGCGCACGTATGTATTGGTAAAAATACCGCCGCTTAATGACAAGCCGGTTATATATACAGATTTGTCTCCAACCAATGTCGCCCATGCCTATCCGGATTCATTAATGATTTTTAATGTATATGCAAAAGACAATGACCCCTTTGATCTTGGGCAGATTGAAGTTCAGAGCGAGGTCGCATTTGCAGATATCGGCATGAATTATTTGCAGATATATCATGGCCCGGACAGTGCTCACGCTCAGATCCAGTGGAAGCCTGTATGTGCAGATATTGCAAATGGTCCCTCATCTTTCGACATAAAATTTAAAATAAATGACAAAAGTTGTGTGTTTACCCATTTCGACTCTGTGACGGTAAAGGTGATGGTAGAAGATTTACCTACGGAAATCACCAGGATAACACCTCCTAATTTGGTAACGCTGAATGAGGATGATAAGAATGATTATTTTCACATACCCGATATGCCGAGAGGGAATTGTACATATTACTTTAAGAGCGTAAGCATATATAATTCATGGGGAGCACGAGTGTTTAAATCATCAGACCCGAATTTTAAGTGGCATCCAACTAATGTCTCAGACGGCATGTATTACTATGCTATAGACTTAAACGAGAAAGTGATAAAGGGATGGATACAAGTAATACGATGATGAGTAGTAATGTAATAAACATATATTCCGAAAATTCATTTGATACTGTCCCAAAAAGTGTCTTACGGTTTCTCCGTTAGCCCAATTCAAAGCAATTTTGCCTGTGTTTGTATCCAGCGATAGGGTACTTCTCCTTTTCCTGCGGCCAGGTAGTCGTTGTAGCTGCAGGGCACGAGACAATGTTGTGCATACTTCTTCTTATCCGGAGGGTATGGAACTTCCATCCACCACATATCGCTGGCGGTGTGTTTGTAAAAAACAATATGAGCGGGGTCTTTATCCATGCTGACTATGTATTTCAAAAATGAAGGATGATTAATGTCGTGTACCTCTTTTCTGTTGTAATACCCTTCTATGAAGTACCAAATCATCGTAGCAAGCACCCCTGCCGTCTGGCTTCGTTCATCAAGTTCCGGGATGTATTCATAAAATCCGGCAGAGCTAAGTTTTGAGTTTATACCGGCATACCAGCAAAGCATGCAGGCTTCCTCTCCGGTGAGGCCAAAAGGCTGCGCTGTGGGATTGGCCGGAGCGTCGGCACGTTTTATGGCGCATATATCAAAGCTCATGAAATCTGCATATCGTACTATAGGTTCCATTTCTTTAATATTGTCCCGGATTTGCCCCACGCGGTAAGCCTCAAAATACAACTTGTCCAACGTATTCACATATTCTTCAGGTACTAAATATTGCTGGTAGCCCAAATGGCTGTAGTTGAAAATCAGGTTGGGTTGATGCAGTAAAATTTTATGAATATGGTTATGTGAAGGCTCTGATGTGTTGCCTGAAATATCTATAAATGCATCAATGATCAGCATATTGACGTAAGATGAAGAATCACGGTAAGCCAGAAACTGCGCATAGTCCAGTTCGTGAGGCCCACCTATAATTACAGGCAATACATGCATTTGCATAAGAGTATGGCATACCTCTGCAAGGCGCTCGCATGTGGTTTCATCATTTTCTCCTCGCCTTAAATTTCCCAGGTCAGCAATAGAGGGTATTCCGCTATTTTTTTGCAGTATGTATAGTTTTTTACGCACTTCATCAGCGGGATGCAGGCCAGAAGACTGCTTGCCCGACACACCAATGAGAGCAATATGCTTACCTTCAATTTGTGGAAAAGTATCATGATATGCCGAAAGATGATTGTAGAACAACGTAGGATGTACTCTGTACGTGCTTAGATTATCCGGCAAGGGTATAGGGTCAAAAAAAAGTTGTAATGACATATTTTAACCAGAAAGGCTCCGCATGGCAAGATAACAAAAAACAGCCGTACAATCTTGCTTATTGCAACATGCTTATGAACTGATCAAACAGATAGCGTGAATCATGCGGCCCGGGCGAAGATTCAGGATGGTATTGCACAGAAAAAGCTTTTTTATTTTTCATACGTATGCCTTCAATAGTGTTGTCGTTCAGGTTGATGTGAGTCACCTCAAGATCAGGATTACTTTTAACAGCCTCTAGATCTACGGCAAAACCATGGTTTTGAGAGGTTATCTCTGATCGTCCTGTAATCAGGTTTTTTACCGGATGGTTCAGGCCACGGTGGCCGTTGTGCATTTTGTAAGTTTTTACGCCATTAGCTTCGGCCAGTATCTGGTGGCCTAAACATATACCAAAAAGCGGCAAGTTGTAGTATAATATTTTTCTTACGGTTTCTATAGCATATGTGGTTACGGCAGGATCGCCAGGGCCGTTGGAAATGAAATATCCATGAGGCCTCCATTCATTCATTACTTCAAACGTAGTTTTTGCCGGAAAAACTTTGCAGTATGCACCGCGTTGCACGAGGTTGTCCAATATGCTTTTTTTGATACCAAGGTCTAGCACGGCTATTCTGTAAGGATTTTCTTCTGACCCCACATAGTAAGGTTCTTTCGTGCTTACTTCGCCGGACAGCTCCAGCCCCTTCATGGAGGGCACTTTGGCAAGCTCTGTTTTTAATTCTTCAAGGTTGGTAATCTCAGATGATATTATGGCATTCATCGCCCCTTTGTGTCTTATGTGGCGTACCAGCCATCTCGTATCCACGTCTGCTATACCGGTTATGTTGTTTCTTTCAAGATATTCCTGCAGAGAGCCACTGGCATCTTTTCGAGAGTATACATCTGAAAAATTGCGACACACCAAACCGCTGAACTTTACGCCATCTGATTCCTGCTCTTCATTCTTAGTTCCGTAATTTCCTATATGTGCTGTGGTGTTTATGATAATTTGTTTGTAGTACGACGGGTCAGTGTATATTTCCTGATAGCCGGTCATGCCGGTATTAAAACATATTTCTCCGGTGGTAGTGCCGGGTTTTCCAATGCTGCTTCCTTTGCACCATGTGCCATCTTCCAAAAGCAAGTACGCCTCTTTTCGAAAAGTAAGTTTCATCTTATGTTTGTTAATTTAACCTGAAGGCAAATTTATAAAAAGAGCGATACAATCTATGATTTCATAGAATAAGCGGTGAAATTTTTGTTTTAATTTTTCTGCCACACTTTTTTGTTCTGCAGGTCGGTTTATAGAAATAAATCTGTAAAGATTTTTTTAAATCAGGGCGCCCCGCCGTGTCTCTGCAAGCAGGATGTTCAGCAGTTCAACAACCTTTGTGCAAAACCGGCGCAATGTGTCGTGAAGCATAGAGCACGGCGGCCGCGCTATCCGCTGCAAGTCCTCGCACCCTGCCGCACAGAGCCTACACTGTGCTGCGGGCTTTCCGCTTCTATCGCTGGCGCGGGCGCGTGATACATTCTGCGCATTATGAATCTTCATATGCGCATGAGAGTAGTATGGAAACAACATTATCTTGCATACTGTGCGAGGGAATGCCGGCTGATTTCTAATCGGGAAGTTTAGAAGGTACAACACGAGACTTCACCCCTCATCCACCCATAAATTCCCCACCAACTTCTCTTATAAAACCACCGACAAATCCAATGTTGTACATAGGATGGGAGCCATGGCCTGCAAGGCCAGTGCGGAGCTTCAGCGGAGCACCGAAGCGACAGCGAAGTGGCGGACAGCCCGGCCCCGCAGGGGCGCGCCCAACATAAAAAACAATTCACTATACTTTTCTGCTAATGCATAATGTGAGATTAATCCAATAGCATGTCACAAATGACCGAGTTTTTCCCGATGCACTATTTCAAAAGACCGGATGCGTATTTTATTGGCAGTAAATAGACAACAAAATCGGACAGGTGTTTTTACTTACTCAATAACCACCTTTGTACTTTCTAAAAAACCATTCGGTAGTGGCTAAGGCTATTATTAAAAAAAACAACCAAGGTAAGTTCACCAACTCTAAAAGTTCTTCGTTGGTGTGTATGATGCTTGCAGCGTTAAGATTTTTTATTTTGTTTTCCAGAGTAAATATCTCACCCGGCAGTACAAAATCGCCGTTTGATTGTTTTGAAAGATTTTTTAATAAATTATGGTCGGCTGTGGTATTGGTAATCTCTATGGCAGGTTCTGTTATCAAAAACTCTCCGTCATACCTTTCAGTTTTACCACTAAGGGTGGTAGTGGCGGTATATTTGTACACTCCGGGGTTCAGTCCCTTTACAGTAAATGTGTGATTATTTTCGCCATTTACATATGAGTAGGTCATCACATTATTTTTTTCGTCACGTATTTTTAAAGAAATCGTTTGGCCGTATACGCGTTCATACAAATCGTTGTAGGCTTCGGTTTCGAATAGTACATCTTCGGATGCTATGAACTCTGCTTGAGGAGTGTATACTCTGAATTTTCTTTTATCCTCTTTTGAGGATAATAATTGAACAAGGTTTTGAAAAAATCTATCGAATACTTCGTTGCTTTTGTAATCGAGGTATTCATGAAGTCTCCACATCCATATTCCTTCTCCGCAAAGGATAGCTTCTTTTCTGTCGTTACTGATTACGAGCAAAGGTTTTTGGCTTACTGTATTACCGATTTTCTGGTACAAAATCACGTCGGCTTCCTGTTTTATCACATAGTCTGCAAAGGGTACGGTAAGAGGAGGATAGTTGCTTATGATTTCTTTATCTTGTGGAGTAGTTTTAAATTTTTCAAACGAGGTATTCACATAGGCCAATACTTGATCGCGTTGATAGGATTTTGGTGAAATCGTTAATGTTTTGTTGTAACTGTTTAGCAAGTTAATGTGAGAAGATTGACCAATTATAAAAAGTAAGCTTGCTTGCGATTGAGTGATTTTGTCTAAAAAAGCTTTCATCGTATTGTTCTGATCAGGAAGTTCATGTAATATTACCAGATCGTATTTTTGTTCTTTCCATTCGGAAATACCGGGAATGTATATGTCTACTTCGGCATTTTCTTTGGCTTGAAGTGCTGTGCGTATGGCTCTGATGTCCGGATGTGGGGCAGGCGCAGCAATGAGAACTTTTTCCTTATTTTCAATAATATCTATATATGCATGTGCTGTGTTGTTGCGTAATGTAAATTCGTTTTTCAGGGGCTTTGCTTCAATGGTATAGTGCTGAACGCCCTTTTGCTCAGATGAAATATAAAATTCAACCTGACTTACTTCCTTATCATATGTGAAAGATAGATTTTTCGTATCTAAGACTTTTCCGTTTTGCAAAAGATGAAGAGTTACATGTTCTCCTGCATATCCTTTATTATATACTTCTGCTATTATGGGGAATTTGTTTCCCCTGTAAGAAATTTTATTATAGCGTAAATGACGTATACTAATATCTTTTTTGGGAATGGTGTCTCCTGCACCTATGCAAAATATAGGTATGGTATAGTGGTTGTAAACAGGGGATATCCCTTTGTTGATTATGCCATCGCTGAAAAGAAGAATAGAACAAAGATTGCGGTTTTCATAACGGCCTTGTATATCGGTTATCAAACTATTAAGGTCTGTCAGGGGATGGTTGAATGTTATATCCGCAACGGATGAGATTTTTTTATTTTGATCAAACGTGAAAATTTCTGTTTCAAATCCTGCTTTTTCTAATTGCCTTTTCAAGTTGTCCAAATCATTTTTTATAGCATTCAATCGTTGAGTGTCGGTAGTTAATTTTATGGATTGAGAGTTATCAATAGCCAAAGCTACAACAGGTTTTTCTGAATAGTTTTTAAAGAACTTTATAAGAGGGCCTATGAGCAACAGGCAAAGTAACGTAACCAAAATAAACCGAACCGTAGCCAACGCATAATGGGTGGTTTTGGACCATACTGGTTTTGCCGAATACAAAAAAAAAGCATAGGCAACACCAACGGCAATGCATACGAGTATATACCATGGAGAGTATTGACTAAGTATTTTGATGTTGTCCATAAGCCACCATCGGGCAAAGTAGTTGGTAAATTTAACTCAGGATTTATGTCAGCATACCGCCATCTACTTGCAACACCTGTCCGGTAACGTAAGCGGATAAATCGGAAGCCAGAAATATAGCGCAATTGGCTACTTCTTCGGCTTTTCCTGCGCGCTTCATGGGAATGCCTTTTTCCCACTCTTCTTTTACCTTGGGGTCCAGCACATCGGTCATTTCTGTTTCTATGAACCCCGGAGCTATAGCGTTGCATCGTATATTGCGTGAGCCAAGCTCCAGAGCTACGGATTTTGTGAATCCGATAATACCCGCTTTGGAAGCCGCATAATTGGCTTGTCCGGCATTGCCACGTATACCCACAACAGATGTGATGTTTATGATGGAGCCATATTTTTGCTTCATCATTGGTTTGATGGCTGCTTTTGTAAGGTTGAAAACAGATTTCAGATTTACTTTGATGACGGTATCCCATTGTTCTTCGCTCATGCGCATCAGAAGGCCGTCTTTTGTGATACCGGCATTATTAACCAACACATCCACTGTTCCGAATTCTGATACTACTGCATTTATCAATTCCTCTGCCGCTTGGAAGTCTGAAGCATCCGATCGGAATCCTTTTGCTTTTACTCCTAATGCCTGAATTTCCTGCTCAAGCGCCTGGCCTTTTTCTATACTGGAAAGATAGGTGAAGGCTACATTAGCCCCTTCCCGTCCAAATGCAGTGGCCATAGCTCTGCCTATCCCTTTGGAGGCTCCCGTAATGAGAATATTTTTTCCCTTTAATAATGTCATAGTGTATGCAATTTAAAAACTCAAAAATATGTTTTTTTACATGAAACAGTATGTTTGATTCATAAAAAAGCGACTTCTCGTGCTTCATGATTTTAAAGCAAAGTATCAAAAAATTTCAGATATGTTAAATATGAAACGGTGATTTGTACGTATGAGGATACAAGAATGAAGCGACTTCAGATAACGGCTATTGAAAATCCGTCTTACAAAACATCAACTCTAATGAGAGCATGTACATTGTGAGCAGCCGGTTGTAAACTCTGATTACCTTTTCAACTTACAACATTTCAAAAGGGAATCAGGCATTCATATTGATGTGACAGAACTCACAGGCTCTCGGAATGGGAGTTTTTTTGATCAAAATATCAACACAAGTCTTTTGTGGTGATGAAGATGGTATGTATGAGGTGCGGCAGGTTGCGAGGACTTGTAGCGAATAGCGCGGCCGACGGCCTGATACAAAATGGTATACAGCTGTATGTTGAAAAACTGATGTTTTAACTTTCTGAATATCGCATCTGATGAGGCCGGCGGGATGCCCAAAAAAACATAGAACAGACTGCCTGTTGATACCTGATGATATTAATTTCTTCTGCTTACTGACTTCGTAATAAAGGATTGAACTATGAGGATGAGTTTATGTAAATCATAAACTACATTTTACCCTTGTTTGAAAAAAAAAGCTAATTTTACATTCCATTTACAAAACTGTTTCAGCGAATTCTTCGCATAAACTTACGGAAATAACCATGTTCGATTTAATAAACAAAAACATTGTAAAACTGTTTGGCAATAAATCTGCCAGGGATATGAAAGCCCTGTGGCCTTATGTATCGCAGATAAATGCAGAATTTGAAAAACTTCGCACTCTGTCCGATGATGAGTTGCGTGCCCAAACCCGTGAACTGAAAAATATTATATCTGCCGAACTTGCTCAACTCGACAATAAGTTGAATACCCTTAAAAAAAAGGTTGAGGACAACCCGGAAATGGATGTATCCGAAAAAGAAGATATCTTTTCTCAAATAGATAAACTGGAAAAAGAGCATGATGTGGCACTGGAAAAAACATTGATGAAAATTTTGCCCAGAGCTTTTGCTGTAGTGAAAGAAACCGCCCGCCGATTTAAAGATAACGGAAGCTTGTGTGTAAAGGCTACCATGCACGACAAGACGATTGCAGCTAAGAAAAACAATGTAGTCATAGAAGGTGAAAAGGCCATATGGAAAAACAAATGGATAGCTGCAGGAAATGAAATCACCTGGGACATGGTACACTATGATGTACAACTCATAGGAGGCATCGTGTTGCATCAAGGTAAAATAGCGGAGATGGCTACCGGCGAAGGAAAAACATTGGTAGCAACATTGCCTGCTTATCTCAATGCTCTTGGAGGGAAAGGCGTGCATATCGTAACAGTAAATGACTACCTGGCTAAGCGCGATTGTGAATGGATGGGGCCTCTTTTTGAATTTCATGAACTCACCACAGATTGCATAGATAAGCATGAAGCCAACTCACCTCAGCGTCGTGCCGCCTACTATGCGGATATTACCTATGGCACCAATAATGAATTTGGCTTCGATTATCTGCGCGACAACATGACACGCACACCTGACGAACTCGTGCAGCGTAAGCTCCACTTTGCCATGGTAGATGAGGTGGACTCCGTGCTTATAGATGATGCCCGTACTCCCCTTATTATAGCCGGCCCGGTAGGTAAAAGCGATGAACAAGAATTTTATGACCTTAAACCTCGTGTGCACAAGCTTGTTGAAGCGCAGAAAAAAATTGTTAATGAATTTTTAGTACAAGCTAAAAAGTACATCGCCGAAAAAAATGAAAAAGAGGGCGGCCTGGCACTGTTTCGTGCATACAGAGGCTTACCTAAAAGTAAGCCTCTGATCAAATATTTGAGCGAAACCGGTATTAAAGCCATATTACAAAAAACCGAAAACTTCTATCTTCAAGACAACGCCAAGATGATGCCCGAGGCAGACGCTCCTTTGTATTTCACAATTGATGAAAAAAACAACACCGTAGAACTTACCGACAAAGGTATTGAATATATAACCGGCGAAACAGAAGATCCTAACCTCTTCATACTGCCCGACCTGGGTACCAGAATGGCTGAAATTGAAAAGGATAAATCTTTGTCTGAAGAAGAACGACTGCTAAAAAAAGATGACCTGCTCAAAGAATATTCTATAAAAGCCCAACGCATACATACCATACAACAACTTCTCAGAGCATATACTCTTTTTGAAAAAGATGTAGACTACATCATTCAAAACAATAGAGTAATGATTGTTGATGAACAAACAGGGCGTATCCTCGAGGGCAGAAGATATTCCGATGGCCTGCATCAGGCTTTGGAAGCTAAAGAAAATGTAAAAGTAGAAGAGGCTACTCAAACTTATGCCACCATTACTCTGCAAAACTATTTCAGAATGTATCATAAACTGGCAGGCATGACCGGTACTGCCGAAACAGAAGCTGCAGAGTTTTGGGATATTTACAAACTTGATGTTGTAGTTATCCCTACTAATAAGCCTTGTGTGCGTATAGACATGCAAGACAAGGTATACAAAACTACCCGGGAAAAATATAATGCCGTGGTAGAAGAAATAGTTGAGCTCACCAAAATCGGAAGGCCTGTGCTGGTAGGTACTACTTCGGTAGAGATATCTGAACTTTTGAGCCGAATGTTGAAAATACGCAACATAAAACATCAGGTACTCAATGCCAAGCTGCATCAGAAAGAAGCAGAGATAGTGGCTGAAGCAGGCAAGCCGGGCACAGTAACCATAGCCACAAACATGGCTGGCCGTGGTACAGATATCAAACTCACTCCGGAATCCAGAGCCGCCGGTGGACTCGCTATACTTGGAACCGAGCGTCATGAGTCGCGCCGCGTAGACCGGCAGTTGCGTGGACGTTCCGGCCGTCAGGGCGACCCAGGGTCTTCACAATTCTTCGTAAGCCTTGAAGATAACCTTATGCGCCTCTTCGGCTCTGACCGCATAGCCAAACTAATGGATAGAATGGGACTCAAAGAGGGAGAAGTCATACAGCACTCTCTCATCACTAAATCTATAGAACGTGCTCAAAAAAAAGTAGAAGAAAACAACTTTGCCGTTCGTAAACGCCTGCTTGAGTATGACAACGTGATGAACTCCCAGCGCGAAGTGATATATAAAAGACGCCGCAATGCTCTCTACGGCGAGCGGCTTCACATGGATATTCTTAACGTGATTTACGATCTGTGTGAAGGTATTTTTACCAACACACAGGCAAAGGGTAACTTTGATAACTTCAAACTGGCCGTCATAAAAACCTTTGGTTTCAATACAACCATATCACAAGATCAGTTTAATCGTGCTAAAGCAACCGAACTTACTCAACAGCTTTATTCAGAAGCTGTGCGCCATTACTACGAGAAAACCAAAGCTCTAACTGAAAAAACTTTGCCCGTACTGAGAGATATTTTCAATACCAGAGGAGCCGTTGTGGAAAATGTGGTCATACCCTTCACTGATCAAAACAAAGAAGTACCTGTCATGGTTTCTCTGAAAAAATCTATTGTAGCCAATTCCCTTGAGTTGAGAAATGCTTTGGAAAAAACAGTCTCGCTTATGTTCATAGATAGCTCATGGAAAGAGCATCTTCGCGATATGGACGACTTGAAGCAACAAGTGCACAATGCCGTTTTTGAACAAAAAGATCCGCTGCTTGTATATAAATTTGAAGGATTTAAGCTCTTTCAATCCTTTTTAGCCAAAGTAAATCAGGAGATAGTCTCTTTCTTATTTAAAGCTGAACTACAAACCAACCATCCCGATCAGGTACAGGAAGCTAAACAAACCAAAGCGCCCAGGGAAAAACTAAGTCTGAAAAAAGATGAAGCACATTCTGTATTATCTTCAAACATAGGTCCTGCGCGCACAACTCAGCCACCTAAGCAAGAAGAAAAAATAATGCCAATACGATCTCAAAAAATTGCCAACCGGAACGATCGCGTTTCTGTACGTTATACCAACGGCGAAATAAAAAGGGATGTAAAGTTTAAAACCGTAGAAGATGACATTAAAAACAACAAATGTGTCATAATCAATCCGTAAAGTGATATGAAAAATAAATTCGTTTTCGTTTTCTGTGCAATGATGTTATCTTCTTGCGCTATCATGCAAGCTCAAAAAAATAAATCTAAAATCGAAAACGGTTCTTTGCAGGAATACAAAGAAGATCTTCAGCCTTACCGTATAAAATACACTTACAATGAAGAAAAACCACCGATGCCGCTAAAATCTGCAACAATGCCGGTTAATGATGACACTAAAAAAATTGAAGCTTTGCTCGACTCCATGTCTGTATACAACTTAAATATACGAACTGCAGAGGGATACAGGGTGCTCATTTATTCAGGAACAAAAAAAGCCGATGCGCTTCAGGCGCAACTTAATGCAAAAGAAATTTTGCAAGAAGACAGAGTGTACCTCATCTGGGACTCGCCAAACTTTAAAGTAAAAGTTGGTGACTATTTCTCCAGACTTGAAGCATACACTACGCAAACATACCTTCTCAAAGATTTTCCCGGATCTATCATTGTGCCTGATAAAGTTAACATAAACCGACCATAATACTTGCTCATGTCTTTAGCAGAAGAAATAAAAACGTTGGCTTCACAGCAGGCTCAGGAAGTTACAAGCTTGCGTCGTCATTTGCATGCACACCCTGAACTCTCTTTTGAAGAATATAACACTTCTGCCTTCATAGCTGAGACGTTAGAATCATTCGGATTGAAAGATGTGTGCAAAGGTATAGCCAAAACCGGCGTAGTGGCTACCATACAAGGTAACCATCCCGGAAAAAAAACGATTGCTCTGAGGGCAGACATAGATGCCTTGCCTATCACTGAGCAAAATGAGGTTCCATATAAATCAAAAAATCCGGGAGTGATGCACGCATGTGGACACGATGTCCACACCGCCTCATTGCTCGGAGCAGCCAAAATATTGAATACACTTCGCGATAAATTTGAGGGTACGGTAAAACTTATTTTTCAACCAGGAGAAGAAAAAATTCCCGGAGGGGCGTCCATAATGATCAAAGAGGGGGTTCTTGAAAATCCTGCACCTGCGGCTATTATTGGACAGCATGTCATGCCCTCTATACCTGCCGGAAAAGTCGGCTTTAAATCCGGCATGTACATGGCCAGTGCAGACGAAATTTATATTACCGTAAAAGGGAAAGGTGGCCATGCCGCTATGCCCGACAAAAATACAGACCCTGTTTTAATAGCAGCTCACATACTTGTGGCCTTGCAACAAATCATAAGCCGCCACTGCGACCCACGCACCCCCTCTGTATTATCTTTTGGTAAAGTGATAGCTAATGGTGCTACTAACATCATTCCTGATGTAGTGAAAATAGAGGGTACTTTCCGTACACTCGATGAAAAGTGGCGCGCAGAAGCTCACAAAAAAATGGTCAAAATGGCTCAAGGTATTGCAGAGGCAATGGGAGCCGTATGTGAATTTACCATCCTCAACGGATATCCATTCCTCTACAATGAGCCACTTCTCACTAATCGCGCTAAACAATTTGCTATAGATTACTTAGGCGCTGACAATGTGATTGACCTTGATATATGGATGGCGGCAGAGGATTTTGCTTATTACTCTCAAAAAACTAATGCTTGTTTTTATCGGCTTGGCACAGGAAATCCGGAAAAAGGGATTTCTTCAGGAGTGCATACCCCTACTTTCGATATTGATGAATCGGCGCTTGAAATCGGAAGCGGGCTCATGGCTTACCTGGCCATTGAAGAACTCACTCATGAAGTGGTATCCCAATCCTGAAACTTTTAATTAAATCTTCTCCTCTCTTTTCTTCCAAAATATTGCTATATTCTACGCAAAGAATCAAAACGGACATTTTACTCAATGTTTTTTTTACACTTCTAAAATTCATTTTTCCAATACCTATGGCATTAGACTTACAAGGCATAAAAAACAAAGTTTTTATAGCGCTTGATGGCAGCGTAAAACACCACAAGAAGTACAAAAAAATATCTCATTTCATAGAGTGGATAATCATACTAAATGTAATTGCTGTTGTAGCTGAAACATTCGAACCTCTGGAAGCTGCTTATGGAAAATATTTTGACATGTTCGAAGTTTTTAGCGTGACAATTTTTTTAATAGAATACTTGCTCATGCTATGGATTGCAGACTACATGTATCCCTCAAAAAATTTTCTAACCTCTGCATTGAAAAGAATTACTTCATGGTCTGGTATCATTGATTTGCTGGCTATAATGCCCTTTTTTCTCCCTCTCATATGGAGTATGGACTTACGTCATCTCCGTATACTGCGTCTTTCCAGAATTGTGAGAATATTTCGTACAGAGAAGTACAACCACTCTTTGCGATTAATTGCAAAAATACTTTCAGAAAAAAGAAGAGAACTATTAGGTACACTTATTATCGCCGTTGCGGTTTTGGTGGTGGCCTCCACTTTGTTTTATTATATAGAAAAGCCGGCACAACCTGATAAACTCCCTAACATAGTAAATGCTTTTTGGTGGTGTATCATCACACTTACTACGATTGGATATGGCGATATGGTGCCCGTCACGCTGGTTGGAAAAATTATCGGGAGCTTGATTGCAGTGTTCGGAGTATTGCTTATGGCTATTCCTATAGGTATACTTTCTACAGGGTTTGTGCAAAATATGGAAGCTTTGAGTAAACAAAAACGGTTGTCAGTGATTCGTAACATTATCAAAGATGCTTTCCGCAAAAAATACTCTCAACACTTGGGTTGCGAAGTTATGCGAGGGGCCATTAGTATAGAAGCCATTCGGGTGGCCTTAGAAATATCAGATGAAGAAATCATAAAATTAGCCGAAGGGAAAAACGATTTTCGCTACCGCAGGTTATTGGTGTTTGAAAACGGCACCATAAACCGAAAACTATGCTTGGAATATCGCATATGTAATACAGAGTACGGCATATACAACCGAAGACCATCCGACATATGTATAGTATGCCCGGAAAGTTACAGTAAGCAAAGTATTGGCTACTTGTCTTATTGTGTGGCGGAAATGCTGAAATGCTCTCACATTTCGAATGAATTTTATGGCGAGGAAGCTGAAATAACCAATGAAACTTTTAACGACAAGGGAATTGACCACGACGCCACATGTAACTTTACCATAAACAAAGAATACCTCACAGAAACATCGGCCGTGCCGATTGCATTTATAAGCTGGAAAAATCATTTGAAAAGCCTGGCTGAAAAAAAAGTTACCTTTTTTATTTTAGATAAGGATAGCTCCATGGAAAGTGATACCATCATTATCAGTGGTTCGCATCAGGTTGATGAAAAAAAAACCGATTTGTTTATAAAGAACCTGTCTGATGAAATAAGCCTTAACATAACACAGAGGCTGCACATTATAAAACAACCCATACATTCTCAAGAGCATATATTAAACTACCTCAGTTCATGTGCACAAGGCCGCGTATATTATATTTCGCTTCCGATAAATAGTGTGATCAGAAATACGTTTCCAATGGCAGCTTGCATAGGAAGGGCTATTCAAAAAATGATGACATGAGTATGCTCCTTGATAGCAAATTGATTGGCTCAAGCAGAGTACTCATTAACTCTAATCCGTTTTATGGTATGTAAGTATTGACGGCCAGAATGTAAAAGAGTTGTTTTTGAAACATGACAATGGAAAGTGTTACCTACATCCATACTGTAATGAGATATTTAGGAGCGTAATAACGGAATTTTTTGTCCCACAAAATGGGATTCAATCGAATAAACTGTAAGTTTCGCCCGGATATATTTTAGGAGCAGGTTGTATGCATTCCGGATAATCGTAAGCAGTGGAGTTAACAACTCTATGAGCTTGATAAAAACTCATCTTATCGGGGTTATAAGGTTTAAGTATTTCGTTGTAGGCGCTTTCCGGGAGTTTGTCAGAGAGCCACATTTGTTCAGTTTCTTGAGTTAGTATCACAGGCATGCGGTCGTTTAGTTCCTGTAGCAAACGGTTGGCAGGTACGGTGATGATAGTATAGGTATTGATTATTTTTCCATCGTTGGGGTTTTCCCAGTAATCCCATAGGCCGGCAAATGCAAATACCTCATCCGTAACCAAAGTAATACGATAAGGGAGTTTATTTTTTCCTGTTTTTTTCCATTCAAAATATCCATCTGCAAGTACTATACATCGTTGCGTACGTGCAGCTTGTTTGAAAGGAGCTTTCGTAAGTATGTTTTCCGCCTTTGCATTAAACAAGTTTGTTGCTGATGAGTCGTCAAGCGACCAGTTGGGCACAAATCCCCACTTGAAAAAAGAGAGTTCATCTTTTCTGCGATTGGTAATTACCGGCATTTCTTGCCCTGGAGCTACGTTGTAGCGCGGTTTCCAGCTTTCCGGTACGGGCACTCCGTATCTGTTTGACAGCACTTCTCTCGGTTTAGCAAGTGAATATCTGCTTGCCATGCTTTAACTTTTTTCATTCTAAGATACAACAATTCAACCATAAAATTCAACAAGCAGGGCACGTGGCTGAAATACTTTAAGTAGACCTAAAAATTCTGAGCAGGTTTATCACCAACCCACTTAACTTTACATCCGAACAGTTGTAAACTTTCAGATGATCATGATGAATCCATAATTTCATTTTATGCATTAGAACTGTTTATCCGAGATTCAGCGTTTCAGAATAAGCACAAGTTCGGGCGCCGCCCAACGGGCGGCGCCCCAACCTTCGCGCCTCGCTCTTTTTTGTTTCGTTGATGGCTTCATAAAAAAGTAGCTCAACCAGACCGCTCAGTTCCTTTTGCAAGCTCCTTCGGAGGTTTACATTTTCTTATGAATCTGAAAAATTTCGAAAGAACCTGCGCGAGGGATGGGAGCTATGGCCGGCACGGCCAGTGCGGAGCTTTAGCGGAGCACCGCAGCGATAGCGGAGTG
>JANWYS010000058.1 GCA_025054875.1 Cytophagaceae bacterium | reverse complement strand
ATGGCCTTTAAGCCTCGCAAACTTAACCTCAACTGAAAAATCCGGGTTAAACAATCTCCATGGCCTTTAAGCCTTCAAACTTAACCTCAACTGAAAAATCCGAGTTGAAATAATATCAATCCGTTTTATCTAGTTCTGCAACAAAAACTATGAGCTAATATTCTTAAATTAACTCCTCCTCTGCATCACAAAATAAGACAAAATCACACAACCACCAAAGATACACTTAGAGTTTGTGCCAGTTCAAACCAGTAAAAAAAAGACATCTTTCTTGAATCTTGTTACTGCCGTTTCATATCTTCGCAAGTTAAAATATCATTCCCCAACATATCACTTATATGATAGTGAGTATACAAGGCGAACTCTCATACCTTGAGCCTACATATGCCATTATAGAAAATCAGGGTATTGGTTATCAGGTAAAAATATCATTGAATACATATGCTCACCTGAAAAACAGCGGCCGTATGTGTAAACTTCATACACACCTGCACATAAAAGAAGATGCTCACACGCTGTACGGGTTCAGTAGTGAGCAAGAAAAGAGAGTGTTTCTGTATTTAATTTCAGTAAATGGGGTAGGGCCTTCTATAGCCATGATGATGCTATCTTCCTTAACTCCCGGCGAAGTAGAAACAGCTATCGCCAAAGAAGATTTACGCACAATACAAGGCATAAAAGGAATAGGAGCCAAAACCGCCCAGAGGATTATTCTGGAACTGAAAGATAAAATCAAGAAAGAAGTTTCAGGCGACATTTTAAATCAAAATACTTCTTCACACAATAGATTAAGACAAGAAGCGTTATCCGCATTGGTCACTTTGGGAATATCAAAAAGTGTTGCCGAAAAAAATATAGATCAGATAATAAAAACACAAGGAGAAGCCTTATCATTAGAACAACTCATAAAACAGGCTCTTAAAATGAACTGATTTTTTACTAATAACCATTGGATTTGGAATCGCTTATTTTTACTCGACAAATACCAATATTTTTGGTCTGCTTATGGGTTATTTTAAGCAGTAAACATAATCACACCTATGCTAATGATAATGCCTTAAAATCACCACAAGACACTTTACCTAAGCAAAAATCCAAATATCCTACCTACACAGAAAAAGACCGACGCGGCGATCATCTCTCCAATAAGCCCAGCTCATCTCCCCTGCTGCTGGAAGAACCTTCCAACATAAAAAAATCTGTAGAGTTAGACAGTTCAGGACAATATTATTACATAGATGAAAAAATCGGAGATTTCGAATACCGCGCTCCTACTTTTATGACTTACGAAGAGTTTCAGAAATACCAGCAACAGCAAATGATACGAAATTATTGGAAAAAAAGATCGTATGGAGATTCCTCAGGGCTCAGTACTCGTAAAGACCCGAAGACAGGTCCTTTGAGTCTCAAAATAAAAGCCCCGGGATTGGGCTCCATCTTTGGAAGTGACTATGTGGACATACGCCCTAATGGTTTGGTAACACTTGATTTCGGTTACCGTTTTCAACATGTATTTAATCCGCAAATCCCCGTAAGACAACAGCGCCAGGGTAACTTCGAATTTGACAACAATATACAGATGAACGTAGTCGGTAAAATTGGCGAAAAACTTAAGCTCACCGTAAACTGGGACACCAAGGCCACCTTCGAATTTCAAAACAATTTTAAAGTAGAATACACCGGGTTTGAAGAAGATATACTACAAAAAGTAGAAGTAGGCCAGGTAAGTATGCCCGTAAATACTACCCTTATTTCAGGTGCACAAAATCTTTTTGGTGTGAAAACCAAAAGTCAATTTGGCCGCATGACCATGACTTCTGTATTTTCCAGCCAACGCGGAAAAGTTGAAGAGGTACGGGCGCAAGGCGGTTCTGTAACCAGAACATTTGAGCTTCGTGCCGACAACTACGATGAATATCGCCATTTCTTTATAGGTCATTTTTTCCGTGATATTTATGAATCCTCTTTGGCTACTTTGCCCATAGTAAACTCAGGAGTAAACCTCAGCCAAATTGATGTTTACATTACCAATACCACCAGTGCTACTCAAAATCTGCAAAACATAGTTGCCTTTACCGACCTGGGCGAAGCTGCACCACATATATATAACCCTTCCATCACTTCGTCGGGAAGCAACTTACCGGCTTCCAACAAAGTCAATTCACTAAATAAATACGTTGAAGACCCTACCCTCACTACCGGCAACATAGAATCCATACTGCAGGCCGATGGCCTTCAAAAAGGTACAGATTACGAAATCTTAACTAATGCAAGAAAATTAAAACCCGAAGACTTTACCTACAACCCTCAGTTGGGGTACATCTCTTTGGTGACTCCCTTACGCTCGTACGAAATACTAGCTGTTGCTTACAAATACACCTACAACGGCGCTGCATATACGGTAGGCCAAACTACCGGCGACTTCACACTAAACAACCCTGATGCTTCTACAAATAACACACAAAACAACAACAAGATCATAGTAGTAAAACTGCTGAAACCCTCTACCATACGTACTCGCTTACCCACATGGGATCTGATGATGAAAAACGTATACCTGTTGGGCACCACTCAGGTAAGCAGAGAAAACTTTCAACTCAGAGTTATCTACAAAGACGACATCAGTGGTGCCGACATCCCCAACCTTCAGGAAGGTAAAAATACCAAAAACATACCCCTCATTCGCTTGTTAGGGCTAGATAAACTCAACCCTAACAACGATCCATTTCCCGATGGTAACTTCGACTATGTAGAGGGCGTTACCATTGATTCGAAGTATGGACGCATATTCTTTCCTGTACTTGAACCTTTTGGTGAAGATTTAAAGGAAAAATTTGACCAAACCACAGAAGCCGACCTTGTCAATAAATACGTCTATTTCGAACTCTATGATTCTACTAAAAGCGATGCCAGCCTCATTGCCGCCAAGAACAAATTCTTCCTGAGAGGAAAATTTCAATCCAGTTCTTCCAGCGAAATACCTCTCTCCGGTGCTTTAAATCTGGCACAAGGCTCAGTAGTAGTCACAGCCGGAAGCCGAACATTAGTAGAGGGCACAGACTACACCGTAGACTATAACCAAGGCAAAGTGAAAATACTAAACGAGGGAATACTTACTTCCGGGCAGGAAGTGAAAATACGCTACGAGAAACAAGACCTGTTTAACTTTCGCAGAAAAGCTTTCTTTGGAAATCGTTTTGATTACAGGGTAAATAAAGACATAAACCTCGGCGCTACCATTCTCAGACAAAGTGAAGCTCCTACCATCACTCGTGTGAACATCGGCGATGAACCCAGTGCCAACACCATATGGGGCATTGATGCCAACATAAAAAAAGAATCCCGGTTCCTTACGAAGATGGTAGATAAATTGCCCATCATACAAACCAAAGCTCCCTCCAGCATCACGGCTTCCGGCGAGTTTGCCCAATTATTGCCAGGATACAATAAAGCCCTTGACCTCAACGGCGACAAAGGCGGCGCTGCCTTCATAGATGACTTTGAAGCCGCAGAAACTCCCACCGATTTGGTGCGTACTCCCACCAAATGGAGACATTCCTCCACACCGGCACGGTTCAGTCAATTCAACCAGAATGGCCTCCCCTATGGATACAAACGCGCACTGTTGGCCTGGTACAATATTGATAATGTATTCTACCAAACCGGAGGTGAAAACAAACCCAAAAACATTCCGGATGAAATTAAAAATCACTTCCAAAGAGCGATATCTCCGCAAGAAGTATTCCCTAACCTAAACCGTCAACAAGTAAATGCAAACCAGATCACGCTGGACTTAGCCTACTATCCCTCCGAACGCGGGCCTTACAACTACGACCCTGCTATGAATCCCGATGGAACATTGCCCAATCCCGCTCAAAATTGGGCGGGCATAACACGCGATATCCGTAACGATATAGATTTCGACAATGCTAATGTACAATACATAGAATTTTGGCTCATGAGCCCTTACATCGAAGTGAACAGTCCGCCGCAGGACAGCAGCACTTACATTGATGGCAAACCTTTTAATCAAAACAATAAAGGCAAATTATACTTTAACCTCGGTAACATATCTGAAGATGTTCTCAAAGATGGAAGACAAGCTGCCGAAAACGGACTGCCTACCAACACCACGATTGATTTTAACAGCCCTTGGGGAAAAGTAGTTACTCCTTTACAACCTACATTTGCTTTCGATAATACCCCTGGCTCAAGAGCTAAGCAAGATGTAGGGCTGGATGGTATTAATAACGCTGAAGAACAATTATATTTTGCCAATACCCCGGCAGCTCAACTTCCCGACCCCGCTGCAGATGATTTCCGGTATTACCTGGGTGAAGCCAGTGACCGCGCTAACCTTAACATACTTCAGCGTTACAAACATTTCAATGGGTTAGAAAACAACTCTCCGGACGCTTCCAATGCTACAGGAAACATTGTTCCTTCCAGTTCTACTTTACCCGACAATGAAGACATCAATCAGGACAACTCCTTGAACACACTTGATGAATACTATGAGTATGAAGTAGACATTGATAAAGCAAGATTTGATGTAGGCCAAAATTTTATTGTGGCAAAACAAGTTCATACCACTCCCAACGGCGATAAAGTCACCTGGCTTCAGTTTCGTATTCCGATACGAACTCCCACTTCTGTGGTAGGCCCTATAAATGGCTTCAAATCCATACGATTTATACGCATGTATATGACCGGATTCACAGACCCCATCGTACTGCGCATGGCTCAACTTCAACTTGTAGCCAACCAATGGCGAGTGTATGTACCCGACGACATAAGCCAGCAAGGTTTTGGGGCAGTAGGTGAACCGGATGATGCTGTTATTAACGTATCTACCGTAAATATTGAGGAAAATGGAGGAGGTACACCACCTTACGTGTTACCGCCCGGGGTAATTCGTGACCAGGATGTAACTTCCAATATTGATCGTCAAATCAATGAGCAATCCCTAAAACTCAGCGTTGCCGGCCTGGACGATAAAAATGCCCGGGCAGTATATAAAAACATTGCTTACGACCTGCTCAACTATAAAAGATTAAAAATGTTCATACATGCCGAAACCGATGATCAAAACACTAAAGACGGCGACATGACAGCATTTCTCAGGCTCGGTACAGATGTCACACAAAACTACTATGAAATAGAAGTGCCCTTGCAGTTCACTCCTAAAGGCACCGGTCCTGATCCTGAACTCATATGGAAAGACGGCAACATGATAGATATACCGATAGAAGAACTCATCAATACCAAATTAGAACGCAACGAAGTTACCAACCGTAACCTCACGGCATCCTATAGCCGCCGCTACGAAAGAGAAAATGGCAGAGGTTTTTACATACTGCATGTAAGGGGTAATCCTGACATTAGCGCCGTTGCTGCCGTGATGATTGGCATGCGAAACCCTGCAAAAAATTTACTCACAGGCGATGCCAGCGATGCTTCTCCCAAAACGGCAACTATATGGGTGAACGAACTTAAAGTTACCGAATTTCAAAACAAATCCGGATGGGCTACCTTGGGGAGAGTAAATGCCAAACTTGCTGACCTGGCCAACGTGACGGCCACGGCTCGCTACTCTACCCCGGGATTCGGATCGCTGGAACAACGCGTATCTCAGCGCGAACGCGCATATACCACCGAATACGGAACTTCTGCCGGAATATCTGTAGACAAATTCATTCCTGAAAAACTAGGTATAAAGCTTCCCATGTACGTGAGCTACGACCGTAAAATCGTAGCCCCTCAGTACAATCCCATGGACCCTGATGTGCTCATGAAAAAACAACTCAAAACTTTTGATACGAACGAAGAAAAAAAAGAATTTCAAAGAGCGGTAAACGACATCACCACCAGAAGAGCCATCAACTTCACCAACTTTAAGAAAGTAAAAACAAAACAAAATCCTAAATCACACTTTTACGACATTGAAAACTTCTCTTTCACCGCCGGATACAATGAAACCAAAAGAACAAGCTATGACATACATTTGTACCTCTTCCAAAATTATAAAGGCGCCGTGGAATACAACTTTACCAGCAAAAGCAAATCTATTGAGCCCTTCAAAAACGCTAAAAAGATGAACTCCCCTTATCTGCGCCTGATCAAGGATTTCAATATAAATCCAATGCCCGGAAATCTTACCTTCCGAAACGACATAGACCGAAGAATGACAAGAACTATTTATTACGAAGCAGGACCTTTCACACCGCCTCAGCAACCTTTGTATGAAAAATACTTCACCCTGACTCGCACATATGGGCTTGGCTGGAACTTAACTAAAAGTATAAATATAGATTATAAAGCCAATGCAGCCGCCATTGTTGATGAACCTGCACGAAACCCGGGAGATGAGGCATATAAAGATTCGCTGTGGAGCAACTTTAAACGATTTGGACGTCTCAAAGAATACAACCAGTCGGCATCAGCTACCTACAAGTTGCCTATTGATAAATTACCCTTATTCAATTGGCTAAGCGCCGATACCCGATATGCAGGTGGCTTCTCATGGTCATCAGGAGCAGTAGCGCCTCCCGGTGTGCTAAGCCAAAGAGATACTCTGGGTAACCTCACCAAAAACAATCGCGACATAAGCATTAATGGCAAAATAAACCTTGAAACCCTGTACAACAAATCTAAGTTCCTTAAAGAAATCAACAACCCGATATTGCCCACACCAAAAAACAAAGAGCAGGAGCAAAAAAAGTCAAAGCCTCTGAAAACAGATGAAAAAAAAACAGATAAAACTCAACAAGCAAAAAAAGACTCTGTTCAGAACAGGAAGCCTGAGTTGCAAGGTATGAAAATATTCTTACGTTCACTTATGCTTTTGCGTTCCATTAACCTCTCTTACTCATTAGTTCAAACCACTACATTACCCGGATATATGCCTGTGCCTACCTATATGGGCGTAGATGCCAAAGGCCAATACAACCAAACCGATCACCTGGGCGATATTCTTCCTTTTCTTTTTGGCGACCAAAACCCCGATTTTCGCTACAAAGCTGCCGAAAAGGGATGGATATCTAAAGAACGAGAACAAAACCTGCCTTACTTACGCACCAAAACTCATAACCTCACCGCTCGCACTTCTGTAGAGCCTTTTAAAGATTTTAAAATTCAGGTAGAAATGAAAAAATCTAAAGGCTCCAACTATTCTGAACAATTCAGAGTAGATTCTACAGAAAGTTTTTACGTATCTGAAAACCCGGTGCAAACCGGTACGTATTCAATTTCTTTTTTAACGTTAAAAACCTCATTCGCAAAAATGAATAAAGAAACCAATGAATCCGATGCTTTCAATACGTTTGCTGAAAACCGCCGTATAATACGCGAGCGCCACATTAGTCAGGGTCGCACTCAATATGGATTGAACTCACAGGATGTACTCATACCTGCCTTTATTGCTGCATATTCCGGACGACCTGCAGAAAAGCAGGAGTTGTCTGCATTTCCCAAAATCCCATTGCCCAACTGGAACATCTCTTATGCCGGGTTGAACCGTTTAAAATTCCTTCAAAAAAGATTCTCCTCAATTACACTTAACCATGTTTATTCCTCATCTTACAATGTGGGCAACGTGCTTTCTTCTGTGTTATATGGTTACGGATACATTACACCTGTTTATGACATAGACCGATACATAGCTCCTGACCAATTAAACCCTGATAGCACCTACGCCCCTGTATATATACTCGATGCTGTAACCATACGTGAGTCGTTTACACCTCTTCTTGGACTTAACCTGCGCACCAAAGGGAAAGTGAGCTATAAAATCGAATACAGGAAAAGTCGAACACTCATACTGGCGATTAACAATGCACAAGTGCGTGAAGACCTTAGCAACGATGTCGTTTTCGGCATCGGTTACGCAAAAACCGGCGCTCAAATCCCTCTAATACGAGTACGCGGACGCAAGATACCTCCTCTCAAAAATGAACTGAATATGAGAGTAGATTTCACTTTACGTGATACGCGATCGTACCAGCGCGTACTCGACAATGCCAGCACCATTACCGGAGGTAATTTGAACTGGCAATTCAAACCAACCATAACCTACAACGTAAGCCAGCGTGTAACCACCCAGTTCTACTTTGAGCGCACTTACAACAATCCACGCCTTTCTTCTTCCTTCAAGCGTACTACCACCAGTTTTGGCATACAAATCCGCTTTACCTTGTCATGAAAATTATTGTTCAATATATTTTGAAAGGCTTCAATTTACAGCAATTTTGGTGCATTGCTTCAGTTTCTGAAAAGCACAGAAAAGTAGCAATGATGAACTTTTTCTCTCACTGCTGTTTTTCCGCCGAAATCGTTTTTTGTAAGCTTTCCCAAAGTTTATCAGCAGTAACATCCCATGAAAATAGAGAGCGTCGTATTCTTGCCTTAGCGATTAAATCTTGCCTCAATTCAACATTCTGAGCTATTGTCAACATGGCATCGCTTATTTGCTCTACAGAATCGGGAGATACTAAAAGAGCGGCATCGCCGGCTACTTCCGGTAGGGAGGTCACATTAGAGGTAAGCACCGGCACATCGCAATACATGGCCTCTAAGATAGGAATGCCAAATCCCTCAAAAAATGGGATATATGTAAGAGCTAATGCAGAAGCTACAATTTTTTTCAGTTCCGAATCGCGCACTCTGCCCAACAATACCACTTCGTTTTTGTGCTTCATGTTCAAATAAACATCGCGGTAATCAGAATCGTCCCACATAGGTTGGCCGGCAAGCAGCAATTTAATGTCAGAAGGAAAAGTGTTTTTAAACCGATCAAAGGCTTTAAGCATGTTAGGTATGTTTTTACGTTTATGTAGTGAACCTACAAATAAGAAATAAGGCCTACCGGAAGAATATTTATACCTTGTCTTGCTTATTTCGTCTTGCGAAATAGGCCTGAAACCTTCATTACAACCGTTGTATACTACGTCTACTTTATCTTCAGGAATTTGATATGTGTTACAAATATCTTTTTTCGAATATTCTGATACAGTAGCGATACGGCTGGCTTGTTTTGCAAATTTTGGAAAAAAGTGGCGGTAATATAACCGATGAAACAAAGGTAAATCTTTTGGTCTATGCTCAAAATTTATGTCATGTATCACATTTAATGTTTTTACCTGAGTTGAAAGACTCATGTATCCGTCGGTAGAGAGAAAACAGTCGGCTTTAATTTTTTTCAAAATCCTTGGCACAGAATATTCGAAATACAGATAATACAACAACGGATGCCTTGCTTGAGGAAAAAGCACTATGGGAGTGATGTTTTTTGAAAAAATAAATTTCGAACTGTAGGGACGATCGAATAAAAAGTAAAATTCATTTTCAGGATGATGTGTGGTGATGCGCTTCAGACATTCATACGTAAACCTACCGATACCTTCCAGGCGATCTTCAAGTAACAATCGGGTGTTTACGGCAATCCTCATAATTCGTATTTACAAATAGTTCTGCAAATAAGCAATGCTCATGCGAGCAATATACCCTGCCCTGATTATCCGACTACAATTCCGAGTAATCTGTTTATTTCAGTATAAAGGCCTTGCAACTGCTTGTAGTGCATTAGCAGTTCCTGAAGTTGCTCATCCGGAATATTTTTATCTGAAAACTGTTTTCTTGCCTTTTCCATCATCATACGCACGATAAGTCTCTTGTACCGCAATATATATTTCGGAACGTTTTGAGAGAGCATATCAATTTCGGAAGCTACACTAATGCCGTATTTTATCCAATGTTCGCTGAGGGAATACCGTTCAAAAAAAGCATCTTTTGCAAATGCTGATATTTCCGGATCGGGATGATGAAGAAAAAAATTTTTGTGAATCTCATTCCCTTCATGCCATTGTTTTTTTACTTCGTTTATAATTCTTAAAAATAATTCACTGTGCGATTCTATGTCTTCAGTTTCTGAAATAATATAATGGCATACACTCAGATTCTCATCTATTTTCTCAGAGCCATAGAGCATAAGAATTTTCAACAATGCTTTTTCATGTATATCCTTTTCGGTTGTTGTAATATCTGATAGACTGGCCGGCAAGTCATCATCCTTTTCTTGTTGAGCATGTTCACCGGCAGATGCTTCCTTCAGGTTATTTTTGTGTGTGTCTTTTCTTTTTTGTAATACAATTTTGTTGTATTCCGTTATCAAGACCTGCTCATCAATGTCGAGCAGTTGACTACATGTTTTAAAAAACAGAGACCGTTTTATGGCATCTGGTATTTTGGAAATAGTTGTCACAATTTCCCTTATCACAGGAGCTTTTTTTAAAGGGTTGTTTCCGGCATCCGTCAGATATACGGAAGTTTTAAATGTGATAAAATCTTTGGTATTATTTTCCAGGTATTGGATGAATGCTGCGGCACCATGCTTGCGGACGAAACTATCAGGATCTTCACCATCTGTAAACAGTACAACCGAAACATTCATACCTTCTTCCAAAATCATATCAATGCCTCGCATGGCAGCCTTGATGCCGGCTGTATCGCCATCATACAGCACGGTGATGTTCTCGCAGTAGCGTTTTATGAGACGTATTTGCTCAACGGTAAGAGATGTACCGGACGAAGCTACTACATTTTGTACTCCGGCCTGATGCATGGAAATAACATCCGTGTATCCCTCTACCAAATAGCAATTATTTTTAGTGCGTATATCATTTTTGGCCTGATAAATTCCATATACGATGTCGCTTTTGTGATAAATTTCGGTTTCCGGAGAGTTGATGTATTTAGGTTGGCTTTTATCGTTGTTCAGTATACGGGCGCCAAAGGCCAAGACTTTACCTGTCACGCTATGAATAGGAAACATCACACGGCCTCTGAAACGGTCGTAATATTTTCTGGCAGCCTTATCATTTGCATTGTCACGACTTTGTACCAGACCTGCTTTTTCCAGTATTTCTATGTTATAATTTGCAGCCAGAGCGTTTTTTAAAAGAGCATCCCATTCATTTAAGCTGTAGCCCAATTCAAACTTCTTTATTACCTCAAGGCTGAAACCACGTTCCTTGAAATAGCTCATACCGATTGATTGCCCTTCTTCTGAATGGTGTAAACACTCGCAGTAAAAATTCTTTGCATAGTTCAATACTATGTACAAGCTATCGCGAAGATGTTGCTGATGAGCGTCAGAAGGAGCAACGTTTTCTTCCGTGTATTGTATGCCATATTTTTTGGCTAAGTATCTAAGCGTGTCCGGATAAGAGAGCTTTTCATGCTCCATTACAAAGGTTATGGCATCGCCCGACTTGCCACAGCCGAAACATTTAAAAATATTTTTTGCCGGATTCACAGCAAAGGATGGTGTCTTCTCGCCATGAAAAGGGCAACAAGCCCAATAATTGGCGCCTTTCTTTTTCAATCTTACAAAATCACCTATTACATCAACGATATCAATGTGTTGATGTATACTGTCAACAACAGATTTAGGTATGGCCATCCGATGAATGAATTGATATGATGAATATAGAAAAAAAGCACAAAGCTTTCCATCATGCCCGGGTTAAATCTAAGAAGAAATGTTTTCCTCCAAAGGTATTATCTTGAACATCTTTACAATTGCGTATTATTATGTATGATTGTTGCAGAATCAGTAAATCATTTCTATTCTTTATATTTGCGCACGAAGTGTATGCGCAAAGTGCCTTACTTGTCTGGCAACTTGACTTTAGTGGTTCATCGTCTTAATGCATAAATCTATTGAAAAATTAATCAGTTAACCTTTCAATACCGATACCATATGGCTTCATCAAACAAACACCTGAGTTCGTACAGTGAGAGAAATCTGACAGATATTTCGAAAAAAAAATTTGCCCTTATTGTTTCTGAATGGAACAGCGACATTACCGAAGCACTGTACATGGGAGCATACAATATGTTGATAAAACATGGAGCCTCAAAAAAAAATATTATTCGAAAAAATGTGCCCGGCAGTTTTGAACTTCCTCTGGGAGCTCAGTGGATGGCTAAACAAAAAAATATAGATGCGGTGATTTGTTTGGGTTGTCTGATACAAGGAGAAACCAGACACTTCGACTTCATTTGTCAGGCTGCAGCATATGGTATTACGCAGGTGTCTCTGAAGTATAACAAACCCGTTGTTTTCGGAGTGCTCACTACAAATAACAAACAACAAGCCTACGACAGAGCCGGTGGAAAATACGGAAACAAAGGCGATGAAGCTGCTATCACTGCAATTAAAATGATGGGTTTTTAATTTTTAAATATGGCCTCTACCAATATTTTATTTTTCTCAGAAGATATTTCTTTTGCACTACGAAACAAAAACAAACATCGTGAATGGCTGAAAAAAATTGCTCAAAAAGAAAAGCATGTTCCGGGGGCATTAAATTATATCTTTTGCTCAGATGAATATTTGTATAAAATCAATTTCGAGTACCTGAAACATGATACTTACACAGATGTTATAACCTTTGACTTGAGAGAAAATAACGAAAGTAATATTCTGGAAGCCGATATTTACATTAGTATAGAACGTGTAAAAGAGAACGCCAGGCAGTTGAAACTGCCCTTGTACTCAGAACTTCGCAGAGTGATGATTCACGCTTTACTTCATTTGGTGGGATATACTGATAAGTCTGAAAAAGAAAAAATTATAATGAGGTCAAAAGAAACGGAAGCCTTGCAATTTTTTGAAAAAATGAAATAAATTTCATTATATGTTTTGTCTTCTGCTATATTGAAAAAAAATAGTAACCGTCTTCAGCTAAATGAACATCCATTATTTTCAGCATGTGCCGTTTGAAGGATTAGGCTGCATAGAGCCGTGGGCAAAGCAGAAACAAAACAAACTTAGTGCCACACGATTTTATGAAGATCATAAGTTGCCTTTCATAGATATATGCGAAATGCTGATTATCATGGGCGGCCCCATGGGAGTATATGATGAAGATCAATATCAATGGCTCACACAGGAAAAAAAATTCATTGAAAAGGCTATTACCAAAGGAAAAATCGTAATAGGCATATGCCTCGGAGCTCAACTTATTGCCGATGTGTTAGGGGCTAAAGTGTATAAGAATAGAGAAAAAGAAATCGGATGGATGCCTATAGAGCTCACTCCCGAAGGACGCAAACACCAACTGTTAAAATTCTTTCCCGATACGTTACACGTGTTTCATTGGCACGGCGACACTTTTGACTTGCCGGCAGGTGCTCTGCATCTGGCACGCAGCAAAGCTACAGAGCATCAGGCCTTTTTGTATGGCAACAATGTATTGGGGCTTCAGTTTCATCTGGAATGCACTGCCGAATCTATATCTTCTCTTTTGCAACATTGTAAACACGACCTCACTGAAGGGCCCTTTGTACAATCTCCTGAACAGATTTTATCTGAAGACCATATATATATTAACAATAAACTCATGATAAAACTTCTTGACTGCTTCAAATAGTTTTGATGTGTCTCATAATTTAAAATTCAGCTGAATAGAAATTGAGATAAAACGAAGAAAAAGCATATAATCCATGTGCATAGTTAAGTATAACCATTCTTGCCATTAAAAAAATTTTTAACTCGCAAAGCAACAACAAGTCATATCGCATGAAACTGTTTACAGCTATGCTTACGAAGTAATGTTTCGGAGAAACTGTTTAAGAAATTCATAAAAGCTACTCCATGCACAAAATATGATATCGCATTAATAATTTTTCTTGAGAGAATTTTCAAATGTATATCCATGTTAAAATGCATATCTTTGCATGTGTATGCACGCCTATGTCAACGGTAGTAGAACAACATAAAAAAGACATCCGAAAGCTCACTGTAGAAGAGTTAAGAACATTCATGAGTGAAAGCGGAGAGCCTTCATATAGGGCTAATCAAGTGTATGAGTGGTTATGGAAAAAATCAGCGCTTAGTTTTGATGAGATGACCAATCTTTCAAAAAAAACCCGCGCTTTGCTGGCCTCTAATTTTAACATACCAACGTTACACGTACACCAGAAGCAGATAAGTGCAGATGGTACGATAAAATTTTCTTTCAGGCTATATGACGGATACCTCATAGAAGGAGTGCTCATACCAACAGAAGATCGCATCACTGCCTGCATATCCTCTCAGGTTGGCTGTTCGCTCACCTGTTCATTTTGTGCTACTGGGTATTTGGAACGCAAGCGAAACCTGGAGCCTTCTGAACTTTATGATCAGGTGGTGCAAATAAAAAAACAATCTGAAACGATTTACGGCAGGCCTCTTACGAACATCGTGCTTATGGGCATGGGAGAACCTTTGCTAAACTACGGCAATGTGTTG
The DNA here is from genome assembly GCA_025054875.1 of Cytophagaceae bacterium. Lineage (GTDB taxonomy): Bacteria > Bacteroidota > Bacteroidia > Cytophagales > Cytophagaceae > JANWYS01. Next base: position 3,064 of record JANWYS010000058.1, on the reverse strand, counting down.
AAAGCAATAGATATCATCACGAGTGACTATGGCCTGGCCATGTCACCTAAACGAATAACGCTCTCTACGGCGGGGATTGCAAAAATGATAAAAAAACTCGGTGATGATAATGTGAAGTTCAACCTTGCTCTGTCATTGCATGCTGCAAACGATGAGAAAAGAAACAAAATCATGCCCATCAATGAATCCAACTCACTAAAAGCATTGACAGAAGCGCTTATTTATTTTTATAATAAAACAAAAAACAAAATTACTTTAGAGTATATCTTGTTTAGAGACTTCAACGATAGTATGGAAGATGCAAAGCAACTTCTGGAATTCTCCCGACGCATACCCTGTAAAGTTAACATAATAGAGTATAATCCAATTAAAGAAGCTGCTTTTGTAAATACTACGCCGGACAAAACGGAAAAAATCAAAGCTTATTTAGAGCAAAACGATATCGTTGTGAACATACGAAGAAGCCGTGGCAAAGATATTGATGCCGCATGTGGCCAACTTGCCAATCGGAATTAAAAAAACTTTCTTCACTCATATCCCGTATAACTTTTAGCGAGAAGTTGTATATTTACCCGAACGATGTGCAATCCAAAATGTGTGGCTTTATGAAAAAATTATTCAACCTATGCTTGCTTTTCGTATGGTGCAATATTGCATTAGCACAAACTAAAACATTTCCTATAGATGAAACCACGCAAAAAATCACTTATACAGAAGTGGTTAATGTTGAAGGTGTATCAAAAGACGAGCTATATGCGCGTGCGAAAAATCTGGGTATACTGGGTAACAATATAGTAAAAGATAACCCGGCAGAAGGTATATATGTTTACAAAGGACAAATAAATGTTACTTATCCAGCTCCTCAGTTGGGGCAGGCTCACAGCGGTGTAGTAAATTATTTGGTTACCATAGCGTGCAAAGATGGCAGATATAAATATACCATTACAGATTTTACGCATTATTCAGATAAAGCAAGTGGCGGAAAGCTGGAGGGAGCACTACCGGAATGTGGAAAGTATACATTAAAACCTGAAGGATGGAGCTCAATAAAAAAACAAACCATGGAATATATGGATAAGTTTATTGTTGCTCTTAAAGAAAAAATGAACAAACCTGCAGTAAAAACAGGCTCCAAAGATGATTGGTAATAGCTGGCTCATCTCTCACACGGATCTAAGGTAAAAAATAACATGCAAGATTACATTGAGTAGTATTGAAATGACACCAGTTCTTTTTTCCATACATGTTGGGATGGAATGTGTCTTCATGCGATAATCCTGCTTTGCAGAATAAACTTGTTTTTTACAAATTACCTCAAGCGAATATCGCTGCGCAGACAACACATGCAACAGAATTTCAATGGCCTACGACTTACAAAATAAGCATACAATCGCCGTAGCTATAAAATCTGTATCTTTCTTTTACGGCGATTTTATACGCTTTTAAGATTAAATCGTATCCGCCAAAAGCGGCTGTCATCATCAGTAGGGTAGATTCGGGCATGTGGAAGTTAGTAAGCATGGCGTTACCGATTTTAAAGTCATAAGGAGGGAATATAAATTTATCTGTCCAACCCTCGAAAGGCTTAAGTCTGCCACTTGCTGTCACAGCGGATTCTATGGCTCTCATAGAAGTGGTTCCTATGGCGCAAACTCTTTTTTTGTTATCCAAGGCACGATTTACGAGTTCAGCTGTACGGGCAGGTATGAAAAAATTTTCAGAATCCATTTTATGTTTCGTGAGGTCTTCTACGTCTACAGCTCTAAAAGTGCCCAGTCCTACATGTAGAGTAATCGGAGTAAGTCCTACACCTTTTAATTCAAGACGTTTTATGACTTGCCGGGTAAAGTGTAATCCGGCAGTTGGAGCGGCTACGGCTCCTACGTGTTCGGCAAATATCGTTTGGTAGCGTTCACGGTCAGCAGGTTCGGCTTTTCTTTTAATGTATTTGGGCAAAGGCGTTTCGCCAAGTGCATCTATAGTTTTGTAAAACCACTCGTCGTTATTGCCATCCACCAGAAATCGAATAGTACGGCCTCTGGATGTAGTATTGTCTATCACCTCTGCTACCAGGTCGCCATTGCCGAAATAAAGTTTGTTGCCTACACGTATTTTGCGGGCGGGGTCTACCAATACATCCCAAAGATGCATTTCCCGGTTAAGTTCACGTAGCAGAAAAACTTCTATCTTAGCACCGGTTTTCTCCTTGTTGCCATACAGACGTGCGGGAAATACTTTCGTGTTGTTCACAACGAGTATATCTCCTTCATTAAAATATTCAACTATATCCTTGAAGATTCTATGCTCTATATTGCCGGTTGCTCTGTGCACTACCATCATACGTGATTCGTCCCGGTTTGGAGCCGGGTACATGGCTAATAAATCAGGAGGAAGAGTAAATTTAAAGTCAGAAAGTTTCATGGTAATTAATATTACGGTATTAATTTTTTCAAATTAAGCCGCAAAGATAGTAATAGTTTTGTAATTACAAATGTTTTCAGCCTTATGTGTGTCGAATAAATCCATTTAACTAAACAGGGGTGTTATTGTCTTACGAGTCTAAATTTTTATACAGAATTACATTTATTTGCATAGTCGATCTGAACTTTTGCAAGCAAATTTAACATAACGTTTATTGTTACAATACAAAAGTAAAAATCCTTTTTGTGTTTAACCCTGATTACATATTGGCAAACCATGAATCAAGCTAAGATGCTGATGATTAAAGCAGGTTCCTTTGAGATGCAACAACGTATTGGTTTCACCTTGTAATGACTTTTGTGAGTGCATTGCAGCGTTTGTTTTTCAGGTAGATTTAGGTTCGGGCGCCGCCCGTTAGGGCGGCGCCCGAACTTTCGCCACTTATTTTTTTTGTTCTACTGAAAGGTTCCTACAAATAAGGAACACAAACAGACCGCTCAGTCCTTTTTGTAGGGAACTTCGAAGGTTCACATCTTCTTATGAAGCTGAAAAATTTCGAGAGAACCTGCGCGAGGGATGGTAGCCATGGCCTGCAAGGCCAGTGCGGAGCTTTAGCGGAGCACCGTAGCGATAGCGGAGTGGC
>JANWYS010000057.1 GCA_025054875.1 Cytophagaceae bacterium | reverse complement strand
CGAGAACCTGATGAGAAGAATGATCGCACACCCGCCGAGAACATATAAAATGATTATCGCTTAAATGCCTAATTCAATAATCTAATTAATCTTTCAAAAAACAACTCATTTAGACACTTTTTGGTACAGCAACGATTTCTAATGCACAAAATGGGATTAAATATCTGTTAAGTTTGCTCGATATTTCAATAATTGTTAGCTTTACATTTGTATAACCTATTGAGCGTTTTGTATCTACTTGGTTACGACATAGGCACTTCATCTATAAAGGCTTCTTTGATAAGAGCAGACTCAGGAAAACTGATTGCTCAGGATTATTACCCTAAAATTGAATTAAACATAATTAGTTCAAAAGAAGGGTGGGCAGAACAAGATCCTGAGATTTGGTGGGAATGTTTAGTAAAAGTAACCAGAAAATTGCTCAACGAAGCTCGAGTTACGAAAGAAGAGATAAAAGCCATTGGTATTTCGTACCAAATGCACGGTTTAGTTTTGGTAGATCAAAATTTAAAAGTATTGAGGCCGGCTATCATTTGGTGCGATAGTAGAGCAGTGAGCATAGGAGAAAAAGCTTTTGAAGAAATTGGCAAGGAAAAATGTCTGTCTCATTTATTAAACTCACCAGGTAATTTTACTGCTTCCAAAATAAAATGGGTGAAAGATAACGAACCTGAAATTTTTTCGAAAGTATATAAAGCGATGTTACCTGGCGATTTCATAGCAATGAAATTGACGGGTAATGCGTTCACAACTGTTTCAGGTCTTTCCGAGGGGATTTTATGGGATTTTAAATACGATAAACCGGCAACCTTTTTATTAGATTATTATGAAATACCCCAAACTATTCTCCCGGAAATTGTTCCAACTTTTTCACATCAAGGTAACCTGACATCGGAAGCGGCTAATGAATTAGGTTTGAGTGAATCTACCATTGTTTCTTATCGTGCCGGCGATCAGCCTAATAATGCTTTCTGCTTAACGGTTATGCATCAAGGAGAAGTAGCAGCAACTGCTGGCACCTCAGGAGTTATATATGGAGTTACGGAAAAACTCACTTATGATGAAAAATCTCGAGTAAACATTTTTGCGCATGTTAATCACTCTTACCAACATAAAAGCTTAGGAATTCTGCTATGCACAAACGGTTCAGGTATTATGTACAGCTGGCTTAAAAACACACTTTTAGCCAATGTACAAGATTTGAGCTACCCATCAATGAATCAATTGGCACAAGAGGCGCCAATTGGTGCAGATGGCTTGCAGATTTTCCCTTTTGGTAACGGAGCTGAGAGAATTTTAGAAAACAGAGATATTAAAGCTTTCATTCATAACATTTCATTTAACAAGCACCAACTCTCGCATTTTTTAAGAGCTGCTCAGGAAGGTGTGGTATTTTCATTGAATTATGGGTTAAACATAATGAAGCAAATGGGGGTAAAATGTGAAACAATCAAAGTGAGTGAAGGAAATTTGTTTTTAAGCCCGATTTTCAGAGAAGCTTTTGCCAACACTACAGGATGTACCATAAAGCTCTATGCCACAAGTGGTTCAGAAGGAGCAGCCAGAGGTGCTGGTATTGGCATGGGATATTATAAAAGTTTTCAAGAAGCTTTTGATGGGATACAGCCCAAAGCAGAAATAATTCCAAATGAAAACTTGCGCGAACTTTATTTGGATACCTACCAACGTTGGGAAAACACACTCAAGAAAATAATGTATTAAGTCTATTAATCTAAAAGAAGAAAGCTATGAGTTTAACAAAAGAAAAAACCACTGCATACAACGTAGTAATTGGAGAAAAAGAATATTTCCCAAACATTTCAAAAATTAAATATGAGGGTAAAGAATCCAAAAATCCTCTTGCATATAAGTATTACGATGAAAATAAAAAAATAGGCGACAAAACAATGAAAGAACATTTGCGTTTTGCAATGGCCTATTGGCATACCATGTGCGGAACGGGAAGTGATCCTTTCGGTATGCCAACGAAAAAATTTCCATGGTTGCAAAACCCCGACCCCATTGCACAAGCAAAGGAGAAAATGGATGCCGCTTTTGAATTTATCACTAAACTAGGTATACCGTATTATTGTTGGCATGATTTTGACATAGCCCCCGAAGGCAAAAGCATAACAGAGTCAGAAAAAAACTTAGCCATAATGGTAGAGTATGCAAAACAAAAACAAAAAGCCAGCGGAGTTAAATTACTTTGGGGAACTGCCAATTGCTTCTCAAATCCCAAATATATGAATGGAGCTGCCACTAATCCTGATTTCAGAGTGGTTTGTCATGCAGCGGCACAAGTTAAGGCAGCCATTGATGCAACAATAGAATTAGAGGGAGAAAACTATGTGTTTTGGGGAGGTAGAGAAGGATATATGAGCCTCTTAAATACTAATATGAAAAGAGAACTTGAACACATGGCAAGATTTCTTGAAATGGCAAAAGATTATGGCAGGAAAGCGGGATTTAAAGGAACCTTTCTCATAGAACCCAAACCAATGGAACCCACCAAGCATCAATATGATTTTGATGCAGCCACCGTAATCGGATTTTTAAAACAATTCGGATTATCAGAAGACTTCAAGTTGAACATCGAAGTAAATCATGCAACTTTGGCGCAACATACTTTCAGCCATGAACTACAGGTAGCTGCTGATGCGAATATGCTCGGAAGTATTGATGCTAACAGAGGTGACTATCAAAACGGTTGGGATACTGACCAATTCCCAAACAATCTATATGAACTTACCGAAGCCATGTTGGTTATACTAGAAGCAGGGGGGTTTAAAACCGGAGGTATAAACTTTGATGCAAAAACCAGAAGAAATTCCACAGATTTGGAAGATTTATTCATTGCTCACATAGGAGGAATAGACGCTTTTGCCCGAGCTTTATCTATAGCTTATAACGTGCTCGAAAACTCTGACTACAGAACGTTAAGAAAAGAAAGATACAGCTCTTTTGACAGCAGCCATGGCGCTAAGTTTGAAAAGGGTGAACTAAAATTTGAAGACTTAAGAAACCTTGCTATCGAATACGGAGAACCACCACTGATAAGCGGTAAACAAGAACTGTACGAAAACATAATTAATCAGTACATTTAATCATTTGGCAAATTTTTATATAATAATTTAACCCAATATGTTTGATTTTGCATCACACAAGTGGGGAAGGTATACTCTTACTGAAATTTTTAATAAAGACTCAGGAGAATCTATATCTTTTTTCCCTGACTATGGTGCTTGCCTAAACCAATTAATTTTAAAAGGTAAGAATGGTGAAAATCACCCATTATTTTCTGCTCATGATAATTACGAAAGTTTGATTACAAAAGGTAATCAAATGTTTAAAGGAGTAAAGTTGTTCCCATATCCCAACAGGGTAAATATGGGAACATACAAAATATATGACCGTACGTATAAACTCCCTATCAACTTCCCCATTGAGGGGCATGCAATACATGGATTGGTCATGGAAAGCTGTTTTGAAACTATATCCACAAAAATGACACCGCAGTTTGGTAGTATAACTATTGGATATGCATATGACAAAGAGCATGAAGGATATCCTTTTAAATATAATTTAGAAATTACATTTACATTGAGAAAACATGAATTTGTATGTGAAACAATTGTAAAAAATACAGATACACAATCCATACCCATTGGAGACGGATGGCATCCATACTTTACTACAGGAAACAAGATTGATGAACTTTACATTAGTATACCTGTAGAAATGGAATACGAAACAAACGAGTTAAAAATCCCTACCGGAGTAACAAAAAAAAATCCTGATTTAGTGCACTTAACTAAATTAGAGAATAAAAAATTCGATACTTGTTTTAAACTGAAAGAAGGGAATCCTCTGTCTGTAATAAAATTGTTTGACCCAACTTTGGATCAATTCATCTATATATGGATGCAATCAGGAAACCAAAAATATAGCTATGTGCAAATATATACTCCATCTTCACGCGATTGTATTGCAATTGAACCAATGACTTGCATTCCCGATGCTTTTAACAATAAAGAGGGATTAATAATTTTGGAACCTGCAGAGAGCAGAAACTTTGTTTGGGGTATAAGCACAATCAATCCTGAATTGTCATGATTTAGATGGTGTAGACGTTATAATGAAAATTTTAATGAACCTATTTGGTTTCATTTTGTACATGGGACAGATAGTGGTTAGAATCTCAACGGCTTCTTTCAAAAGTGTTGTAATGAAAAATACAACTGTCAAACAATTTTTTTAAAAGTTGATGTAGCTTTCAGCCTGAACTTTTCCCTGCGTATATCTTTAAATGTTCAGGCAGTTTTCTTCTGATGAGTGTTTCCTTGATGATACGTTTTTCATCATGTTTAAACTCTGTCAGGAAATAAATCTCTTTACCCTCTTTTATCGCTACCGGCACACCATTTCTGTATACCACACGATTGGTATACAAAGCTGGTACTCGCTTTCCTGGTGTGACTATGCCGGTTAGATTTAAAGGGTCTGCTGCAGATATGGAAACCAACGATTGTGAGGGTGAGTTCTTCTTGATGTTACGAAGCAACGTTATGGCTTCAGGCAATGCAAATTGTTCGCCCCACATTCCGGATACGAAGCGTCCTCCGCGTATTTCACCCTTGGCTTCCATACGGCGATAGGTAGTTACCAACTCTCTCCATAATGGCGCTAGACTCTCTCTCTCAACTATTCTTCTGCACACTATACCGTAACGCTTCAACAAAATTTTTGCCTTATATTCAATATGTTTCTGTTCATAAAGACTTGAAATGGATTGTTCATTTTCTTCACTTATCAGCAAACTCCAGCGGCCGGCATTTTCCATTGAAAACAAAGTTGATTTTCTACGTTGCGCACTTTCTGTTTTGAATTTATCCGGAACAAGCAATGCCCGCAAGCCGGTATATGAATCGGATGTAACTAAACATGTAGCTACGAGCTCTTCCAATGCTGATTCTAACTGAACTTTCAACAAACGGGTCTCTTTTTCTATGTCTGAAAAAAATTTTGCTCCATGTTTTTTCAAATGTTCATATACTAACGTGGCTTGCTTGGATAGTTTATTAAAATAGTTTGCTACAGGTTGTATGTGGCTTCGCCAATACTGAACGTTTTCTCTTTTGACAAGTGTAATGGGCGTTGTTTTTATGGGCACATGAATGCGTTTATCTTTTCGATGGTACGGATCCATGAAAAATCTTCCCCACGTCACAAATCCGGACAGGCATAGCACATCTAACCATATGTAATCATAGTCTGCCACACGGGCAGGTAAAATCTCAGCTTCCCATGCTGCTGCCTGAGCTTCGAAACCTTCCAGCATTTCAATAACCTTCTTAAGCGATTCCGGCCCTGCAAGTTGAACGTCGCTCTCACCCATATGATGCCATGCAAACAAAAAACGCATATACTCTGAGGGAGATACAGCTTCTATTTCTTTTCTCAACTTCGATAGTGTGTACTGATGCATGCGTGCAAGCAAGCGTCGCTCGCACCACTCATCCATGACAGCATGTGGAGAAAAATTTCCTCTGAACACAAAACCTTGATTTTCCAAATTCAATAGAGCCTCGTAAATTTTCGTATGGGAAAGCCCCATGACAGTGCAAAGCTGCTGCTCAGTTACCGGGCTACTCACTTCAAGGCGACTTCGTATTATTTCTGCAAGAGCAACATCTTCTGTTGGTTCATTTTTCAGTATAGCTTCAGGCAGATCTAACAAAGGATTTTCAACGGCCTCAGTATATACGCTTCTTATTTGTGGTAATCTCTCTGCAGCTACCCAAAAAACGTTTGTTGGTGTATTCACACATGTTGCTCGTCGCTGCTTCACCAGTTCATTGAATAACTTCTGCCATCCATTTTGTATACCTTCTTGCTCAGTTATGAATCCACACAGTATGAGAGCATCATGAAGTTCATCAGAGGTAGCAGCCTGAGGCCATGCTTCTAGTTGCACCTTGTACACACATTGTTCATCAAGTTTTGCTAAAGTTTTTGCTTCTTCTATATCTATCAATCCACGAGTTTGAATGGCATTGGTTCTGCGCTCTTCAAGCGCTGCATTGTCTAAAAAGGCATAAGGCTTTGCTGTAATGATTTCATGCGCAAAGGGAGAAGGCTCTCTCAAATCTAAAGCGTGTAAGCTGATTTCTCCTTTCCATATACGGGTGATGAGTTTTTCCAGTCCTTCTATATCCATCCACTCGGTGAGGCAGTCTTCTATGGTTTGTTGTACAAGAGGATGGTTAGGTATCTCACGTTCTCCGCTTATATTTTCCAGACATGCGAGTTGGTCAGGAAAAATGAGAGCCACCAGATCTTCGGATTGAGATCGTTGTATCTGTGGTGGCACTTTGCCTGAAGGTCTTCTTTTCAAGACGGCCAATGCACGCGTAGCATTCCAGCGCCAGCGATTGGCAAAAACCGGTGCATCCAGCAAAGCTTGCACTAATACATCTCTGACTTTGTCGGGATGCAAGTAACGAAATACTTCTTCCAATGGGAAACTGTGAGTAGCACCCAGCGATAATATTATTGCGTTTTCATTTGCAGCAGCCTGAAGTTCGAAGTTAAATTTGCGGCAAAACTTTTTTCGCAAAGCTAATCCCCAGGCTTTGTTTATACGGCTTCCATAGCAGGAGTGTATGACCAGGTGCATATCGCCGGCTTCATCAAAGAAACGTTCCATTACAATACGATCTTGCGTGGGTACATGCTTTAATGCAGCCTTGCCTAAGGCAATGTATAATACCGTCTGCTCTGCAACTTCTTTAGGTATATTTATATTTTGCATTAGCTTATCAACTGCAGACTTAGCCCAATGAGGCAAAATTTCATTAGTTTCCGTGTCATTCATATCAGGTATCGTGCCAATGGCGTCTGATATCTCTTTTCTTACACGCGATACAGCAAGTGATAACTCGTCCGTACGTGAGGGAGCCTCACCGATCCAAAACGGAATAGAAGGAGGTTGCCCTTTGGCATCTTCTACATATACTTTTCCGGTTTGTATGCTTAGTATTTTCCATGAATTGTTGCCTAACTGAAAAATATCGCCAGGAGAGCTGTCAATAGCAAAATCTTCATTTAGTGTGCCAATGAAAATATTTTCCGGCTGTAAAATGATGTCGTAGTCAAATAAATCAGGTATGGCACCTCCATTAAGCAAAGCCGCAAGTTTTGCGCCTTTTCTTGGTTTTATTTTTCTGTTTATTTCATCCAAAAAAAGATAAGCGCCTCTTCTTCCTCTTTTTGTGGTATAGCCCTCGGATAACATACGTACTATTGACTCAAACTCCTGTAAAGTCAAATTTTTGTATGGATAAGCCGCAGAGAATAGTTGGTACAGTTCATCCAAATCACAATATTCATTGCAGCATACCTCTGCCACAATTTGTTGAGCCAATATATCTATGGGCTTTTGCGGAATAGTGATTTGATCGAGCTCTGACCTTCGCAAGGCATCCAGCAATGCTACGGCCTCTATAAGCTCATCACGTGTGAGAGGAAATATGGCGCCCCTGGGCTTGCCCCACACGTAGTGGCCTGAACGGCCTATACGCTGCAAAAAACCGGATATAGAACGTATGCTTCCTATTTGGCAAACTAAATCAACTGAACCTATATCAATTCCCAATTCGAGAGATGCGGTAGCTACAATAGCTCTGAGCTCTCCGGCTTTCAGTTTTTGTTCGGCATTCAAACGATGTTCTTTGCTCATACTGCCATGATGCGCCATTATGCTATCTTCTCCCAATACCTCTTGCAGATGGTGTGAAATGCGCTCTGACAAACGACGATTATTTACAAATATTAATGTAGTGCGATGTTGCTCTATGAGTTCAATGATCTTTGAATATACCTCTGTCCATACCTCATTAGACATTACTGCACTGAGAGGAGAGGATGGCAGTTCTATGGAAATTTCCATATTCCTCCGATGACCTGTATTCACAATTTTGCAAACCTCTTTTACATCACATTGCTTGTGGCTACAGCCCGTGAGGTAATGAGCTACTAACTCCAAAGGTTTCTGTGTAGCCGATATTCCTATGCGCTGTAATGTATTCTGCAGTAAATTTTGTAACCTCTGTACGGAGAGAGCAAGATGGGAACCTCTTTTATTATTTACAACAGCATGTATCTCATCTAATATTAACGTGTGTACAGAGGAAAGAGCTTTTCTTCCGTTTTTGGAGGTGAGTAACAAATAAAGCGATTCGGGAGTAGTCACCAATATGTGTGGAGGGTACTTTGCATTATGTGCCCGCTCCGAGGGGCTTGTATCGCCTGTTCGCAAACCTACCGACAAAGAGAATTCAATACCATACAGATTTTTTAGCGCCTGGCTAATGCCTTGCACAGGCCGTTGAAGATTTCGTTCTATATCATTGCTCAAAGCCTTTAAAGGAGATACATATACCACAAGTGTACCATTGGGTAAGCCACTTTCAATATGTTGTCTCAGGAGCCTGTCAATAACTGCCAGAAAAGCAGCTAAGGTCTTGCCCGAGCCTGTTGGAGCAGATATGAGTGTATGGTGACCTGCTGCTATGTGCTGCCAGGCCTCTGCCTGAACGTCCGTTGGAGTAGCATATGTATTCGTAAACCATTCGGCCACTGCCGGATGAAACAAGGAATGTACTATATTGTGTGTACGTACCAAATGTAACTGATAGGTGAAAAGAAAATGACTTGCTTGAAATCTACAATACCTAAATTAAAAAATATTCTGTACTTTGGCAGTCTTTTAAATCATAAACAAATGACTTATGGCCTATAACTTACTCAAAGGAAAACGTGGAATCATATTTGGCGCACTCGACGAAAACTCCATTGCATGGAAAGTAGCATTGAAAGCACATGAAGAGGGCGCTACCCTTGTACTCACCAACGCCCCGATAGCTATGCGCATGGGCGAAATAAAAAAGCTGGCAGAAATTTGCAATGCCGAGGTAATACCTGCAGATGCTACTTCGATTGAAGATTTAGAAAATCTGATGACAAAATCTCTGGAGGTACTGGGAGGTAAGATAGATTTTATTTTACACTCCATAGGTATGAGTCCCAATGTGAGAAAAGAAAAATCATATGGCGATCTTAATTATGAGTGGTTTTTAAAAACGTTAGACATCTCTGCGCTGTCCTTTCATAAAATGATGCAGGTAGCTGAAAAAAAAGATGCTATGAACGAATGGGGTTCAATCGTTGCTCTGAGCTACATAGCTGCGCAACGTACTTTTCCCGACTATTCGGATATGGCACAGGCAAAGGCTGCTCTTGAATCCATTGCCAGAAGCTATGGATATAGGTTTGCCAAACTGAAAAAAGTACGCGTAAATACCATTTCACAATCACCTACTCTCACTACCGCAGGAAAGGGCATCAGCGGGTTTGATGTGTTTTTTGATTTTGCCGATAAAATGTCGCCACTAGGAAATGCAACTGCCGAAGATTGCGCCAACTACTGCGTGACTCTATTCTCAGACCTGACACGAAAAGTAACCATGCAAAATCTTATGCACGATGGTGGTTTTTCATCAACAGGCATCACGGATGAAGTGATTGAGGTATTTACCAAAAATAAATCCGTTTCTTAAAAAAATATTCCAACACCTTTAATCAAGGTTTCACGTGCCAGCAGGGTCATACAAGCATAACACTGTTGGCACTTTTTATGTACTTATCAACTTATTTTATTGTTATCTCACACACTCCAAATACATCTTTGCCCGGGATATCTAAAGACACTTTCACATAATGCTTAATAGATGACGAAGTGATGAGATTGTTTTTAGGTATAACAATTTGAAAAGGAACACTTATACTTTCACCCGGTACGAGATTGTAATCATTGAAAGTAATTGTTCCTACTTTGTTAGTGGATTCTTTAGTATCGTTTTTCTCTTTCAGCTCCTCCACTGTGAGCATGTATAGAAGGATACGATCTATTTTCGTTTCGTATTCTCCACCCGATATTGTAACGACACCTTTCACGGCTTCGTGTATGACGGCTTCAGATTTTGCCAGCTTTACTTCTACTTTGGGCGCACCTACGCCTACCATGCTTTTAAGTTTATTCAAGAAACTCATAGTTATTTGTGTTGGTTAAACGAAAAAAAAGCCAGCTTTACGGCTGGCTTGAAACGGATTAATGTTTCACTTGGTAGCTGCCCACTTAGCTATCTGACTTCTAAACCATTCGTCAGCTTCAGGAGTCCATTTATAATGGTCACGAATATACTTCATGGTGTCTTTTTCAATGTCGGTATACTCGTTTCCATCTTTTACGGCCTCTAGCAGAGTTTTCGCATCTGCTAAAGATATGCGGCCATCGCCGGCTCCGGCTACAGCTTTGTCTGCTAATTCAATAAGTTGAGCATCGTATTTTTTTCCATCAATGATTTTGTAGTATGACATATTTTTTGAAGTTAAAGGTTTATAGAATAACAAAGCTAATGCTACAAAAAAAAAACTAAAAGCCAAAACTATGATGAGATTTTTTTTCATTGCTTGCTTACAGAAAAAGTAATTTAACGAAATTAACGCAATAATTCAATTTGGCTTCATCGTATAATTGAAGCAGAAAAAATCATACCCCTCGCTGGGCGTATGAGAGGATATTGCGACCACAACTCAAAAGTTAACATCGTATCTAATGTTTTAATTTAACACACTGTTCAAAAGCAAGGTATGAACTATATTACAGAATGAATGAATTTAAATTTAAAATTTTGTATATTGTTGTAAACACAAATTTCTATTTTATTGTGCACATTTTGTTCCATTGAAAATTAGATAAGAAATGAACTCAAAAATCAGGTTAATTGTCTTAGCCGGCACGTTATCTTTTTTCTCATTTATAATGAAAGATGACGTTAGCCGTACTCGTAAACAATCTAAAGCTCCCATATCGAGCGACTGCAAGTGCAAAGGCAAAAAACTTTATGGTAAAGTAAAGTTTGTAAATTCTTCTGCAGATATTAAAGTACAGGTTGTGCAGTCGTTTCCTGATCTGAAAGTAAAATTGGTAAGGTCATTTCCGGATGAATGTGGAGAGTGGCAAGTGGTAGAATCTTTTCCGGATTTCACGGTTCAAGTAGTTAATTCGTTTCCAGATATAAAAATAAAGTACGTTGATAATTTCCCTGGTCTTAAATAGAAAGTTTTGTTTTAATTTAATCAAAAAACATCCATCGTAACCCAAAGGTAAATGTGCGGGGAAGCCCTGTATAAAAAGGTGTTGTGAAATATCCTGCTGCAAACATGTTTTGATTGGCGTGGCTAAGTTTTAACAGAAACAATGTGCGTTTCACTTTGGCATTAATATAAACATTGACAAGCGGGTAGCTTTGAACTAAAAAATCATTGTTTATATAGTATGCCTGCGTGGGAGGCATATAGTAGTTGGCAAAATAAGAACTGTTCCAAAAGACCTCTGTTCCGGCCTGCAAGAGCAGAGCTTTTTTGGCAAGAAATCCATACAGATAAACTCTCGAGACAGAAGTAATTTCCGGTATTCTCAACACATCTTCACCATGAAGTTGGTTGTATGAGACTTGACCTTCTATACAAAGCGGTTTAAACTCTATTTTATAGTGCGTATTGATACAAAACACTCGTATCAATTCATTCATTTGTTCAGGAACAGCAAATGAGTTAAAGTATACAAATGAATGAAGTAAAGCATATTCAATGCCGGGCTTGAAGAAAATTTTTTTACTTTTTAAAGTTGCCTGAGTTTGTAATTTTTGCATTTGGGTGTTCCTAAAATTATTGCTCCAGATAAAATGGTTGCCGGCATATTCACTTTGCATGAGTGTAGGTGAGTAGCTTATCCCGGTATATTTGAAAAAGATTTTTTTCAGACTGAATTCAGCTGAGTAATGATAATCTCTTGCCGGCATGTACTCAGCCTTAACATGTACATACATTGAATCTTTAGGAGTAATTTTGATACTGCCACCTAAAAAATTTTCTGCATACACCCGGCGTTCATACAAATTTGTGTAGCCTTCCAAAGTTCTGGAAAAGTCTTTTCGGCGCAGATAAGCTTTGTAATAAAAAAAATTTTTTCTGCCTTTTATTCCTCCTGTGTTTTCAAAAAGAGCATATCGGCTATAGTCTGAAGTTTGCGTGTTGTCAAAAAAAATGTTAGGATAAAAATTTTTGTTTCGGTTTAAAAAAATATCATCATAGCGATTTAGCATTTTTAAATAGTCAAACGAGTGAAACAGTTGAATGGTGCTGTCGTTGGTGAGATTTGCCTGATGATACAGATGGTATTGACTTCTCCTGTCTATGCTGCGTAAAAAATTTTTTCTGTTTCTCGTGTTGGATACGCTGTATAGATTGGGAGATTCGAGGCGATATTCGAACATGTCGTCTTGTGTCAATCCCCTGTCGGCGTCGAAAATACCTCCGGTTTCATAGAAGGTATGCTGAAAAATACTAAAGTTCATTAATACGTTGTAGCGCCTGTTTTTTGTATGATAGTTGGTATGCGCCACAAAGGAGTAGTGAGAACATTGAGCTTCACGCCGTTGAGATACGCCGTAAATTTTTGAACTTACCATCCGCCTGAATTGAATTCCGCTGTTCCACCTGCGGGAAATGTTGCGTGTATGCTGAGCCTCTATATCCTGTTGTCCAAGCCCACCCTGTATGTATTTTATATCTGTGTATGGAGACAGAGTGTTGTAGTATTTTATATTTTTCGGATTGTAGGCATAGGGGTCAAATGAGTTGTAGCCATAGTTTTTACCTATCCTCGGGGCATCAGGAATTTTAAGAAGGTACAATGCAGAACCATAGTTGCCCAGGTCTTGATAAAATTGGCCATTCAGGTAGTTGTATTCAAAGTGGTGAAAATTGAGCAATGAGGTATCAACGTTGTAGTATTGGATTCTATTTTCCTCCACGTCTTGTTCATAAAAATATTTAGTGGTCGTGGGGCCGTATTTTAGTTTTGTACTGTCGTCCAATATTTGAGCATGTTGAGCGTATGAATACAAAATGAGCCCGCACCACAGTGCATACTTTTGCAAAATGGAAGAGTTAAAGCACAGACATTGTACGGCGGTTTGTAAGGTAACCATCTTATAAGTCAGTTTTGACTACACAGCCACATCATTTTCACGCAACGCATCATTCAGCGATGTTTTCAGGTCTGTACTTGCTTTTCGCTTTCCGATGATGAGAGCACATGGTACTTGATATTCACCGGCAGGAAATTTTTTAGTGTACGAACCGGGTATCACCACAGAACGTTCCGGTACATAGCCTTTGTATTCTATGGGTTTGTCTGAGGTTACGTCTATTATTTTAGAACTTGCGGTCAATGTAACGTTAGCTCCCAGCACTGCTTCTTTTCCTATTCGCACGCCTTCTACAATTATACATCTGGAACCGATGAAAGCTCCATCTTCCACTATTACGGGAGCAGCCTGTACAGGCTCCAGCACGCCGCCTATGCCTACGCCACCGCTCAGGTGAACATGTTTACCTATCTGTGCACAACTGCCTACAGTAGCCCATGTGTCTACCATTGTGCCTTCGTCTACGTAAGCTCCTATGTTTACATAGGAAGGCATCAGTATAGCTCCTTTGCTTATATAAGCGCCATATCTTGCTGTCGCCGGTGGCACTACTCGTACCCCCAACGATTCGTAGTTTCTCTTCAGTTCCATTTTGTCATAATATTCAAATATGCCGGATTCCAGCGTTTTCATTTTCTGTATGGGGAAGTAAAGAATCACGGCTTTTTTTATCCATTCATTCACTTTCCATCCTCCATCCGGAAGGGGCTCTGCAACGCGAAGTACGCCTTTGTCTAACTGGTCAATGATTTCCCGGATAGTTTGAATGGTTTTTTCCTCTTGCAAAAGAGAACGGTTTTCCCAGGCGGATTCTATTATACTTTGCATCATATGATTATGGTGTGTTTAATGTTATACAATAATTTTAGTTAAGTTTGGTCTATGGTATGAAATGCATGAAAAAAAAAATTCTCATTGCCTCTGTATTAAAACCTGTAAACGACACACGAAAGTACGAAAAAATCGGAATTAGTTTGGTGCGTAATCTGGATTGCCATGTCCACATTGCCGGACACTATATCCACGATTTCGACTGGAACAAACAAGGTTTTACTTTTCATCCCATTTATAAATTTTCCAGAATAAGCATAGGCAGAGTGTTTGCGGGGTTGAAATTTTTACTTTTACTGGTAAAACTAAAGCCCGATCTCATTATTTGTGAAACTGTAGAATTATTGTTTCCATCTTGCATTTATAAAATTTTTTCTAAGACAAAACTCTTATATGATATTCGGGAAAATTATTTTCGGAATTTTTTATATACCAACACATTCCCCCCCATTGCAAGACATGCTTTAGCTCTGTATGTGCGTTCCCTGGAGTGGTGTACACAACCTGTGGTGAATGGATACATTTTAGCCGAAAAAATTTATAAAGAGCAATGTGTGTTTGTGAAAAACAAGTATATCATTTTAGAAAACAAACCCCGAGGAGAGTTGTTGAAGCCTTACCTGAAAAGGCCCTCTTCGCTGAAAAATAAGGATTCTATAAAATTAATTTACTCCGGTACCATATCCGAACATTACGGAATATTTGAAGCTGTGCAACTGGCCGAAAGCCTGAATAGTTTGGACAGACGGTTTAAATTGACAATCGTTGGATTTTCGGCAAAAAAAAATACATTGTCTAAACTGCTACACATCATTAAAGGCAAGGTTTTCATACAACTCATAGGTGGAGATAAATTAGTGTCTCACGAAAAAATATTGTTTGAACTATCACAAGCCGACATAGGGCTTATCAGCTACAGGCCAAATAAAAGCACTGAAGGACGCATTCCTACAAAGTTATATGAATACATTGCCTTAAAGTTGCCCTATATCATAAATTATGATCCAATGTGGGAAAAAATAACTCATCTCTATCAATCCGGGCTGATAATAAATTATGCCTCTTATGATGGTTCTTCACTAATTAATTCTATATTTGAAAATTCCTTCTACAGTAATACTGATCTACCTCCATCATACTGGGAAGATGAGGAACACAAGTTGATTCATTTTGCAAGAAAATATTTAAAAAATTGAATGGCCACCCTCGAAAGAGCAATTGAAATAGCCGTAAGTGCACACAAAGGACAGACTGACAAAGCTGGTAATCCATACATATTACATGCCTTGCAGGTGATGCTCAAAGGCTGTACGGAAAAAGAAAAAATAGTAGGTGTTCTGCATGATGTGATTGAAGATACAACATGGACACTTGATACGCTTCGCCAGGAAGGTTTTTCTGATGAAATAATCCAGGCTATTGATGCCCTCACCAGACGCAAAGGAGAAGACTATGAAACATTTTTGAGCAGAACTATGCAAAATGATTTAGCAATACGCGTCAAAAGATATGATTTGGAAAGTAACATGGATTTGACAAGACTCTCTCAACTAACAGAGCATGACATACCCAGGATGAACAAATACTTAAATGCATACCATAAACTAACTAACAAATAAATTATGAAAATAGATAAACACACGGTGGTAACTCTCAGTTATGAGTTGCACACAGATAGCGCAGAAAATCAACGCGTGCATGTAGAGACAGCTCCGATAGAAGATCCTTTGGTATTTTTATATGGCGCAGGCACCATGATACCTAAGTTTGAAGAAAACCTTTATGGCAAACAAAA
This sequence comes from Cytophagaceae bacterium, assembly GCA_025054875.1. Lineage (GTDB taxonomy): Bacteria > Bacteroidota > Bacteroidia > Cytophagales > Cytophagaceae > JANWYS01. Next base: position 1,621 of record JANWYS010000057.1, on the reverse strand, counting down.
GGGAGATGTTTTGGAGTTTAAAATAGATTGCGAAGATGCTTACGGAGAATTTGAAGAAGAAGCTGTTGTGCGTATTCCGATAAAGGTATTCACCCAGCACGGACCATTAGATACCACTCGCTTCAAAGTGGGTGCAGTAATACCCATGCAAGATCAGCATGGCCACCAAATGTATGGCAAAATATTGGAGATAACCAACAACGACATACAAATGGACTTCAACCATCCGATGGCAGGTTTTGATTTATATTTCAAAGTTATGATTCTGGATGTGCGCAAAGCCACACACGAAGAAATAGCACATGGTCATGTGCACGGACCGGGCGGCCATCATCATTAATCCTCATCAGAGGATGAAGCCGGCAAGCAACGCCGATAAGATAATGTAAGAAGGTGGAATTTTTGTGGCCACCAGCAGGGTTACGGTAGCTGCAATAATCATTGAATGAATGGCAATTTGAGTATTGGGCAATACCATGATAGGATCTATCATCACCAATGCAGTAGCCGTAACTATGCCGGCACTCGCAGCATTAATGCCCTCCAACGAAGCCCGTACAACTCTGTATTCTTTAAGTTTATTCCATATACGTATCATAAAAAAAATAAGAATGGTACCGGGCAAAAAAATACCTGCAGCGGCAATGATGCCACCCCATATCTCCCCGTATACTCCAGCATGCCTCATAGACAGTGCTCCTACAAATGAACTGAAAGCAAACAAAGGCCCTGGCAATGCTTTTTGTATGGCATATCCGGTAAGCAGTTCCTCTCGGCTAAGATATTGCTTAAACTCTACAAACTCTTTGAAGAAATAAGCACTCAATGCATCACCGCCTCCAAAAATCAAACTTCCATTTCTGAAAAAATTTTCAAACAACAACAATGGAAAATAATTTGTTGCATTTCCGATGATAGCCGCTGCTGCAAATATTCCGAAATACAAAAATAAATTTGCCCACTCTATTTTCCACTTTTCTTTCTTTTCTTGTTTGGGCTGTCCCTTATATTTAAAAGCCGTAATTACGCCACAAATCAGCAATAGCAATGGGAATATTGCCGGCGAATCCACAAAGTAACAAAATACTGCCGACACTACGAATATGACATACGCCGTCATTGTCCTCACCACCATCAACCCGATTTTATAAGCCGCAAACATCACAAACCCTATTGCCACAGGCTGCATATAGCGTGCAAATTCTATAGAAATGTTATGACTTTTCAGATACTCCAATACTACAGCTATAGCTGTCATAAAAAAACAAGCAGGAAATATCCATACCAGCAACGTCAAAAAAGCTAATCTGGGTCCTCCTATTTTAAAGCCAATAGCAGTAAGAGTTTGTGTAGATGCCGGTCCGGGTAATATCTGGCAAAATGAATTCAGTTCTATTAACTCATCTTCGGTTATGTATCCGCGCTTTTTCACCAACCGATCCAAAAAAAGCGCAAGATGCGCCTGTGGCCCGCCAAAAGCCATCAGCGTGAGCATCAATACATCTTTAAGAAATATGTAATGCCTTATGCGTTTCAACTTAAAAGATACTTTCCCAAAAAGTGTGTAAAGTGAGTTGTTTTTTGAAAGATTAATTAGATTAAAAACTAAAAAAAATTCAAA
>JANWYS010000056.1 GCA_025054875.1 Cytophagaceae bacterium | reverse complement strand
ATTCATGCAAGTATGTAACAAATAAAAAAAGTACTATGTTTGTAAAAAAAAACAACTACACTTCATACACACTTTTTAGGATACTACCTCTTTCAAAATCAGGTACGTAGTTTACTCAGGAATCACCATACCTTGTAGCTTGATAATTTTTTTAAAAAAAATCACTTTGTAGGGAAACGATTTTAAAAAAAAGTAGTCTTATGAATAGATAATTTCTCAAGCAGCAATTTTCATTCTCTCAACCAGCTTTTTTATACTTTTGAAATCTTGCCGTCAGAGAGGGTAACTTCTCACAAAGGCTACAACAATGATGACTTTAAAGCACAAAATGATTCATAATTGAAACAGAACACGGGAGCATAGCAAACATACACGCAGGCCTGCGTGTATGTTTGTACAGATGATAGAGGGTATAGTTATTTTAACTTATCCGCAGCTCTGTTTCTGGCATCGTTCATGATCTGATCAGCTTTTCTGTTGGCTTCTTCCGTGATTCTGTTGGCTTTCTCGTCTGTTTCTTTACGTAGTTTTTCTGCCAATTTTTTGTTAGCTGCTTTTTCCAATGGGTTACCTCCTTTATTTTGCAAGTCATCGGCTTGTTTGTAGCCTTCTGTGCGTATCTTGTTGGCAAGGTCTGCGGCTTCTGCTTTTATTCTATCTGCCTGTGCTTGTGCATCGGCCAGTATTTTATCGGCTTCGGCTTGTGCTTGTGCCCTTGCTTTATCTTTCGCTTCATCTACTTTGTTGGCCACCACATTTTTAACTTCTTCTTTTACCTGTTCTTTTACACTTCCTCCCTCTAAACTTATTTTAGGATTATTGTAGGGGCCGGTTACCTTAAAGTTTAGTTTTACGTTTTGATTTCCTTGCAGGGGCTTGCCGGTGAGATTGGCAATGGCATTGTTGGCTGCAGTACCTGCGGCGCCTGCCGGTATTTCGCTTTTTATGAGATAATCTATATTGCCATCCAAAAAGTTACTGCCGCTTATATTCATTTTTGTATTTCCGGCTTTCACATCAAAGGGTTCTACTTTTACATTACCGTTTTCTATTTTGAACTTAATTTTCGTGTCTTTTATGTTCATGGGGTTGAGGTTGCCGGATTGTGTGAGTTTATCTATTCCGGCCAATACTTTGTTGTCTTTAATGGAAGCTGACGCAATCAGAGCAGATCCTTGTCCATTCATTGTATTGTATACAGGCATCATATCGGCACCAAGGTCTGCTTTTATTTTTAAATCCATGGAAAACTTACCCTCCATATTTTCGGCAATAGGAGCCATTTTCTTCACGGTGTTGAATGTTTTATAGGCTTGTTTTATGTCTATGTTTTTCATATCCATATCAAAGTCAAAGAAGGGTTTTTTAATATCTTGAGTATTGTAAGAGCCGTTCATAAGCATACTTCCATCCAGTGTGTTAAATTTTAGAGCATTCATGCGAAGCACACCATCTTTGATGATAATATCGCCAGTCATGTCAGTCATTACCATCTTGTCGTACAGTACTTCATTAATAGTGGAGTTGAGTACAAAGTCAATATTTTTAGGCACTTCGAAAACAGACGATTCGGAAGGAGTTTCAGTAGTTTTTGTAGCATCAGCTTCTGTTGAGGTGGTATCTATCCATTCATTTACATCAAATTTTTTTGAAGCAAATTTCATTTTGCCTTGTATCACGCTTTTGCCGGTTGTATCCAATATGTAATTAATGTAGTTTGCAAAATATCCGGTTATGCTCATGTCGCTTTTTCCTAAGAAGCCTTCCATCTTGTCTATGTTTATTTTTTCCGGACTGAAGGTAAATCGTGCAGTACTTAGTTTCAGTCCTTGTGGGAAATCGGTGCTTACATATTTCAGGTTGGTGATGTCCAGGGTGCCTCCTGTAGCGGTTTTGTCATATCGCCCTGCATTAATATCAGACATGATGCCTTTGGTATACACGTCGGCTTTTATGATACCTTCCATAGTTGTGCCCTCTATAGGGAAAAGTTTGTTAATTTTTATAAGGTCAATAACTCCTTTTATAGCTACCCAATAGTTGGGGTCTTCAAAGTTTACTACTTTAGCGGTTGCGCTGAAAGGATCTTGTGCAAGCTGCATAGAGAAGCTTTCTAATTCTGCACTAGAGGTTTTCATATCTCCGTTGCTGGTAACGGAAGCAGCAAAGTTTATTTTTTCCAATGGCTCCGGGAAGGAGGATGTTTTTACATATCCGTCTTTAAGATTCATTTTAGCCAACACATTAGGCATTAACTTTTGTGCATCGCTATATTGTCCTTTAGCAGTGACATCGGCACTGAACAATCCTTTCAGAGTAGTACCTTCTACAGGAAACATTTTCGTGATATCTTCCAGGTTTACTTTAGCTTTTATGTTTGCATCTATGTCATAGGTATCCATCCCTTTCACAAGAGCTTTGGCATCAATGGGGTTGCTGCCCATATCCACATGAAAGTTTTTGAGGTCTATAACCATGTTATTCAGCACACCATCTTTACAATCTATATTAAGGTCGGTGGCAATGTTGGTAAGTGCGGTAGGCAGGTCGGGGTATTGCATCATAGCTTTATCCACCTTCAGAATGAGGCCAAAACCCGGTATTGATGTGGCATTGGAAACACCTTTCACATACCCTTCAAAAGACACATCACCATCAGCTTTTAGCTTTTCGTATCCACTCATGTATATAGCCGGTATGAGTGATATGAGATTTTTGAAAGTATTGTCTTTGGCACTGTATTTTATATCTATGTTGATGTTACTGTCGGGTATGGCAATGCTGCCATCGAAGCCGAACTTGAAGTTGTTTAGTTTAAATTTATTATCCAAAAATTTGTACACACTTCTCTCCATATCAATATTCATGGCCACATCGGCTTCCAGTGCGTAGTGATTGAGGTAGGGAACATTCTCAAAAGACACATACACATCAGGCGATGAAGTGAAAGTGCTGATGTCATAAACCGTAGCCGTAATATCGCCTTTGCCTTTATGATTGAGTTTTTTTACTAATGCATAGGTGGGTGTTATTTGATCGTCATACACAATAGTTCCATTTTCGATTTCCCATTTTTCAATTTTTATGCTAAAGGCACTGGGCTCCTCTTCAGGCTTCTTTTCCTCATCAATAGCTGTGGTGTCAGGATAGGTGATGTCCCAGCTAAATTTTCCATCTTTTGTATAACGTGTGAGAATGTAAGGCTCCTTGAGATATATAGATTTGATTTTTATTTGCCCGCCTTTAATCACGCTGATGAAGTCTACCACTATTCTGAATTTTTTGATATTGGTGAGAGTGTCGCCGGCAAACCCTTCTGCTTTGCCTATCAATCCAAAATCTCCCAGAGATACCGTGAAGTTTGGAAAATTTCTGATCAGCGAAAGTCCAAATTGACCCGGATCGTAGTATACAACAGCATTTACAGATTTTGCCAACTCCTTATCTATTGCAGCCTTTATTTTATCTTTAAAAAGAAAAGGAATTAAAATGATACACAGCAGTAAAAACGCAAATACTGCAGCAGAAATCAGCAGAACTTTTTTCAGCTTCATAGAATTTTATTTTAGTGGTTTATTACGAAAGTCAATTTAGTATATTTTTTTAAAAACCTAAAAGAACCGTAGTGAGGTAATGATTTTATAAAATTATCTCTAACATCAATAGTTCCGACTGCCCTCCGTCTGAATCAGTGACAGCCAATGCAACATATTTCCCCGGATTTTCTTTTTCGTAAATACTTATTGATTCAACTTTTGGACGGTAGAATTCATCTTCTGTTTTCATAACACAAGTTTGCTGGTGCAACAAAAAATCCACGTAATATCTGTTGGTATATTTTCTTTTGTGGCAAAAATATCCGATGATGCTTCCATGCACAGTGCCGTCGTCATAGGCATTTGCAGTGTCCTCGGCAGAAGCTGTATAAAATAAATAATCATGGGCACAATCAGCACCAGTGAAATACGCAGGTTGTTGTTCAATCATATCTCCTTCATGGAGAAATATTTTCGGAAAGGGAATGCCGGACATATGTCCCTGAACGAATTCAACAAATTCTGTTTTATTGAATTGCAATACAACGTTTTTGCAACCACTGGTATTGCCTCTGTTCAAGAGGTATACAAAACGTTCGTTCGTCGCCAACCCTTCAAAATTAACCTCTCCGGAAGATGTCACTTCTTCATTCGATCTCAAGAAGTCATACAAAGGTTTTACTTGTACCGGCCATGCCAAATGGTTCTTGTTATACGGAGAAGGCAATTTTATTAAATATCCGGTATCACGCTGCGGGCTTAGGGAGCCTGAGCTGAGTATCAGTAAATGTGGGTATCCATTTATCTCGAACGAACATATACATTCCAGGTCAGGTTTGTTTGGTTTGGGAATGTGTTCTTTGGCCTCTGAAAAAGTGTAGGGGAGTTCTATTTTACTCAATACCTCCAGGTCGTGATTAAGTTGGTATAGCATGGCCGCATTATCGGCAACTATGTATATGCATCCGTTTACCACCTCCACACCGGAAGCACCGGATATAGAAGTGAGAACGGTTTTTTTTAGACAATTAACTTTCATTTTTAATCAGATAAATTTTTTATGAATGCACCACAAGATGTTACATAATGATGGATGTGTACATCATCATATCTTTTTGGATATCCCAAAGAAGCAATTTTTGTATCTGCTTTTACTTTCTTCAAAATCCAGGCGGGCCCGATGGCGTAATTTACTTTTATGTTATTTGCAACGTTACTCTTTGGCTTTTCAAGAAAAATACCTATAAGTAATCCTTTAAAATAACAGAGAAAATTTTTTCCATCACTGTATGCAATTCTGGTTGCACTCTTCAGACTCTCTACTTTGGGGTATTTCACGCCTATGCTGTTCAAGTAAGGATACACATGGTAGTGCAACTTTTCTTCATTTTGAACAAGCAGAGAATCGCAGAGCAAAAGGGCGCTACGCCCCTGAACGAAAGCTATGGCAGTATGTTGTTTAATATGGAATACTGCTAATTTGGATTGGTTGTTTTGCATAAGAATTTCCACATACTGCCACGATACAATACATAGTATGAATACCGTGTAAATATGAAAAAAAATTTTCTTGCGTGTATGAATAAACAAAAACACAGCTACAATTATTCCATATATAATGATTACTTCCAACCAAGATATATATATTTTATCTATCACATGATAAGGCAGCTTTTCAACTATGAGTATAATTCTGTTCATCAGGTATACCAACTTTTCGGTGATGTATGCAAGGGCTTTTCCCAAGGGCATAAAAAGGCTTAGCAGCAGTGTAGCTATGCCTGCATATAATATGCAGGTAGAAAGAGGAATGATGATCAGGTTGGTGAATAAAAAATATACCGGAAACTGATGAAAGTAAAAAATAGTGAGCGGGAAAGTAGCTATTTGAGCCGCAATGGTGACACAGAGGATGGACCAGGCGTGATTTTTGAGCGGGTTTTCATATTCCCGCAGGTGATATAGTTTACCATAAATGAATACGATCCCTGCCACCGCAACGTATGAAAGCTGAAAGCCCACATCTACTATCAGGTAAGGGTTTAAACACAATAGTACAAAAGCTGAAATAGCTAAAGTGTTATATATATTTGTATTTCTGTTTATACTTTTGGCCAATACCACGAAAGAAAACATACACACGGCACGCAACACTGAAGGAGTAAACCCAGTAATGAGTGCATATAACCATAATGCACATAGTATAGACATCGTAAAGATTATATTTCCGTGTTTGATTTTTTTCATGCTGCCCAACAGTACTACTAATACAGAATATATCAGAGCAACATGCATACCCGATACAGCCAGCACATGCATCACTCCGGCAGAGGTATATGCCTGTCTTAGACTGTTGTCCATCTCGTTTCTCACGCCCAGCACCAGGGCTGTGGTAACGGCATATGCTGTTTTGTCTTGAATGAGGTTCGCTAATACACCATCCAAATAATTCCGTATGCGCAGAGATATATCTACTATAAAATTGGAAGGATGATACGCTAAATAGGTATATGCTCCTTTTTTTACATACGCTCTGTGAAATACATTTTTGTACGATAAATATTTCGCATAATCAAACTCCTCAGGATTAGAGGGAGCTTTGATGCTAATGGGAGCAGCCTTTATTAAATATGTATAACCATAGCGAAATTCTGAACTGCTTGCACCTTCTACGTACAACAATACCTTGCCCCTCGCAGTTTTCCATCCGGACCTGGTTTTTATTTTTTTTACCTGTGCTAATACTTTTAGATAACCACCTTTATCTTCTGCCTCCGACACCACATTAGCCATAAAAAAATCTATCGTGTCTTCACAGTGTCGGATGTGGTTATTATGTCTCGTATCCGTGTTGAGGTGTAGTATATAATATCCAAAAGCGAAAAGGAAAATATATGCCAATGCGGACTGATAATGCACAAAGCGCTGTTTACGACTTACGGGCAACCATATTTTAAGAAGAGCAAAAATGCCAAAAGAAACACACAGTGCGATTAAGGCTAAGGAATGTGCACCATTGAAATATATAGCACACAAAATTCCCGCAATAAAAAAAAACGTAAATCGAACAAAAGGGAAGGCAAGCCAAAACGCGCTCATGCTACCATTGGTTTATGATAGAAATATGCTTTGATGCTACATCTTTTCCTGCTTGTACACGCACGGTGTATACGCCGCTTATCCAGCCATTCGTATTTATTTGTGGTTGTAAACTTGTAGTATTATAAAATTCTTTTAATAGCACAAGTTTACCCAACGCATCAAAGATTTCTATTTTTACATCCTGAATATCGTTGAAAACAATATCCAGATTTATAAGGCCGTCGGAAGGCACAGGAAACGGATTTATTTCAAGAGAACTGCTGGTTTTATAAACGTTCAGATTATCTATATATAGATTGTTGATACCTTTGGAATAATTTTCAAAACGAAATTTGATCAACGGATTTTTTCTTAATTCGCTAATGTCAATTCGTACAGTTTTCCATTCGTCTTGTTCAGGAACGAAATCGTTGACTCTCCTGGAAGTGGTTATCAATTCATTTGCATAAAAAGTCTTGAGTGGTATCCAATTGTCGAAGCAGCTTAAATTGTAAGACAACACAAGACTATCTGTATTGTTGGAAGTATTGTTTTTTGCATATGCCAGATCAAAACTGAACGTGACATTATATTGGCCCCCTAGTGAGATGAATGGTGTTTCAAGAAAATCATAATAAGGGCTGCCTTGAGTGTAGATACCTTCGTTTTTTATAGAAAAACAATAGTTACTGTTTTTACCCCAAGGTGCCTTTTTCCATGTAAGGGAAGTTAAGTTAGTGGAATCTCCATTTACAATACGCCAGGGGTGAGAGGTAAATGTATAGTCTTCAAAAGATTCAGTAAATGGAATTTTGTATTTATCTGTACCTCCGCAACAGCCAAATGAATTGATCGTCGAGGCTCGTGAAGGGCTTATTAGAAGAGCCGCTCTCATGCGATCGGCCTGCCCTTGTGTGAAAAGGTTCATACACTCATCAGGGGAGTAATCCATGTAATTTTGATGCATATCAGGCAGTGAGCCGCCACAATCAGAATATTTGATGTTGGCACAGGGATAATTGCTTGGTGTGGGAGAATCTTGAGTGGGGGTGTCGCTTACGTAATCAGTAGCACAAGAATCATCTCCCCAAATGTGACGCAAGCCAAGCCAGTGTCCTATCTCGTGTGTAGCCGTTCGTCCTTTATCAAATCCGGATATAATGTTGCCTATACGTCCCATAACTTTGCTGTTAATGACTACACCATCGGTTTGTTTCGGGCCTTCATCGTCAAATAAGCCGGGCAAATTGGTATAAGAAGGAAATTGCGCATAACCCAGAATAGTGCCTCCGAATGAGGCATCGTATACGTTTGCTACCCAAAGATTCAGATACTTATCGCTAGGCCAATAAGAGAGAGATTTTAAAAAATAATCATCACTAAAAGAAAAAGTGGTTTTGTTGGTGTATACACGTACAATACCGGAAGTAGGGTTTCCTGCGGGATCACGTTTGGCAAGCACAAATCGTATCTTTGTATCTGCTGCAACAGGTTTGAATATTGCCGGAGTATTCACTGTATCTGCATTCAGACGAGCATAATCTTCGTTCAGTACATCTATTTGCGATAATATTTGTTCATCGGGCAGATTGGTGCCTCCTATTCTGTTGTCAGAATTATTGTGTATCACATGCACTACTACCGGTATGTAGAGTATATTCTCGGATGAGTTGGCAGTACGCCATGAATGCGATGAGAGCATGCGTTGAATGGCTTGCTCAAATGAATGTTTTTGTTCAGGCCATCCTTTTTCTTTTTGCAAATATTGCATGTATTGAGTGTGTGCACATCTGTGTTGGCTACAAAGCGGAAATGAGAACACTGACAAGACAATGACTATAAGGATAAATTTTTTCATTTCTTTTCTTCATTTTTTGAATATGCATTAATGATTTTTTCAACGAGTTTATGTCGAAGTACATCGGTAGAATCTAATTCTGCAAAACCTATTCCATCAATATTTTTCAGAGTATCTAATGCATGTACAAGGCCTGAGGGCTGCTTTCCGGGTAGGTCTATTTGAGATTTATCGCCGGTTACAATCATTTTGGAGCTGGCTCCCATTCGGGTGAGAAACATTTTCATTTGCATGGGCGTAGTATTCTGAGCCTCGTCGAGTAAAATGAAAGCATTGTGCAAAGTTCGTCCTCGCATGTATGCAAGAGGGGCAATTTCAATGACTCCTGTCTCGTAAAAAAGTTTGAGTTTTTCAACGGGTATCATGTCTTCAAGAGCATCATAGATAGGCCGTAGATATGGATCTACTTTTTCTTTATAATCACCGGGTAAAAACCCAAGGTGTTCTCCTGCTTCTACGGCTGGCCTGGTGATGACAATTTTTTTTACTTCACGATTTTTCAACGAACGCACTGCAATTGCCACAGAGATGTAGGTTTTGCCGGTCCCGGCCGGCCCGGAAACAAAAACCAAATCGTTTTTCAATGCTGCTTGTACAAGTTTTTTTTGGTTTTGGGTTTTAGCTCTTATGATTAATCCTTTATTCCCGTATAAGATTATATCTTCATTAGTTGAAGAAATATCTTCAACAGGAATTATTACTTTCTTTTTGTTGATGATGGACTTAACATGCTCTTCGCTCAATGTTCCGTATTTGTTGTAGTGGGCTATCAGGTTATTGATTATGTTGAAAACGTTGGTTACTTCTTTTTCCGTTCCGATTAATTTTATCTGATTACCGCGCGATATAATCTTGGTTTTGGGGAATGCATCAGAAATTTCTTCCATATTTCTGTTGGCCACTCCAAAAAAGTCAAGCAAGGATATATCTTCCAGTGTAATTACTTTTTCTGCCACGCCTCGTTGTGATTTATTAACACATCTTTTTGGACATAAGGTTTTAGTAAAGTTATAATTTTTTATTTTTACAAACCCATACGTGTAGGTGATGTGCAAAAATAAAATACTTAATGGCGATTGTTACATTCATATCAGATTTTGGGGTTAATGATTTTTATACTGCTGCAGTAAAGGCAAAAATATACTCCATATCTCAAAATCTGAAAATTGTAGACATCACCCACTCTCTTTCCAAACATAACATCCCTCAGGCAGCCTTTATTTTGAAATCGGTATATAAGGATTTTCCGAAAGGCACTGTACATCTTGTATGTGTGGGGCGTTGCAGCGCTGATGATAAAATACTCGCGTTGAAACTGGACGAACATTACTTTGTGGGTGCCGACAATGGCTTGTTCTCTCTAATCAATGATCGGCCTTATACTGCCATTGTTGAGTTAAAAAAAGATATTGCTAACCATAATTACATATACAGCTTTCCTGAAAAAACAACCTTTGCCAATGCTGCTGCAGCACTTGCAAATGGCATGAACATCTACAATCTTGGACCACAAGTTTCGGAAATTAAAACTTTCCTCAATCGTCAGCCAAGACCCGGTAAAACAATGATAGAGGGCTATGTAATTCATGTGGATTCTTATGGCAACATAATAACCAACATTACCAGAGAAATGTTTGAGCAAAATCTGGAAAACAGAAGATTTGAAATATTTCTGCGCAAGGAGAAAATAGAAAAAATATCGCGGGACTACTACGATTCCGAATTAAATGAACTGCTAGCCCTTTTTAACTCTCAGGATTTGCTGGAGATCGCTATCTGTGAAGGCTCAGCAAGTGAACTGTTTTCTATAGATATAGGGCACAGCATCTTCATAAAATTTTTGTAGAAGGATTAAATGCTTGCTAAAGTGATAATACATGGAAATAATTCTCATTGTTCATCCTCGTTGTGAATGACGAGCTTATCCAAAGAAAAATTTTTATTAACGAAATTACACCAATAACAATCGTCGGCGTTGCATCCGTTTAAAAATTCATGATTCATGATTTTTTGATATGTCGTTCTGATCTGATTTTTCACTATCTCCATATCTTTCGGAGTTACAACAATTTTTTCTTTTACGAAAGAATCAGATTTTTTTTCCAACTCTACAAAGTCTATTTCACCGGAAATCATCTCGACATCGAGTTTATAATCGGATTCTAAAAGTAATTTATAAAACACGATTTGTCTCCAGTAGTCGCCTCCGTTGGGGTCGCTATCAGAAGGGCCCTTAAGTTTTTTCATAGCATTTTCCGGCCTACCGGTTTTATAATCTACTACATTTATTTTATTATTTCCGAGAAACTCAATTTTATCAATCATCCCTGTAATGGGTACCCCGGCAGTTTCAGCATGCAGTATGCGGTATTCGGTTATCACGTTAAGTGTCCATTTATCTTTGTATACTTCGTAATATTTGGGGAAAAAATAAATAGCTTGTTCCACTCGACGATTGTATTCTTTCTCAGTAAAATGGGATTGATATATTTCCATTCCACGAATAAAAGCATCCTTAAGCAATGTGGGAGGAGGCAAAGTTTTATTTTTACTTGCCTCATCAAAGAATTTTTGCAAGGCGTAATGAACGGCGTTACCAAAGCCCATGCTTTCTGTGCGTGCAGAGGGCACCATTACTATGTTTTCAAAATAAAAAGTGAGTGGGCATTTCAGATATTTATTCAGTTGAGTTACACTCATCCGATAATTTTTTAACTTTTCGTCTATGAAGTTTTTATCCATCAAATGAAGAGGAGGACGTTCATACGTTATGAGATTTTCTGCCTGATATGTCAGGATTTCTTCATCTGAAAAATGTTTTTTTTCAACTATTGGAATTCCTGAATCTTTTATTTCTTCCACAAAGGCAGACGACTCCAGTGCTTTTCCCGTGTTATCGCAAGCGGGATACGATATAAAGAGATGTTCTTTAGCCCGCGTGAGAGCTACATAAAACAGCCGGCGTTCTTCTTCTCTTTTGTCATCCGTGTGACTTGGTTTTTCCTTTTCTTTTTCAATCTTTTCATCGTTAGCGTGCTTTATAAGATTTTCCGATTCATCAAATTCTCTATCTTTAATGAGGTTGGGAGGCAGTTTAAAATCAGTATTTCCAGCCTTAGATTTTTCCCATTGATTAGAAGTGGCTCCGATCAGGAAAACATACTCAAACTCCAGTCCTTTGGAGGAATGAGCGCTGACAAAGTTTACACCGTTTTCGGCATACAAGTATTGGTTAAGCTCCAGTTCAATGGAGTAATTCTTCATGAGATTTAATGTTTCTATTAAATCACTCAATTTATATTGAAACTGCCTTGATGACTCTTCTTTTATGAAATCAAAAAAAGTAGTAACTGCCTGTAGCAGTTCGTCGCGATCGTTGCTTCTCATGATAAAATCAAGGAGTCCGCTGCGGGTCAATATTTTTTCAAATAAGGTTTGCACGGTTACATTGGGCAGTTGTTCGGACCAATAGCAAAGATTCTGATGAAGCGCAGTAATAGCCTCAGTATTAGTTAATCCAAGTCTTGACATGCCGTCATTACTTGCCATGAGCGAGCGCCATGATTTATAAGATATATCTTTTCCTTTGCTGCATTCATGAGAAATGGCTACAATATCGCTATGAGGAATGCCCCAAAAATTAAAATGCATAATTTCAAACAACAGATGTTCGCCACTATCGGGCTCTTTATGTTCCTGATATAAGTAGTTAAGGAGAGTGACTAAATTTTGGATTACAGGCAATGTAAGTATATTTGTTTTCTTACGAATATTGAGAGGGATATTGCGCTTTTGCAAAGCATTTACAATGTTTTCTACTTGTTTGTGCTTGCGGTATATTACGGCTATTTGAGAAAGTTTTTGCCCTGCGGAATACAGTTGCTCTATTTTTTTTATTATACCCCACTCTTCATGAGTTGGGTTGTAATACTCTGTAATGATGGGAGAGACTGTCGAGTTTTTATACCGTTCGTTAGAGGCAATAAGATTTTTGTCAAGACCTTTCATTTCATTAATTAACCTCTTTTTGTTATGGTTAATTAATGCCTTAGACATATCGAGGATGGCTTGTGTAGATCGGTAGTTATTTCTGAGTAGTACTACTTTGAGATGCGGACTGTATTTCTTTCTGAAATTGTTTATGTAGTCCACGTTTGCACCTTGAAAGCTATATATAGACTGGTCGTCATCTCCAACCACAAAGATGTTAGGATTATCCCAATAAGAAGCAAGAATATCTAATAGTTGATTTTGGGAACCGCTGGTATCCTGATATTCATCCACGAGAATATATAGAAAGCGCTCCTGATAATCAGCGCGGAGATTTTCGTTTTCCTGAAACGCTTGTAACACCCATCGAATCATGTCATCGTAATCATAGAGCGATTTCTCATTCATTAATTTTTGAAAATTTTTATACTCATCAACAGCAGCGATTGTTCTCTTGAAGCTCTGTTTTATTTTTTCATACTTCTGGTTTGGACTGCCTTTTTGATGGGTCTTTGTATTTCTTTTGTATTGATATTCTTCATTATTTATCAACTCATCAAGATATTCATCAATTTTTTTTTTAATGTAATCAGGCTCCCAGCCATATCTTTTCATTGTACTAAAAAGATTTTTCAGATGTGGTTTATCGTAGTATATGTCACCTGAATTGCGACGCAGGAGGTGCCCAACAGAAAAATTGTCTATTAGCTCTTCCAGCAACATTGTGAGTTGCAACTCCGATATGATTTGCAAATCGCGTATACCGAAGTAGGCTTGATTTTCTAAAATCACCATGTTACAAAAGGCATGAAAGGTATGTATGTTTACCTTGTATGCTTCCGGGCCTATGAATTGGAGCAGCCGGCGTCGCATGGCTATTGTGCCCGCATCGGTATATGTGAGGCAAAGTATATTACCGGCATGCGTATCGGTTTCATACAAAATTTTACCTATGCGTGCAGCGAGTATCTGTGTTTTGCCTGTACCGGGACCTGCTATAACCAGCATGGGCCCTTCTATGTCTTCTACTGCACGCTTTTGTTCAGGGTTTAGCAAGGAAAGCTCATGTTTAAAATATGATATATAATCCTTTTTCATAGTATGAAAATGTTAAATCGAAAATAGAAATGTAATTCTGTGATGAGAGCACCATAACATGTGTATGATCTTTGATTGTAATCGCCTCTATGTTGCTGACGTAACAGAGGAGCAAAATTTGAGCATACATGTGTTTTAAAACATAGACAGTTTAAGTATTTTATCTTTCATTCGTTCAAACGGGAGGAATTGTTGTTCAAGGCTTTTGGCAAATGGCACGGGCGTATCCAGGCTTGCTTCGCGCATTACGGGAGCATCCAGATATTGAAAACAGTACTCCGCTATGCAGGCTGCTATTTCAGCGCTTATACTTCCGGTGAGTGTATCTTCATTAACCACAATAACTTTTCCTGTTTTTTTTACGGATTCGAACACGGTTTCCTTATCCCAGGGTAATAATGTCCGTAAGTCAATAATATCGGCGTCTATATTTTCTTGAGTGCAAATATTTTGAGCCCAATGCACAGCCATTCCATAAGCTACTATGGTGAGTTCATTGCCTTCCCTGACAATGGCGGCCTTACCAATGGGCAAGGTATAATAGTCATCTGGTATTTCTTGCTCTACAGATCGGTACAAAGCCTTGTGCTCAAAGTACATTACCGGATTGGGATTTTCGATCGCTGCATTGAGTAATCCCTTCGCATCATATGGGAAAGCGGGATATAGCAATATGAGACCCGGAGTATGGAAAAACCATGCTTCATTAGACTGTGAATGAAAAGGCCCTCCTCCGGTACCTGCACCGGTAGGCATGCGAATAACCACGTCAGCATGCTGCCCCCAGCGATAGTGGGTTTTAGCAAGGTTGTTTACCACCTGATTGAATCCACAGGAAATAAAGTCAGCAAACTGCATCTCTACTACCGTCTTGTATCCTTTTACGGATAAACCCAACCCCATACCGATAACTGCCGATTCGCACAGGGGGGTGTTGCGTATACGGTCTTTGCCATATTTTTTCACAAAACCTTCCGTCACTTTAAACACACCTCCATACTCAGCAATATCCTGCCCCATAAGAATGAGATTCTGAAATCTGTCGAGCGATTGGCTTAAAGCATCGGATATGGCATCTATGTAGCGTTTTTTTGTTTTGCTGTTTGTGGCCGGATATATAGTAGACTGCTTGTACGGAAAATATACATCGGCAATTTCTTGTTCAATGTCAGGCAAAGGGTAGGAGTCTTCTAAAGATTGTTGAAGCGCTTGCTCTATGTTTACTTTAATTTGCTCACGAATGTCAGAAATTTGTTTTTGAGTAATGAGATTTTCGTTAAAGAGAAAGTTTTCAAAATTTTCAACGGGGTCTTTTTTCATCCATTGTTCAAAAAGTTGTTGGGGTACATATTGAGTTCCGGAAGCCTCTTCATGGCCACGCATGCGAAAAGTATTCGCTTCTATTATGACCGGTGCAGGAGCAAGCCGTATTTTTTGTGCTATATTTCGAACAGTGGTGTATACATCGAGTACATTGTTGCCATCTACTGTGTATGCTTCTACACCATAAGCCGGACCTTTGTCTGAAAAATTTTTAAATGCGTATTGTTCATGAGTAGGGGTAGAGAGCCCGTATCCGTTATTTTCAATAAGGAATATAACAGGTAGTTTCCAAACGGAAGCTATATTCAGAGCTTCATGAAAATCGCCTTCGCTGGTGCCTCCATCGCCACTGAATACAAGCGTTACTTTGTTGGTAGCAGAGAGTTTTTCTGCCAAGGCAATGCCGTCAGCTACGGGTAGTTGAGCACCAAGGTGAGATATCATGCCTACGATGTGATGCTCCAGGCTACCGAAGTGGAAAGAGCGGTCGCGCCCCTTTGTAAAGCCGGATATTTTGCCCTGAAACTGCGCAAATAGCCTTCTCATGGGTACTTTGCGCACGGTGAATACTCCCAGGTTGCGATGCAATGGAAGTATGTATTCATCTTTTTCCAACGCAGCTGTTGCTCCTACTGACACGGCCTCTTGCCCTATTCCGGAAAACCATTTTGAAATTACTCCCTGACGCAACAATATTAACATTCGCTCTTCTATCAACCGTGGAGTGAGTAATTCCTGATACAGGTTTAACAAAAATTCATCTGTATATGAGGAGCGATCAAACTGCATACGATAATACTTTGTATGTATATAATAAATGTGCGAAAATATACATAAAAACATGGTAACTTATCCATACCGTAACACAAAAGAGATGGTGTACGACATATTACCTACGCCCATATTTTTTCGTGTTGATGTATAGTACTCAGAAGTTCTACTTTACGAGACATGCATGGAATGCAAGCAAAAAGCAGGCTTGACTTGCCATTCAAATCATTTTATACAATTGAAAAAGTTTTTGAGTTGCAACGCCACGCAATTTTTATTAGGATCAAACCGTCAGCAGTTGCACTTACCCTGAATATACATGAACAAGTGTTCATTGAAATTACGACCGCTGTGTTTCTATCACATGAATGGGGTCTAATATTCCTAAAACAACATATAATAATTTATGTCTACACACTATCAGGGATACTACCTAAGTTCTTTTCTTGAACCTGAAATATTGAAGAGAGTTGCTCTTGCTTAAGAAAAACTTGCAAAAAACTATCTGTAACTGATTACTACATCGGAATCAAATTTTTTCCGGTATCTTTTTTATAGACTTCATATCTCCAAGCGCTATTCGGATAAGGTCTATCAGTTGCCATATGCCGAAGCCGCCCAAAGTAATAAGCATCAGCCACCAGTTTTTATATCCCATCATCAACCTATGTATACCGAAATACCCCAAGAAAAAGCAAATAAAAAACAGGCGCATATTAGTTTTTTAAAATTTGGTCAATCATTTTTTTTATGCCGTCAATGCTGTTGCAGAGCTGTTCAAAAGAGTTAACGACGAAATATTTTTCCTGATAACTTCCCTTTTTGTAAGGAGTATTATGTATTATATCCAGATTATGGTCATACTTAGGCACGCCGGCACTCATGGAAAAAGAGGTTTCGCCCGGTGATGTCAATAAATGTGCTCCGTATGTTTTTAATGTATTTCCATCTGTAATAAGGCCAAATTGTATGGTATGCCAATATACTCTTTTCAGCAACGACAGTATGTTTTCATGTTTTAAATATTGAAGTGCCAGTGAACCTAAATTTGTCAGATATTCTGAATACGGCTTTTGAATAAGTAGCGGAGTATGGCCGATGATGTCATGAAACATGTCGTATTCATCGAGCTCTGCTTCAAATTGCGCATTACTCCTGAGCCATTTTCGGCATGGATAGCGTTTAGAAGCAAGCATGGATATAAACTCTGAATCTTCAACCATAACCTCCATAGGCACAACTTGCCAATCGGTATGAAGTGAAAGTTTGTGATTGATTTCATCAAAATCCGGAATGTGGTCGGTAGGATATCCGATTATGTTCAAGCCCTCCAATACAGACTTGTGTGCTGTATCTGGCAAAAACTGAAGGCAACGGACAAACAAAGATGTCCATATATAATGTTCCTGATCAGTATAGTGGTTATCTATTTCTTTCATCATATCAGTTACGCTAAAATCACATTTAATCTAGCTTGTCTAAAGATAAGAAAAAGAAAAAAACGACTTAAATATTTTAGAAAAAGATTTCAAATATTTTTTCAACTGCATTAATTATTCTCAACTGAAATGCTATGCGGATGTTGCTTTCGTTACGACAAACAACACAATAGCCACCGGGGAGGTGGCTACTGTGCAAACAAAGAATATGAAAACAAATTATACTTACTACTCGTGCAAAATTAACGATTGCTTTTAATATAAGGTTACAAAAAATGTATTTTTTTTTTAGTTAATTTTTTTGTTTAGGCTTTTTTAACCGAAAGCTTTTTAAAAAAGTTGACGTTGAACAACGTTAGAAAGCGGTTGATTCAGGTAGCAAATTATACTGGTTACTAATCTATTAGCTTCCAAATGAGAGTAACATTAATTCTGGATCCGCATCAGCAGAAAGGTAATGTGGTAATATGTTTTTTTTATTTAGGGCGCGCCCTGCGGGTCGGGCTGTCCGCCACTCCGCTGTCGCTTCGGTGCTCCGCTAAAGCTCCGCACTGGCCTTGCAGGCCATGGCTCCCAT
>JANWYS010000055.1 GCA_025054875.1 Cytophagaceae bacterium | reverse complement strand
CGGCCAGTGCGGAGCTTTAGCGGAGCACCGCAGCGATAGCGGAGTGGCGGACAGCCCGGCCCCGCAGGGGCGCGCCCTACATAAAAAACTGACTCAACATGTAATTTTTTGTAAAAGTGATTGCTAATTCGTTTTGTGGAATATATATTTGCCCAAAATATATGTTTAAACACACAAATCTGAATACTATGAAAATTACTAAAGTTATTTATGCGTTTGCGTTGGCAGCCATCGTGAGCGCATGTGGAGAGGGAACAAAAAAGGAAACCACAGAAACAACCCAAGCGGATACCGCAGGTGTTGAGGTAAGTTACGTGATAAACACAGACAGTTCTGTGTTGAAATGGAAAGGAGAAATGCTGAAAGTTAAAAAACACTGGGGCACATTAAAACTGAGTGAAGGTTCGCTAACGCTTAGAGGTAATGTGATTACTGCGGGCAGCTTTACAGCTGATCTCAAAACCATTACACCTTTAGACAGCGCTTACGACAAAAAGAATACAAAAGAAAAATTAGTAGCACACCTTACGAATGCTGACTTTTTTGCCGTAGACAGTTTCCCCACAGCAACTTTTGTGGTGAAAAAAATGGAGGGCAACACTTTAATCGGCGACCTGACTGTGCGTGGCAAAACTAAAGAACAAAAAGTAACAGATGTATCTGTAAACGTAAACGGAGATATGCTCGCGGCAAGCGGCAAGTTGGTATTCAATCGTCAGGACTATGGCGTATCGTATTCTACAGGGTTGAAAGATTTTGTGTTGTCAGACGACATAGAGTTGAATATAACCTTGAAGGGTGCAAAGAAGTAATTTGAGGTATTTGATTTTCATTCATACAGGCAAGCATAATATGCTTGCCTATTTTATTTCACACCTAAGCATTTCTTGCTGCTCTATAAAGCAGGTAAGCACATCTCCGATTTTTACGGGGCCAACTCCGGAAGGTGTGCCGGAAAAAATAATGTCTCCCGGTTTTAAGAGTATAAACTTAGAGATGTAGGAAATAATTTCATTGAAGGAGAAAATCATGTTAGATGTATTTCCGGATTGTTTTAACAACTGATTTTGATACAGAGAGAAATGAATATTTTGGATGTCAGTGAAGGTACTTTTGTGCATGAAATGAGAGATGGCTGCCGAGCCATTGAAGCTTTTGGAAATTTCCCAGGGTAATCCTTTTTCCTGTAGTTTTCTTTGCAGGTCGCGTGCCGTGAAGTCAATGCCGATACCTACTTCTTCAAAATATTTATGAGAAAACTCGGGGGCAATGTTTTTTCCTTCTTTAGAAATTTTGACAATAATTTCTGCTTCATAGTGTACTTCCTCACTGAAAGACGGATAATAAAAAGGCGCATTATTTTTTAACAATGCGGTATCGGGTTTGAGAAATATAACAGGGGCTTCGGGTTTTTCTTTTTTTAATTCGTCAATATGTTCGGAGTAATTTCTGCCTACACAAATAATTTTCATGATGGTTATGGAAGGTAAGTTTCGAGTAAACGCACATGAGGTTGTGGTTGTATTTTCACGGTTTTGATTTCGGCAGGTAGCAGCAAACACCTGCCGATGGAAAGTTGTACGTTGCCGTGTGTAGTTTCTATGAGGGCATTTCCTTCGATGCAGATGTAGATAACAAAAGAATCTACCTCGGAATAATTTTTTTCTATGGGTATTTGAGAAGATATTAAGTTGGTTGTAAAGTATGGGCAAGCTACTAAGGGGCTTGTGTTGTTGGGTAGGAGGGTGTATGAGGTTTTGTAATTTTCGTAAAAAGAATAGTCTATGGCATCGAGAGCTAAATCGGTGTGCAGTTCTCGTTTGTTTCCTTTATCATCGGTACGGTCAAAGTCGTAGATACGATAGGTGATGTCAGAAGTTTGTTGAATTTCTGCAAGGCATATTCCTTTTCCGATGTAGTGTATCCTGCCGGCGGGGAGGAAGAATACATCGCCTGCTTGCACGGGTTCCATGTTTAATATTTCATGCAAGGTATTGGAGTGCAGATGATGTAAATACTTTTCTTTTGTCATAGGTTGGTTAAACCCCGAATTAAGTTGTGCTCCCGGGTCAGCCTGGAGGATGTACCACATTTCAGTTTTGCCAAAGCTGTTGTGTCGCTTTTTTGCCAGTTCATCGTTGGGGTGTACCTGAATGGAGAGGTCGTCGTTAGCATCAATAAATTTGATGAGTAGCGGAAATTGGTTTCCATATTTTTCAAAAACTTTTTCTCCTACCAGTTTGCCTTTATATTTCTCAATAAGTTCAGTGAGTTTCGCTCCGGTTAAATTTCCATCAGCTACTTCAGAAACATTGCCCTCTACACCTGATATTTCCCATGTTTCGCCGCAGTTGGGCAATGGAGAAAAATCTTTGTTAAGTATGGTTTTGATTTTTTGTCCTCCCCATATTTTATCTTTAAAAATGGTTTTAAAAGCAAGAGGATATAGTTGCATAGTTCATAGTTAGTAGTGTGGCGGTAAATATACGTCTAAAACGAAAAAACTCAATATGTTTTCTGGTGCGGGTCAAAATCTGAAAATCGGCTCTGTAAGATTTTATTCATTCATATAGAGGATTGTGGTTTCATTTTGATTTGATTTTTGATCGCAATACTGTACGGCTCGTTTTGCATAAATTTGTTTTATACAGGTAGAGACGTTGCGGTAAAAATTTCAAAACAGTTGTTTGTATATTTTGTAAAACATAGCAATGGAAAATGTTGTGCTTATCAATTTTTTAGTCAGTTATTAGTCTTGATTGATAGTTGAAAAATTTTTAGACTGCGTACAATGAGACAATGATGCGTTCATACAAAAATCAAGGACACTGACTTAAACGTATCTAACATATATCATGTGACCTGAATAACAGGTATATAATTGTCTTGTCTAATGAATGAAACTACAGGGTTGTTCGGAAATATTTATGAAAAAGATTTTAAACGATATAAGATTTTGGATTATATTTTTTCTTCTCATCAGGTTTATAGGAATAACGGACCCACCATTAGAAGTAGGACATAATTGGAGGCAAGCCACCGTTGCAATGGTGGCCAGAAATTTTTTGGAAATTGATAACAACATCTTTTACCCAAGAATAGATATTGCCGGAGAAAAGTCCGGAGTAACCGGCATGGAGTTTCCTCTACTCAATTATATGATTTATATAGTGTCTGAAATTTTCGGCTATCAGCATTGGTACGGGCGAATGATTAACTTAATCATTTCAAGTATAGGCTTATGGTTCTTTTTTAGATTGATAAAAAAGTATTTTGGTAATACGGTTGCATTTTATTCCACTATCATTTTAATGGTATCCATTTGGTTTAAGATTTCAAGAAAAATTATGCCTGATACTTTTTCCATGTCAATGATGATAGCCTGTGTTTATTATGGAATCAATTATTTAGAAAACGAAAACCGTAAAAAAAATCTGTGGTATTTGTTGGCTTACTTTATTTTTATGGTATCTGCAATATTGTCAAAACTACCAAGCGGATACTCACTTGTAGTTTTTATTTTTTTCTATCTGAACAAACAGATTCCCGTAAATCGTAAACTGATTTTTTCATCAGTTACTTTTTTAGGACTTGTACCTGTTATAGCTTGGTATTTTTATTGGGTTCCATATTTGGTAGATACTTACGGGTTTTGGCATTTCTTTATGGGTAAAAGCATGAAGGAAGGATTTCGTGAGATTGTCCAAAATCTTGATTTGACTCTGAGTAGATTTTATCAGACGGCTTTAAAGTTTTCAGGATTTGCTGTTTTTGTGTATGGGTTAGTTATTTCAATCATTAATAAAGAGTGGAAAATATATAGCCTGTTTCTAATATCATTAGCCGTTTTTTCTATTGTAGTTTGTAAAGCTGGATTTACCTTTGCACACCATAATTATTACATAGTACCTTTCGTTCCCATTATGGCTTTAGTGGCTGGCTATGGGCTGAGCAAAATTAAAAACTATAAACTTGCGTTGGGAATTTTGCTCGTTCTGTGCATAGAAAATGTAGGAAATCAACTGCATGATCTTAGAGTTAAAGAAGTAGATTTTCGAATAGTAAATTTGGAAAATGACCTTGATAAAATTTCGCAGCGAAAAGATTTGATATTAATAAATAGTGGTCCTTGTCCTACTCCGATGTATTTCGCACACAGAAAGGGATGGGTAGATAACAATGAAAATATTTTAAAAGAAAATTATGTAAATGCACTCAAAGAGAAAGGATTAAAATACATTGTTATCCTGAAAAGAAGCTTTGGTTCAGAGGTGATTTTAAGCTGCCATGAGAAAGTTTTAGAAAATGAGGATTATTGTATTTACAAGCTGTAAAATTTTGTATGTACTTTGCCGGATCTTGCAGCAAGTGTGACCTGTAAATATTGCAGGTCCGGTTTACCATAACTCTTTTTGCCATTTTCCCTGAGCTTTCATCACTTTTTCGATCACATCTCGCACAGCGCCACGACCACCATCAAAAGGAGATACATACTTGCATATCTCTTTTATATCGTAAGCTGCATCATTGGGGCAGGTAGGCATACCAACAAGTTTCAGCATTTTGTAGTCAGGTATATCGTCACCCATATACAGAATACATGATGGATCAATTGTTTTCTCCTCTTTGAAAGAGTTAAACACCTCGAGTTTATCTTTCACACCCATAAAAATGTCTTTCACTCCCAGAAAGGTAAGGCGGTTATATACGCCCTTTTCAAAACCTCCTGATATCACAATGACGTTGTACCCCGCCTGAATGGCTTTTTCTATAGCAAATCCGTCCTTTACGTAAAATCTTCGGGCATGCTCACCATTCGCATATGATAGTACACTCCCATCAGTGAGCACACCATCTACATCAAAAATAAATGTGTTGATTTTATAAAAGTCAGACATAAAAAAGATTATAGTAAACTATCGGCTTCTCCGGAATATAGCAATACCCATACCTGTAAACATGATGATTGCTCCTATCCAGAATAAATTTATCAATGGTTTTTCGATTACTTTTAATACCACAAAATCTTTTTGTGTAGTGTTTACATCCAGTGTGAACAGTTCTTTGACGGGGTCAATGTTGGTGATGCGGACACTTACCCCTATCTCTTCATTCATGTCAAATGCGGAAAACACTTCCTTAGTATCGGTTTGTATCATATATACAGGATGTAAGTGGTAGGTTTTGTTTTTTCCAAGCAACCGTATGTGAGCTTTTAGCGCTATGTCTGTTGGTTTCAGAGATATGCCGGGATAGCTGCTTATTCGTTCAAGAGCGTCTAATATAGTTACATAGTCATTTATGAAAATAGTGTCGCCGATGTGCACATTATATTGTTGTGTGGGACTCCACTCACGCTCATCGTAATCCAGAGGTACCATAGAGAGATAGGAGTAAATATCACGGTTCCAAAATTTTTTGATGTCGGGCGATACTACATTACCCATTTCTTTATTTTTCTGCAAGCGTGGATATAATGTAAATGTGTCGCTGGAAGTTTTTACATAGCGTATTTCATAATATATGTTTTCTAAATCGGCCGAAAGAGTATCGCCTTTGGAAAAGTATTTCTTGTTTTTATAAAAGAGGTCTTTCACAGCTACTACTTGATGGCCTTTATCATCCAATGGGAATATGAAGTCTGTGTGCACATATCCGGGTATTTTACGTGCTTTAACACGTTTACCGACATACTCCAATGTAAACCCTTTGATGGTTTGCGGGTCGTTTCTGAACAACAATATGTTTTGTGTGTTTTCCTCTGCGGACATTTGCTTTGAGTAGAGCAACCCGGTAGTGTTTATGCTGATGGTTTTTGTAAAAGCCGAAGAATACAATATACCGAGTATCATAATGGCCATTCCAATATGAGCCACAGCTCCGCCCGATAGTGTTTTGTTTTTTTTCAAAAGAGTTATCATAACGGAGATGCTCCCTAAAAGGGCAAACAATGCCGAAAGAATTAACAAAATATATGAAATGTCGTTCAGCAAGTATTCTGTCCACCGCAATTCACCGGCAATGATGAGTATTGAGGTGAGTAAAAGTGCAAGTGAAATGGGTATAGTGAGGTTATGCCATATTTTCTTTCGGTCTGCATTATACCACCAGAAATGTTGAGCTACCGTAGCGATTATCAATATTACGATAGTAAACCATATCTGCAACTGGCTGTAAGTACGCACCTGATCGGCAGGAGGAGCTAAATTACTTGGTATGCCCACAGCCTTCAGTATGGAATTATATACAGGAATGGAAGTGTATGCCAACACTTGAAATGCCGACAAGCATAGTACGGCAACGCCTATAAAAATCCAAAACTCCCGTGTATACACAGACTCTTCTTTGGGAGACACAGGCAAATGTTTCCATCGGAATGCAAGGAGAATGATGCAGACTGCAGTAAAAATCAACATAGCAATAATCAATTGTGCCGACAGTCCCAGGTCAGTAAAAGAATGCACAGACGATTCGCCCAAAATGCCGCTACGAGTGAGGAAGGTGGAGTACAATATCAAAAAATACATAGACACCAAAAGTATGTAGGAAGCTTTTAAGCCTGTACGTGTGCTTTTATAATTTATTAGAATGTGAATAGATGCAATCAACAACAACCATGGCACATACACGGCATTTTCTACGGGGTCCCAATTCCAATAACCTTCAAAGTTTAGTGTTTCGTATGCCCAATATGCCCCCATCAATATACCCAAGCCTAAGACCAGTGCAGCCACAAGTGCCCATACAATTGCAGGTCGTATCCATCCTGTAAAATCTCTAACCCACAAACCAGCTATGCTGTACGAGAAAGGTACGATGCACAAAGCAAAGCCGAGAAACAAAGTAGGAGGATGAATAACCATCCAGTAGTTTTGCAACAAAGGATTAAGCCCCGAACCATCTTTAGCTACAAAATTAGGATTGATACGGTATACAGGCAGGTCGGGCATGTGCTCTTTCATGAGTATAAATGGCGAACTGCCAATTTTGCTGTTTATCCACGGAATCACTACACCAATAATCATTGAAACAAGTACAGCCTGTGCTGCACACAATACCGTCATTACCGGAGCCGTCCATTTTTCAGAAGTTCTCAGTAGCACAACACCCACCAGAACATGCCAAAAAATCCACAACAAAAAACTTCCTTCCTGCCCTTCCCAAAAGCAAGATATCATATAGTGTACCGGCAGATTGTTGGAAGAGTGGCTCCATGCGTAATGATACTCATAGCGATGTGTATATATGATGATGAATAAACAAATTACAGTTCCGAGCACAGATGCCGCGTGCACATAAAAAAAAATTTTAGCAAAAGATGTCCATGATAATGTATTGTCTTTGATATTATCTTTTACCGCACAGGCAAAACCAACGCCGGCTACAAGTGCAGATACAAAAGATAATACCACAAAAAGATGACCTGAATCGCCTATGGAAAAATTCAGCATGTGTAGTTCAGTAAATGTGTGCAAAGCTATTTATTATCCGTAAGAAATCAAACGGACGACTGTTTGGCTCACAAAATGCAGATAATCTCATTTTTCTACAGTTGAAAAAATTCGGGCGTACAAACTAACAGAAACCAGTGCTGATGAAATGGTTGGTAGCTGATTTTTTGTTGATAATATGGGTTAGTGAAATAATATTCTGAACATTGCATTTCAATTAGACCGGCTGGCGCCATGGTGAAAATTAATCACATAGCCTTAATATATAGTTTATCTGCGCATCACAAGAATGTATTCTCTGAATCGAAAGGATAAATGCAAAAATAAAATATCGTATGAGTAAAATTATTCATATTTTTGCAGCCAAATGTAAACGATGTTATCATGCAAAGTATACGCAACGTAGCTATTATAGCGCACGTAGACCACGGCAAAACAACGTTGGTAGATAAGATTATCCATTTTTCAAAATTGTTTAGAGATAACCAGCAATTGAATGACCTCATATTGGATAACAATGAGCTGGAACGAGAAAGAGGTATAACGATAGTAGCCAAAAACGTTTCGGTGCG
Organism: Cytophagaceae bacterium; assembly: GCA_025054875.1. Lineage (GTDB taxonomy): Bacteria > Bacteroidota > Bacteroidia > Cytophagales > Cytophagaceae > JANWYS01. The sequence goes on along the minus strand of JANWYS010000055.1, from coordinate 9,684 downwards.
ATACAAAGATGTAAAAATAAACATCATAGACACCCCTGGCCACGCTGACTTTGGCGGTGAGGTGGAACGCGTGCTGAAAATGGCCGATGGTGTGTTATTGTTGGTAGATGCTTTTGAAGGGCCCATGCCTCAAACACGCTTCGTGTTGAGTAAAGCCATATCATTGGGGTTGAAGCCCATTGTGGTCATAAATAAAGTAGATAAAGAAAACTGCCGCCCTGATGAAGTGCAGGATGCTGTATTTGACCTCATGTACAACCTTGGAGCCAGCGAAGACCAACTCGATTTTGTAACTATTTTCGGCTCTTCAAAACAAGGATGGATGAGCTTAGACTGGAAACAAAAAACCAATGATATTTCCATATTATTGGATACCATAATAGAGCAAATACCCGCCGCACCCTCACCTGAGGGTACTCTACAAATGCAGATAACTTCTTTAGACTACTCATCATTTGTTGGCCGCATAGCAATAGGCCGTATCTACAGAGGAGAAATAAAAGAAAATTCTACATATGCTCTGTGCAAGGCCGATGGCTCTTTCAAGAAAGTACGAATAAAAGAAGTTCATCTTTTTGAAGGGCTAGGGAAGGTAAAGGTAGATATAGCTAAGGCAGGCGATATATGTGCAGTAACGGGATTGGAAGAATTTGAAATAGGAGATACACTGGCCGATGCTGAAACACCGGAAGCTTTGCCTCGCATTGCTGTAGATGAACCTACCATAAACATGTTATTTACCATAAACAACTCACCTTTTTTCGGTCGCGATGGAAAATATGTAACTTCACGACATTTGCGTGAAAGGTTGTTTAAAGAAACGGAAAAAAACTTAGCTCTACGCGTAAAAGAGACCGACTCTGAAGATAAATTCCTGGTGTTCGGAAGGGGAATCTTGCATTTATCTGTACTTATAGAAACCATGCGCCGCGAAGGGTATGAGCTGCAAGTGGGGCAACCTCAGGTGATCTACAAAGAAATAGACGGCATACGCCACGAACCCATAGAAACACTGGTAGTAGATGTGCCTGAGCAAGTAGCCGGAAAAGTGATAGAGTTGGTTACACAGCGTAAGGGAGAATTACTTGTAATGGAGCCCAAAGGCGATTTACAACACCTTGAATTTGACATTCCCTCCAGAGGGTTAATTGGGCTTCGTAACCTTGTGCTCACGGCCACTCAGGGAGAGGCAGTCATGAATCATCGTTTCAAAGCGTATGAACCATACAAAGGCCCTATACCCGGGAGAATTAACGGATCTATAATATCGGGTGAAACCGGCGAAGTTACAGCATATGCTCTGGATAAACTGCAAGACAGAGGACGATTTTTCGTAGATCCCGGCGAAGAAGTATATATGGGGCAGGTGATAGGGGAACACAACCGCGACAACGACTTAGTGGTAAACGTACTCAAAAGCAAAAAACTGACCAACATGAGAGCCTCCGGATCAGACGAGGCATTGAAAATAGCCCCTAAAGTTCAGTTTTCTTTAGAAGAATCGCTGGAGTATATTCAAAAAGATGAATACGTAGAAGTGACCCCTAAAACCATACGAATGCGAAAAATTTATCTCGACGAGAATGAACGCAATCGTATGAGCAAAAAAGAAATAATGGCATGATTCAGTACTCCGAATATTTGGGATATGTAGCTGCCATTCTCACTACAATTGCATTTATTCCACAGGTAATATTGGTTTACAAAACTAAAGACACTCGCTCTATTTCTTTGCCCATGTTTATATTGTTTTGTGCCGGCCTCTTATGTTGGGCATTATATGGCATTTTACTCTTTAAGATTCCCATAATAACTGCTAACGTCGTCACCTTGAGCTTATCAGGCTACATACTATATATGAAACTTATCGAAAAAAAGAGACTCTCTCGAAAACAATGATATTGCATGAAGAACATAGTGTAATGTAGAACTATAGCTTGCTGCAAACCATCTGACACATGGATAAGTTTTTATCTCACATAGAAGCCAACGGATTATGTCTTCACTATAGCAGATACGGTAATGGAGAAAAGATCTTATTTTGTTTTCATGGTTTTGGTATGGACAAAGAGTCTTTTTTACCTTTTGAAAACCTATTCAAAAACAAATATGTTTTATTTTGTTTCGATCTTCCCTTTCATGGCATGAGCTATTGGAAAGGCAATAAACAAAAACCCATTATGCCGGCAGATGTACAGTGTGTGATGCAAAAAATTTTAACTGAACAATCGATTTCAAGATTTTCTCTGTTTTCGTTTAGTATGGGTGCCCGGTTTGCCTGGACAATCATAGAGCAAATGCCCGACAAGGTAGAGCATGCCATTTTCATCGCTCCGGATGGTATCAGTAAAAATTATTGGTATAAGTTTGCTACTCACAACGTTGTAACCAGACGTCTTTTTAAGCACACCATACATAATACCCATCTCATGAGTATCGTTGCCGGCATTTCACAACTCATAAAATTATCTCATAAAACTACTGTTCGATTTTCTAAAAACCAGTTGGCACGAGACGACCAAAGAGACAGAGTGTATAATACATGGATAGCCTTACGAAAGCTTGAACCTAATAAGAAAAAGCTTATTCAACTTATTAATACATACAACATCTCTATGGATTTTTATTTCGGCAAATACGATAGAATAATACCTGTGAACAAAATGTCGCCTTTTATACAAAAAATTAAAAACAAAAATATTTACTTACTCAATGCCGGACACAGCAATCTGCTAAAAATAACTAAGCAAGAAATGGAAGAAAAAAACCGACATGAAAATTTTTTCTAAAAGATATAAATATCACCTGATTCGAAACCTGGAAATTGCCATACCCGTTTCTATAAGCCAGCTTGGGCATATATTAGTAGGCAATGTAGATACGGCCGTATCGGGCAAATGGCTTGGTGAAAACGCTTTACATTCGGCCACTTTGGCATACACTATATTTTGGGTATTAATGATTTTTGGCATTGGAGCCTCTATAGGAGCCACTTCTCTGATAGCACAGGCCGATGGTGAGGAAAATAAAAATGAGATCAAATCACTGCTTATGCATAGTTGTGTGGTAGATTTTCTCATTGGGGTGTTCATTACGGTGATGATGATATGCTCTATATATGTATATCCTTACATAAGCGACAAACCTCACATAATCAAAGATGCAATACCGTTTGGTATCATACTGTCATTTTCCATGATACCAATAATGATGTATCAGGTGTTCAAACAATTCATGGAAGGCTTAGCTATAACGCGTCAGGCCACCCTTATAAGTCTTACCTCAAACGTTGTAAATGTTGTATTCATTGTTGTTTTGACGTTTGGCTGGGCGGGTTTGCCCGAAATGGGTTTAAACGGAATTGCCTGGGCTACCTTTATTGCCAGACTATACATGCTGGCAGCTATTGTTGTTTTTTTTCTCAGGGATGCCCGTTTTCGTTTTTACCGAAATGCCTTTTCGGATGTGCCTATACGTATGCAAAAAATTTTTTCACTGCTACGCATGAGTGTGCCTATGGGCATGCAGATGGCTTTGGAAGCAGGAGCATTTTCATTTGCAGCTATATTAGTTGGATATATAGGTACCAATGAGGTAGCAGCTCACCAGGTGGCGCTGAGCATGGCTGCCGTCACGTATATGATTTCTTCAGGGCTGGCAGCATCTGCCAATGTCCGCGTAGGATATGAGTTTGGTAGAAAAGATTATGAACAATTATGGATGGCCGGAATCAGTAATGTACACATGGCACTAGTATTAATGGGTACATTCGCTTTGATGTTTATCTTGTTGCGCAGTTTTTTGCCTTGGCTGTATTCAGACAACACCATTGTCATATCTATGGCTTCTTCTCTTCTATTCATATGTGCCATGTTTCAGATATCTGATGGCGTACAAGCTACTTTGCTGGGCGCTTTGCGAGGCATAGGAGATGTAAAAATACCAACTTTGCTGGTGCTATGCGGATATTGGGCTTTCGGCTTGCCTTTGGGATGGTTTCTGGCCTTCCGTATGAATATGAACGTGTTTGGCATTTGGTACGGACTGCTCATGGCACTGACTTGTATTGCAATAACTTTATATTTGCGTTTTAGGATAAAAGTGAGAGCATTGAAAAAAAATCATTCCATGCCAATACAACTCTACAAAACTTTTATATATGATAGATAAAAAAAATATATCACTACAACATATTATTGTTGTAGGAGACAAAGTCCTTATAAAACCCAAAGCTGCTTCAGACCGCACTAACTCAGGCTTGTATTTACCTCCGGGTGTACATGAAAAAGAAAAAATTCATACCGGATGGGTAGTAAAAGTCGGGCCGGGATATGCCTTTCCCAACATTACCGAGCCGGATGAAATATGGAAACAAAACGATGAAAGAGTAAAATACATGCCTTTACAAGCTAAAGAGGGCGACTTAGCCTTGTACCTGCAAAGAGATGCTTTTGAAATCATATACGGGAATGAAAAATACTTTATTGTGCCTCACTCTTCAATATTGCTTCTGGTGAGAGAGGACGGATGGTTTGAGTAAATCTGAAAAGCAAGCACTACTGCAATACGACAAAATGCGACCATTGTCGTAATACCTTTTCAAGCAATATCACGTCTATGGCGGGAATGCTACCGGGTATGTGGAATCAGAGCAATATTCTGAATGTAGTACCTTTATTTAATTCGGAATGAAGTATAAAAATTTTTCCTTTGTGATAATGCTCTATAATTCGCTTCACTAAAGTTAAGCCCAAGCCCCAACCTCTTTTTTTTGTTGTATATCCGGGTTTAAATACTTCTTTGAATTTAGATTTGGGAATGCCTTTTCCGGTATCGGCAATATCAATTGCAACATGTGAATCTGTTTTTGAAATTTCTATGGTTATATGTCCTGCACCATCCATGGCATCTACGGCATTTTTGCATATGTTTTCTATTACCCATGCAAAAAGAGGTTTATTAATGTTTATAACATCTTCGCTTCCGATATGGTTAATGACATCAAAAGTTACTTGAGCAGAAATACGTTTTGATAAATAATTGATGACTTCCGAGATAGCATCTTCTGCGTGCTCCCTGCTGTATGAAGGTGTAGATCCAATACTGGAAAACCGCTCGGTGATTTGACTTAAACGAACTATATCTTTTTCCAATTCAGAAACAATAGCGGGGTCTGTGTTGCTTTGTTTTAATATCTCATGCCATGCCATGAGAGAAGATAAAGGAGTTCCCAACTGATGAGCTGTTTCTTTGGCCAGGCCTACCCAAAGCCTGTTTTGCTCGGCATTGCGAGAATAGCTGAAAGCTATATATGCTATGATACCTAATGCCGCGATTATGCTGAGCTGAACAAAAGGATAGTAGCGTAGCCTGGTAAGAAATTTTGAATTACGATAGTAGATATAATTTTTTATACCTAGCTCACTATAGTCTATTACAATGGGCGGATATGCAGACTTCATCCATTCTATTTCTTTTAATAGAATTTTCCGGGTTTCATTCTCTGAAGCATCAGGAGGAATGTCAATATTGAGGAAACTCAACGGTGTTCCTTTCTCATCGGTAAGTATGATGGGTATAGTATTATTGGAATCTAAGATTTCCCTGAACAAAAAAGTAAGGTCAGTATTAGAGTTAGGCGATACCGCTTGTTGCAAGCCTTTAGCGTAGAGGTCTATTAATTTTTTTTCACGTTGCTCCAGTTTTTTTACCAAGTCTTGTGTGTAATAGATAGAGCCTATGGCTACCATCATGGCTACAGCTAAAATGGCTGCTTTAAACTTAGATTTGTTGCTATATATATCAACCAATTAAAAAAAAATTTAATTCATGATTGAGGAAACAACATTGTCAGTATGTAAAATTACAAAACAGTGAGCACAGGTCAGAAAATTCAATATCGGGTAGCCATTATAATTTCGAGGTCACTGTATTTCATATTAAATCTTCTTGCCAGATGTGGATTGGTGAGATTGCCTCTGTATGCATATACACCCTTCATAAACCATTCTTTAGAATATATCATTGCATCTACTCCTCCCACGCTGGCTATTTGAAGCATCATGGGTGTGAAAATATTGCTCAATGCGGTGGTTGCTGTGCGTGCTACTCGCGAAGGTATGTTGGGTACGCAGTAGTGTATGACATCATATTTTACGAAGACAGGATTTTTGTGAGAGGTAAGACGGGAAGTTTCAAAGCATCCGCCTTGATCTATGCTTACGTCAATAATCACAGAGTTGGGTCTCATTTCTGCCACGAGCTCTTCAGTTACAACAAAGGGACTACCTTCATCGCTTCGTACAGATCCAATGACCACATCGGCACGTTTGAGTTCATTTCTCAAGGTGAGTGAATCTATGGTAGAGGTATAAATTTGTGTGCCTACTGCATGTCTTAATCTTCTTAGTTTGTAGATATGATGGTCAAATACTTTTACTTCAGCGCCGAGCCCTAATGCAGCACGTGCGGCATATTCTGCTACGGTGCCTGCACCCAATATAACTACTTTGGTGGGCGGCACTCCGGTGATGCCTCCTACGATTACCCCTTTTCCATTGTAACTATTCAGATATTCGGCGGCAATGAGCATGACGGTACTTCCGGCAATTTCGCTCATGGACTTCACTAAAGGCTTTCCTCCGGCTTTGTCCTCAATGTATTCGTATGCCAGCGCTGTAATTTTTTGTTTGTTTATAGCCTCTAAAAATTCAGGTTGCAGCTTGCCGGTTTGTAATGCGGATATTAGAGTTTTTCCGGATTTCATGTATTCGATTTCCTCAAGTGTGGGGGGATTGACTTTTAAAATAATATCCGATTGAAAAACTTCTTTTTTGGTATATACAATGCGGGCTCCGGCTTCGCTGAAATCGCGATCGGTATATTTTGCATTGACGCCTGCACCGGTCTCTATCACTACTTCGTGGCCATCGTTAATCAATACAGAAACGGCCTCGGGGGTAAGACATATCCGATTTTCATCTCCTTCCTGTTCTTTAGGTATACCTATATTAAGACGATAGGAATCATTTTTTACTTTCATTAATTGCTCTTGCGGATACAAGGCATGTTCTTTGACTAACGATGTTATCTTACCCTTCATGTGTAGATATGGTTATAGTTCTGGTATTGTCGTTGTTTAGAATGATGTTCACCTTCACATACCTGGAAGGCAGCAACGCCTCTATGCGTTCGGGCCATTCTATGAAACAATATTGTCCTGAACTCAGATATTCTTCGAGCCCTATGTCCAATGCTTCGATTTCATCTTTAATTCTGTAAAAGTCAAAATGATATATCTTGTGGCCACTGCTTAATGTGTATTCATTGACAATAGAAAATGTGGGGCTTGAAACCGGAGAAAGGGTGCCCATGTGTTCACAAATATGTTGTATTAAAGTTGTCTTCCCTGCACCCATATCTCCGTAGAACAGAAAAATGCTATCTGATTCTGAATATCGGATAATTCTCTCTGAGATCTGGTTTAGCTGATGCAGTCCTTGTAAGGTATAAATTTCTTTGCTTGTACAAAACTCATGCATAGTTTGAAATACAGACAATATAGAAAATATTGACAAGCATCATTCTTGCGGAACAAACACGTTTTCGGTGTTGTCGTCTTTCTTATTTATTATGTTTTCTTCATCTTTATAAATAATGCTGTCTTCCTTGTCGTTATCAGGTATGGAATCAACCCAGACAGTATCTTTACTATCCGTTTTATTTGCGGAGGAGGTATCACTGCATGAAGATGTGCCAATGAGTAAACAGAAGCAGATTAACATAAGCGATGTGCCATACATAAAGGTTGTTTCCATTTTTTAATTTAATCGTTGCTTCGAAGACATAACAACATAGGGTACTATGATTTCCTCCAACGATATACCTCCATGCTGAAAAGTATCTTTGAAATAATTCACATAATAATTAAAATTATTGGGATAAGCAAAAAAATTGTCTTCTATGCAAAAAACGTAGGAGGTAGAAATGTTTTTTTGCGGCAGTCTTAAGCGTTCAGGCTTTTTGCATACGTATACATTTTTGGTATCATAAGTTAAGTTTTTTCCGGATTTGTAGCGGAGGTTGGTATTTACGGATTTGTCTCCTATGATTTTGAGAGGATTTTTTACGCGTATGGTGCCATGGTCTGTCGTGATGATGAGCTTTGCATTAGGGTTTTCAGAAATTTTTTTCAGAATGTCAAAAAGAGTGGAGTGCAAAAACCATGAACGTGTCAGTGACCGATAGGCAGATTCGTCCGGCGCTAATTCTCTGATCATGGCCATATCCGTACGTGCATGCGATAGCATATCCACAAAGTTGTAAACAATTACATTCAGCTTGTTATTGTAGAGGTTATGTATTGAAGATGCCAGATTTTTTCCGTTTTCCTGATTACGTATTTTATGGTATGAAATTTTGCCTTCTATTTTATGTCGTTTCCACAATTCATTGAGCAATTCATTTTCATAGTTATTTTTACTTTCTTCCTGCTCTTCATCTATCCACCATTGAGGATATTTGGTTATGATTTCATCGGGCATGAGCCCTGCAAATATTGCGTTGCGGGCATAGGCTGTAGTAGTGGGGAGTATAGAATAATAGGTGGATTCTTCATTTACATAAAAATATTCCGACAGTATGGGCTCCAGAATTTTCCATTGGTCGTACCGGAGATTGTCAATGAGAATGAGGAAGCAAACTTTTTCTTGCTCTACCAGTGGGAATACTTTCTTCTTCATCAGTTGATGCGACATTACAGGACGGTCAGTGTTGGGAGTATTCAGCCATGATTCATATTCGCGCATGATGAATTTAGAAAAATTAGCATTAGCCTCAGCTTTTTGCAGGGAAAGTATTTCAACCATACTTTTGTTTTGGGTATCTTCTATTTCAAGCTCCCAATACACGAGCTTTTTGTAAAGTTCTGCCCAGTCTTGGTGAGATAATGCATCTGCAAAGGATGCGCTGATGTTCATAAATTCCTGCCTGTAGGCTGTGTTTGTCTTATCCTCGATCAACTTTTTGTTGTCAAGAATTTTTTTCAGGCTTAAAAGTATTTGATTGGGATTAATAGGTTTGATGAGATAATCAGCGATCTTGGAGCCTATGGCTTCTTCCATGATGTGTTCTTCTTCGCTCTTGGTTATCATCACAACGGGGAGGTTGGGGCGTATATTTTTTATTTTGGAAAGTGTTTCCAACCCGCTCATGCCCGGCATGTGCTCATCCATAAAGACCACATCGAATTTTTCTTTAGTAATTTTATCTAAAGCGTCGGCACCACTATTGACGGGTGTGATGTTATATCCTTTAGAGGTTAGAAATAAGATGTGAGGTTTTAGAAGTTCTATTTCGTCGTCGGCCCAAAGAATGGAATATCGGTTCATGTAATTAAGAGTTGATAATGTAAAGTAAATATAAGGAAAAGGTGTGTGCTCCGGAAACGAACAAGTAGTATCTCTCATTAAGTGAAGCAAAGTAGTTTATCTCAAAATCAGCGTTAGAGAAAAAATTCAGCCTTAGGTTTGGAACGTCGTTGGAGAGGGGGTGTCACTGGTAAAGCACGATGGGATAGTTTTTACTTGAAAGATTCAGGTTCGGGCGCCGCCCTTTAGGGCGGCGCCCCAAAAATAAACAAAACAAATTTTTTTTTATAAAGAAAGTTAAAAAAAAAAATAAACA
>JANWYS010000054.1 GCA_025054875.1 Cytophagaceae bacterium | reverse complement strand
AAAACCCCCTGAAAATTCCATATTGAAGCGAAAAATCAGTGTGAAATTGTATATTCAACTGAAAAATCCGGGTTCAAAATATTTTATTTCTGAGGACATGCCCCGCCGCTTCCTCCGCTCATCCTCAGCTGCAGCGGGTCGGGCTTTCTACTGGAATTTTTTATTTTTAGAAAAGATAAAGACTACTACATCGTTCTACACGAATGAGTTCTTCCCATGGCGAAGCTGTGAGCTGCAAACCCGACCCTGTATCTTTTTCTCTATCGGTGAATATGAGCTTATTGAAACCAATTTAATCCTATCATTTTCTATAACAGTTAAAATTTACACATTTTTTCCACCTCATATTACGTTCGCATCCTGCATGTAGCCTTTTCGAATTTTTGTTCATGCTCGAGCAACCATTTTTTACGCCACACTCCGGCAGCATATCCTCCAAGTTGTCCATCGCTGCGTATCACACGGTGGCAAGGCACTACAATCAGAAATGGATTTTTCCCAATTGCCGTACCTACTGCCCTTGCAGATTTTTCACTACCGGTAAGCTTAGCCACCTCGATGTAACTTGTTGTGCGGGCATATACAATATCATTCAGATGATGCCATACATACTTCTGAAAAGCAGTGCCCGTAGGCATCAACTCGAGGCTGAATTTTTCGAGTGTTCCCTCAAAATAGGCTGAAAGCTGTTCGGCCGTTTTTTCGGTAAGACTATTTGTTATTTGTTTAACATTTACTCGGTTTTCGGCAAAACATACCGAAGTGATGTAATCGTCATTTGCCGCGATTTTTATCATACCAATGGGAGATGAAATAAACTGAACGTACATGTATTGTGTGGTTATACATAGTTGTCATAAAACCATTTCAGGTATCTCTCCCTCAACGATGAGTGTACCTTCTGTTTTATTTTTTATTTCTTCCACTGAAACACCCGGAGCACGCTCAAGTAGCTTGAATCCTTTTTGAGGCATAACTTGCAGTACAGCAAGATCAGTTACAATTTTTTTTACGCAAGCCAATCCTGTAATAGGCAATGTGCATTTCTTTAGCAATTTAGGTTGGCCGTCCTTGCTGGTATGTTGCATAGCCACAATTATGTTTTTTGCAGAGGCAACCAAATCCATAGCTCCACCCATGCCTTTCACCATTTTTCCGGGTATTTTCCAGTTAGCGATATCGCCATTTTCAGATACTTCCATAGCGCCAAGAATAGTGAGGTCTATACGTCCGCTGCGGATCATACCAAAACTCTCTGCTGAATCAAACAAGGATGCACCTTTTATCATAGTCACGGTTTGCTTTCCTGCATTTATGAGATCAGGGTCTACTTCATCTTCATATGGAAACCTGCCCATGCCAAGCAGTCCGTTTTCAGACTGCAGCACCACATTCATATCATCGGGAATGAAATTGGCTACCAGTGTAGGAATGCCGATGCCAAGGTTTACATAATATCCGGGTTTTATTTCTTTGGCGATGCGCTTGGCTATGCCATACTTATCTAATGCCATAGGCGTGGTTATTTTAGTATTTCAATTTCTACTCTTCTGTTGAGCATTTGTTGTACCCATGTACCATTGGGGAAGAGAGGTTTGCTTTCTCCATATCCCTTGTAGAATATACGTTTCGAGTTTATACCTGCTTCAACTAAATAGTCTCTGATGGCAGAAGCCCGCTCTTCGGTTAGTTTTAAATTAACTTGTTCATCCCCTGAGCTATCGGAATGCACAGCAATTAAAATTTTTATTTCAGGATTTTCATTCAACATATTATAAAGCCTCATCAATTCAGCTTTTGATGATTGATGCAAAGCCGCTGATTGGTTTTCGAAAAAGATATTGTGCAAAGTCATTTTGGTGCCTGGAAATATTTTTTCCAGACAAAATGAATCTTCAATTTCCCTGAACTCTTCACCCTTTTTCAGGATAATGTTTTTAGAAAAAAATTCATATCCCGGAGCATCTATTCCTATTCCGAAATTCTTCTCGTCTACCAGGACAGATATAAATTTTCCGGTAGTGGCATTAGAAGAAGTGGTGCTCAGTATTTCCTGAGTGGCATTGTCAGTAATGGTAACTGTGGTGAGCAAAGGTAAGTGGGTAGCGCAATCGGTTACTTTGCCTTTGTATATGATTAACGTAGCATTTTCTGATTCCTCTTTTTCGAGCATATAAATATCTTTCTCTCCTTGTCCTCCTTCGCGCATAGAAGCAAAGTATGCTCGTTTGTTATCGGCAGACCATACGAAATATACATCATCATCTGAGGTATTTATGGGATAACCTACATTTTGCGGTGCAGATAAAATTTCACCCGTTTCAGTATTTATGGTACAGAAAAAAATATCGTACCCACCCATAGAGTTATGGCCTGTAGAACTGAAATATAGTGTTTTCCCGTCCGGATGAATGTAAGGAGAAAATTCGTCGTATGGTGTATTTATTTTATCGCTAAGTAATATAGGCGGCCCGAAATTTCCACTGGCCAACCGTTTGGACATGTATATATCAGTTCCTCCTTTGCCACCAGGCCTGTCGCTCACAAAAAACAACACCTTACCATCGGCAGATATGCTGGCACATGGCTCCCAGTATGGGGAATTAATGTTGTTTCCGAGCGGTGTAGGTTCTGACCATATGGTGCCTAGCAGGTCGCTAACAAATATGTCGCCGCCGTTGTCAGGCTTATATATGTACATGTGCTGCGCATCGGCAGAGAGAGCTATACATGCCTCATGGGATGTAGTGTTTATGAGGTTGCTGAAAGGAACAGGAGTTGTCCAATTGTGCTGCCTGTCTGAACGAACAGATATGTATATCTCTTCGTAAGGTTTATTATCTCTTGGGTCTATACCATGCAGCCCGGGGTATTTCCTTCTGGATGTAAATATAAGCATAGTTTCATCTGCAGATATTGCCGGATTGTATTCGGGATACTGAGTGTTTATGAGGTTACCAACGTTGGATATTTTAACCTTTACCGGATAGGCTAACAGTTTTTTTCCATTGTTACATTGCTGAATGAGCAACTCGATTTTATTTTTTTCTTTTGCCGGAAGTTTAGGGTTGGTTTTCAGATAGCGATTGTATTCCGCTATTGCTTCGTCGTGCTTATATAGGGCGTGATAAGTTCTACCCATGTAGAAACTTCTTTTGGGGTCTTTGATTTTAGAAGCCTGAATTTTTTCAAAAAAATTTTTTGCTTCTTCATAATAACCCAAATTAAAATTACATAGCGCTATGGAATACAGGAAGTGGACGTCACCCGGATGTACTTGTTCCGCTTTTTTGTAATATTCCAATGCTCGTGTAAAATCAGCACTGTCGTAACTAGCTTGAGCCATCAATGCATATGTGCGGGCCAACTTGCTGTGTTTTTGGGCATAGAGAGTGTTCGTAAAAGCGCAGATTGCTTGTCCAAAAGCAACAAGAATAAAAAATCTCTTCATCGTCTGTATCCGTTTAGATGAATATACAACTCTTCGATCAGAAATCAAACAGAGCGCCTGTAAAAGCGCCATGAGAGCTATTTCATAACTCTCTTTCCAGGTTGAAATTCTCTATTATCAGACCTGCAGCTCCCAGCAATCCGGCATCATTGCCTAATTTTGCTTTTTTTATGGTGAGGTCATCGGTATAGTAAGAAGGCAGATTTTCTTTAATAACTCTTGTCATTTCCGGTACAAAATGGTCAAAGGCTCCTGATATCCCCCCTCCTATCAGGAATGTGTTTAGGTCAAAAAGCCTTATCACACCCACCAAAGCTTCTCCCAGGTAGTATCCTACGCTTTTCCAGATTTCCTTAGAGAGTTCATCGCCTTGCGCTGCACATTCAGATATAACTTTGGGTGTAATGTCTTTACCTTTCAGTAGAGACTTCCCTTCATAGTTTTTTAATTTTTCGACAGCTATTTTTATGAGATGGTTTATGCCGATGTTTTTCTCTAATGTTTTTCCGTTGCTTACCAGTACATGGCCTATTTCAGCTGCATTTCCACGGGCTCCGATAAAAAGTTTTTTATCAATTATGATACCCCCTCCCACGCCGGTGCCCAGCGTTATCATCATATAGTTATCAATACCTTTGTTTTCTCCGAAGTAGTGTTCTCCCAGTGCTGCACATTTAGCGTCATTTTCCATACGAAACACAATACCGGGATACGTACTGTTAAGCAACTCGATTACCGGAGCGTTTACTACTGAAGGAATGTTAGCCAATAGCACTACTTTTTTTCTATCTGGCGAGAGTAGTCCGGGGAATCCCATGCCCACACCTTTTATTGACGGAAAATCCTTCAAATAATTTCCAATTTCTATTTTCAAGGATTCGACAAATCCTTTTGACTCCACCCAACCTGGAGTGCTGAATACTCGTACTTCAGATATTTCTCCCTCGTGAGAAACAATGCCACACTTTACTGTAGTGCCGCCAATATCTATTCCTAAAATCATACCGGTAAAAAATTTAGTTTAAATAGTTCTACACAAAATACTGAATATGCCACAAAATAAAAATATAGAAAGATAATACGCTTATAGATTTACTTTGTTTCAGCCGAAAACTTATCAAAGCCTACTCAAAAGACTACTCATAAATATCAAAGTGAAATAACGTCATACCATTTAATGAGTAGTTACCATTACCGCTCTATATTGATAAACGAAGAGAACACAATGTATTCGATTGCATATTAACCCGATTTGAGTGTATTATGTGAGTGAGTTGAGTTTTGAACTTATAGCTCATATGCTCATTAAGAAAGCGACTGATTTTCTACTTCGGCAAGTTCTAATATTTTTTTGTACTGTTGTTCATTCAGATCTTTAAAGAAATAATGCACAGGATTTACTTTTTCTCCTCTGTATATGACCTCGTAATGCAGATGTGGTGCGGTAGCTGCACCTGTGCTGCCGGTAAATCCTATTAGTTCGCCGCGCTTTACTTTTTTCCCTTTCACCACGTTAAACCGATCCAAATGGGCATATTTGGTTTTATAGCCAAAGCCATGGTCAATTTCAATTTCCTTTCCATATCCTCCCGGATTCACGTTGACCGTCACTACTACGCCATCTCCTGTGGCATACACCGGAGTGCCTCGCGGTGCATGAAAATCAACACCCGAGTGAAACATCATTACCTTATATATCGGGTGCATACGATAGCCAAACCCCGACACGAGCCTGGTAAGGTCAGGGTTAGAAAGCGGCTGTATAGCCGGTATACTCATCAACATTTTATCTTTATCTTTTGCTAACGCTACAATATTGTCATAGGATTTACTTTGTTCATATAGGGCTTTCTTAATTTTATCAATTTTATAGTATAATGAAACTATAAGCTCTTTGTTGGATAAATTTTTATCCAGCAACTCCCGGTATGTCTCTATAGTATGTATCTTATTATCCGTATTTAGCGGCTCACTGCCAAATATGGTACGGTATATATTGTTGTCTCTATCCTGGAGCTGATTCAATACGAGGCTAACCTCCTTCATTTCTTTCTCAAGAAGTTTGTAATAAAACTTCAGCTCTTTATTTTCTTTAATAAGCAATTGTTCAGCAGGAGATTTAAAGAAATGATTATACAGAAACAATAACCCCGCAGCAAAGAGCAATGATAGAATGATAAATCCTGCAGCATTCAAAAGTATATCGCTCACGGTGGTTTGCACTCTTTCGTATTTGCAGGTTTCAGTATCGTAATAAAATTTTATTTTTGACATAGCTTATCGTAAATTTGAGCCCTTTAATCAAAGCAGCATTAGTACAAAATAAAAGTATTAATCAAAAAGAACAACGAGTAACACATCATCCTTTTGCCTGTAACATGACTTCAAGAGATATAAGAAAAAAATTTTTAGACTTTTTCAAATCTAAAAATCATCTTATCGTACCATCGGCACCCATTGTAAACAAAAACGACCCTACGCTCATGTTTACCAATGCCGGTATGAATCAGTTTAAAGATTATTTTCTCGGAAACCAAACTCCCAAACACCCACGAATAGCCGATACACAGAAATGCCTGCGAGTATCCGGCAAGCACAACGACCTGGAAGAAGTTGGTATAGATACCTATCACCACACAATGTTTGAAATGTTGGGAAACTGGTCGTTTGGAGATTATTTCAAGAAAGAAGCCATAGCATGGTCTTGGGAACTGCTCACTGAAATATACAAGCTGCCCAAAGACCGCCTCTACGTAACAGTGTTTGGTGGTGATAAATCAGAAAATCTGGATAGAGATGATGAATCGGTTGAATTTTGGAAGAACTGGATTTCAGAAGACCGCATTCTCTTTGGCGGAAAAAAAGATAATTTCTGGGAAATGGGAGATCAAGGCCCGTGTGGCCCATGTACAGAAATACATATAGACTTAAGGCCTGAATCTGAAGTAAAAAAGATAAGTGGCAGAGACCTTGTGAACAAAGACAATCCACAGGTGATAGAAATATGGAACAACGTATTCATACAATACAACCGTAAAGCAGACGGAACCCTCGAAGAGCTTCCCGCCAAACATGTAGATACAGGTATGGGACTCGAGCGGTTGGTGCGGGCAATACAAGGCAAAAACTCTAACTATGATACAGATATTTTTCAACCTCTGATAGCATTTATTTCCTCACATGCCGGTATACAATACGGCGCATCGGAACAAACCGATATCGCCATGCGGGTGCTGGCCGACCACATACGTGCCATAAGCTTTGTAATTGCCGATGGTCAATTACCTTCCAACACTAAAGCCGGCTATGTCATACGACGCATATTGCGCAGAGCCGTACGTTACGGCTATACTTTCCTGAACTTTAAAAATCCCTTTCTGCATTCACTCGTACCTCTGCTTGCTTCACAATTTGAAGACGTATTTCCTGAACTCAAAGCACAGGAAAACTTTGTGCAAAAAGTCATATTCGAAGAGGAATTATCTTTTTTACGTACTCTTGAAAATGGTTTGAAACGCCTTGACCAGATAAAAAAAGAATTGAAAGGAGATACAATAGACGGCAAAACTGTATTTGAGCTGTATGACACGTATGGGTTTCCGGCAGACCTTACTGCTCTATTGGCCAAAGAAAACAATCTCCGAATAGATATGGCCGGTTTTGAAAAAGAAATGGAAATGCAACGCGAGCGCTCTAAAAAAGCCGCATCGGGCGAAACCAGCGACTGGGTATACGTGCACCATGGCGACCAAACCGAGTTTATTGGCTATGACTTCGATGAAGCTACCGTACATATCTTAAAATACAGAAAAGTAAAACAAAAAGACGCTTGGTTCTATCAACTGGTATTAGATGTCACTCCTTTTTATGCCGAGAGCGGAGGACAGGTAGGCGATACGGGAGTCCTTATTACGCATGACGATGAAATACGCATTACCGATACACAAAAAGAAAATGAACTCATTGTGCATATCGCGGAAAAACTGCCTAAAGATGTAACCGCAACATTTCGTGCCATAGTAGACAAAAAAAGACGCTTGAAGATAACCAACCATCACAGTGCCACACACCTTTTACATGCTGCTTTGCGGAAAGTACTTGGCACACACGTTACACAAAAAGGTTCGTTGGTAAATGAACATATGCTGCGCTTTGACTTTTCTCACATGAGTAAACTCAGTGATGAGGAGATTAAAAATATTGAAACCTTAGTCAATGAAAAAATCCGTGAAAACATACCCCTGGAGGAACGAAGAAATGTGCCGATTGAAGAAGCTAAAAAATCGGGTGCTATGGCGCTTTTTGGCGAAAAATATGGCGACTATGTACGTGTAATTACCTTCGATAAAGATTTCTCTGTTGAACTATGTGGTGGCACTCATGTATCTTCAACAGGCCAAATAGGCATCTTTAAACTTATTTCGGAAACTTCTGTAGCAGCCGGCGTACGTAGAATTGAAGCCGTGACCGGAGAAGGTGCAGAAAAATTTATTGAACATCAAACTTCTTTACTTTCTACCATAAAAGAAATTCTCAACCATCCGGCAGATGTTGTAAAATCTTTACACAACCTTATTGAAGAAAACAAAACCTTAAAAAAACAAATCGAACAACATCATGCAAAGCAAACGGCCGAAACTAAAAAAATCCTGCTCTCCAAAATTGAAAAGCTCGATGACCTTAATTGTATCATCAGCACCGCAGCCCTACCCCATGCGGATGCCATGAAACAACTCTCTTTTGAACTACGCAACGAAGTGCCCAACCTTGTTCTGGTACTCGGTTCTGTAATTGATGAAAAACCACTACTGACGGTAATGCTCTCAGACAACCTTGTGAAAGAAAAACAACTCAACGCTTCTTCCATCATAAAAGAATTATCTAAAGAAATTAAAGGCGGTGGAGGTGGACAGCCTTTTTATGCTACCGCCGGAGGTAAGGACTGTAATGGCTTACAAAAAGCTATTGCAAAAGCCAGAGAAATGCTCAATGCTACAGTATGATTCCTGCAGATTGATAAGACCCGCATTGGTTGCTGACAATGAATTCATAGAATATCTGCATATAAAACTATACAAAACTATTCCCGAAATAACTGTATTAGGGCTTCGCGCCTGAAGTCAAATATGTGCTTCAGCTGATCTCTCACGAAGAGTTGATGAGCCAATGTGCCTATCAAACCGTAAGGAATGGCATAGTAAACAATATCTGTCATTTCTACTCCTTGCGCACAAGGTTTAAAGAAATGCGTATGGTGCCAAAATGCATAAGGCCCGAATCTTTGCTCATCTACGAAATATTCATACTCTTTCACATGGGTTATCTCCGTCACCCAGGTGAGAGGTATACCTAATAATGGGCTTACTTTGTAGGTAATAATTTTTCCGGGATATATTTTTTTATCAGCATCTTCAGATGTGATCACAAAGTTCATATAGGGTGGCGTAATCTTACTCAGATTGAGTGGAGAAGTAAAAAAATCCCATGCATGTTCTATGCCAATGGGGAGAACCTGTGTTCTTCTTATGTTGTATAATTTCATCTTGAAATTCTCGTTTGTTAATCTCTATATTTACAATATGCTTATAGCATAATTACCCCGTACGGCTTTGTTTCTATAATTGAGAAAGAATGCTATGTGCACATGCCTTATCTCTCTCCAATTGATTTTTTAACTCATCAACAGAATTAAACTTTTTTTCGTTTCGCAAAAAATCAACCAGCAGCACTTCCAGTTTTTCTCCGTATATGTCTTTGTGGAAATCGAAGATGTGCACTTCAATGGTGTGCGCTTTGCCGTCAAGTGTTGGGCGGTATCCGATGTTCATCATGCCATTGAGAGATGAATTCTGATATCTTACTTTTACGGCATACACTCCATCGGAAGGAATAAGTTTTTCTTTTGAGTACACTTCAATATTTGCTGTGGGAAACCCTATTGTACGGCCTTTTTGCAGGCCTTTTACTACAATACCGGAAAGGTTGTAATGACGACCTAAAAATTCGGTTGCTTTTCTTACATCACCCTTCAGAAGAGCTTGTCTTATCTGGGTAGAACTTATAGCCACATCGTCCAGCATTTGCTTTTGTATTTCTTCTATTTCAAAATCATACATTAGAGAGTATTTTTTCAGGTCATCGAAAGAACCTTTGCGGTCTTTTCCGAAACGATGATCATAACCAATCACCAATTTTTTCGTGCCGATGGTATCTACCAAAATATGTTTGATAAAATCATCGGAACTCATTTCAGAAAAATCGCGAGTGAAGGGTATGATGAGCAAATGATCAATTTCTAAGCGAGATATGAGTTCAATTTTTTCCTCCAGTGAAGTTAATAACATTATGCTTTCTGGCGGCCTGTCTAATACAATCCGCGGGTGTGGCCAGAAAGTGATTACCACACTCTCGCTTTTCGATTTGAATGATAATTCATGCACGCGGCTTAATATTTTCTGATGAGCCAGATGCACTCCATCGTATGAACCGATGGTAACGGTGGCGTTTTCTAATTTTTTAAACTCTGTTGGTGAATGATATATTCTCAAGACAACCGATAAAATTCAGTTGGAAAAATAAACAAAAAACGGGATTCGTCATCCCGTTCATGATGCGGATTAAAAAATACTGAAGAAGTTAAGCCTTGGTCTCTACGGCTTTCATGATTTCCGTTTGCTTGCGAATGGATTCTTCATGAATGATTTTATATATTTCAGTGACAAACTCGGGGTTGAGTCCCATTTTTTTGGCTAATTCAGCACGGTTTTTCATGATCTCATCCCAACGTTTTACCTGAAACGTAGTTATGTTGTTTTCCTTTTTGTATTCACCTATTTTCTCAACCACCGCCATACGTTGAGCGAGTATTTCTACGAGTTCTCTGTCTATGTTGTCAATTTTGGAACGTAAGTCTTCAAGATGATCGTTAAACACTTGATTGGAAGTGGAGTCTACGCGTATTTTCAATTCTGAAAGTATTTCGCCAAGCTTCTCCGGGGTAATTTGTTGATCTGCATCGCTCCATGCCTTATCTGGTGTGATGTGTGTTTCAATCATCAAGCCATCGAAATTAAGGTCCATGGCTTTTTGAGATATTTCAAATATAAGGTCACGCTTGCCGGTGATGTGGCTTGGGTCGCAAATGATAGGTATTTGCGGTGCTATGCGTCGCAACTCTATAGGTATTTGCCATACGGGCTGATTACGGAATTTGCTTTTGTCGTAAGTAGCAAAACCTCTGTGTATGGCGCCCAGGTTGGTGATACCCGCCTGATTCAGACGTTCGAAAGCACCTATCCAAAGGTTAAGTTCAGGATGGGTCGGATTCTTTACCAACACCGCTACGTTTTTTACTCCTCTCAAGGCATCGGCCATTTCTTGTACGGCAAAAGGGCTCACGGTGGTGCGTGCTCCAATCCACAATACATCTATGTTGTGCTTCAAAGCAAGCTCTATATGCTCGGGGTTGGCCACTTCCGTGCCGACCGGTATGTTGAGTTCTTTTTTTACATCAGCAAGCCACTTGAGGCCTTCCTCACCGGCTCCCTCAAATGAATTGGGGCGAGTACGAGGTTTCCATATTCCGGCACGTATGATGTCTACTTTAAGGCTTTGCAATCCCCGTGCTGTAGCCATCAATTGTTCCGGTGTTTCTGCACTGCATGGACCGGCTATTACCAAAGGTTTCTTTTTCAGATTCACCCATGTTTCTAATGGAGCTATATTCAAATTCAGATTCATATCAAACTTACATTTAGAATTCGCATTGTTTTACATAAATTTTCACGAAGAACATAACAACAAACAGTTAAGTTCTCTTAATTGAAAGACAACACATGTTGCTTCGGTTCAGAGAATCGCAGCCTTCATCGGCTTAGCTTAATAATAAAGAAAGAAACTTGAGCGCATAAACACGTTTCGTTCTTATTAGAGCTATCCCTGAACTTACAAAGATAGGAGTTTTTTTCGATTAAACCCATTTTATGCCTTAGAAATGAAGTTTAACCCGGATTTTTCAGTTGAGGTTAGGTTTGGAGGCTTAAAGGCCATGGAGATGGTTTAATATTTGAAAACAAACCGTCAAACCATCGCCTTCGTTGGAATAGAACAGGTATTTTCAGTGCCTTCTTGCTTCCTTGTTTCATTAACCAACTTCCTACTGCAAAGCAGTTAAATCTAAGCGTTGTAAGTCGTTGATATTCGACTGTTTGTTTGGGGAACTGACGATATAATCCCATACGATTACAGGCCATCTTCACCCAAACGATTCTGCCATACTCACAGCATTTATTCGGTTGTTACTTTGGTCTTCCGGCAAGCCCAAGTCTTCAAGAACCTTCCTGATGCCTGTCTTGTCAAGCAGTCGTTTCATCTGTAGCATCTCACCCCAAGGGTTGACACATATGTCCGTGTATTCGTAGTCCATTTCTTATGTAAGTTTTGGTTACATCATAAAAAAAGAAATCTCTTTCGAAAACTCCTTGAAAATTCCATATTGAAAGGAAAAATCAGTGTTGAAATTGTATATTCATCTGAAAAATCCTGGTTCAAATCATGGTTCAGCGTTAGAGAAATAGTTCAGTCATAAGTTTGGAGCTTCGCTGTGGATGGGTTTCATAGACAAATGACGATTGGGCAGTTTTTTTTGCATCGTCCTGAAAAACAAACGCAGCGATACACCTAAAAAACATTGCAAAACGAATGCAAATAGTCAATGCCATAGCTTGACTAGTGCTTTGCCAATTGTGGAATTCAAGTTCAGTTATAACTAAATATAGCCCATAGCCTTATACATAATCATGCCTACCCACTCTTTAAACAAAACATCCCAGGTTTGTATAGATGAAGCTGAAGGTATAAAGAGCATATCGGGTGTAAAGGTGCGTTGCCGGCTGTAAAAATCAACCGGATATATTTCCGTGTGTAATTTAACTTTGTCGAAACAAGCTTTGCTTCTCCTCATGTGATACGAAGAGGTTACCAACAGATAAGGTCCTTGCAGATGCAGACTATCTATGATTTTCTTCGTATACATCGCATTTTCTGCTGTATTTACTGAGCGGTTTTCTACTATGATATCTTCTTCACTTACTCCGCACAAGAGCAATACATTTTTTAGCTCTACAGATTCTGAAATTTTTTCTCCTATCAACTTACCGGAACCTCCGGATATGAGTATCTTTTTTATTTTTCCTAATTTATACAATTGCAAAGGATGCAGCACCCTGTCGGCACCTTTGTTGAAATAGACTCTATCTCGAGGAAGTTTATCCGTATTCGTAACCCCTGTAAGTATTATACAGGTTGTAAATTCTCCTACTTTTTGTATGGGCACTGGATCATATTCCCAGCACATCATAACTTCATTCAATAAAAACTTGTTGCCAAATATTATGAAAAAAAGCACCGATAGAGCGAATGCTGTTTTTTTTATTTTTTGTTTTCTCACAACACAGGCACATATCATACACGCGGCTATCCATGTGGATGGCACAATGAAGTAATATAGTATTTTGGAGAGCGCAAAAAACATAAGGATATTTTTTATATGAATATAGAAGATAAAAACATGCTTACTACTAACCCTTAAATAATATTTTTGGAAAACGAAAAGGGTATGCCTATAATTACGGTTCTATGCCCGTAACTTTAGACGACATAAAAAAAGTAATAGCTCCTGATATTGACAATTTTGAAAAAAAATTCAGGGACTCTATGAAAAGCAACGTGATGCTGCTGGATAGCATCATGAGCTACATCGTGAAGCGCAAAGGCAAACAGATACGTCCCATGTTTGTATTTCTCAGTGCACATACCTGTGGTGATGTGACTGAGGCTACCTATCGTGGAGCTGCGCTTATAGAACTACTCCATACGGCTACATTAGTACATGATGATGTTGTGGACGATGCCAACTACAGGCGCAATTTTTTTTCTATAAACGCTTTATGGAAAAATAAAATTGCCGTACTGGTAGGAGATTATTTACTGTCAAGAGGGTTGCTGCTCTCCGTAGAGAACAATGACTTTGGCTTGTTGAAAATTGTGTCAGCAGCAGTAAGAGAGATGAGCGAAGGTGAACTTCTGCAAATTGAAAAAGCCCGCAACCTCAATATTACAGAAGATATATACTACAACATCATTCGTCAAAAAACGGCCTCACTCATAGCCTCCTGCTGTGCCGTAGGAGCCGCATCTGTAAAAGCTTCTGATGAAAACATTCAATTGATGAAATCTTTTGGCGAAAAAACCGGTATGGCTTTTCAGATAAAAGACGACCTGTTTGATTATACCAGCGCACAAATAATAGGAAAGCCTGTAGGCATAGACATTAAAGAACGTAAGATGACTTTGCCCTTAATATATGCACTCAGCAAAGCTACTTGGATGCAGAAAAGAAAAATCATTAACATCATCAAAAACGAAAATCACAAACCTAAAAAAGTTGCTGAAGTAATTGCTTTTGTAAAACAATCGGGTGGAATAGATTATGCCATTCAGAAAATGAATGAGTACAAGCAGTCTGCTTTTGATTTATTGGGGGCATTTCCTGAATCCCCCTATAAAAATGCTCTGAAGCAATTGGTTCAATTCACTATAGACAGAGATAAATAGATTTTTGTGCAGTGAGCAAAGGTGTGCAGTACATGTTTATTTCTATTTTTGCTTTTTCTATCATGCATCTGTGTGTAAAGGCAATCCCCTCTGTGCCACTGCATCAGATCATAACCATTCGTTCAGCCATTTCACTGATATTTTGCATTTATATGCTAAATACATCCGGCATAAATCCTTGGGGCATCAACAAGGTGTTGTTGATGCTTCGCGCAATGGTCGGCATTCTGTCCCTTTTTGCCTTCTTCTATTCGGTGCAACATTTACCCTTAGGTGTGGCAATTACCATTTCAAATCTGATTCCTCTCTTTACCTTGACGATGGCTGCATTGTTCTTGAAAGAAAAAATCCGTATACATCATATCTTCTTTTTTCTGATCTGCTTTGCCGGTGTTTTACTCATCAAGGGATTCAATAGTGATATTGATTACATAGATTTTTTAATTTGTTTGTCGGGCTCATTTTTTGCAGCCTGTGCGCATTTTCTAGTACGCAAACTTCGCGACAGCGAACACACAGAAGTAATTATTTTTTACTTCCCTATGGTTGCCCTATTAATAGTAGGCCCGTATACGTTGCTTCATTGGTATGAACCGGATTGGCAAGATGGGTTACTCTTATGTGTCATCGGACTAACTACGCATATTGGACAAGTTTACCTTACAAGAGCCTATGAATACGAAGAAGTATCGGGAGTTACAAACGTTTACTTTGCGGGCATCGTGCTATCGGTGGTATATGGATATATATTCTTTGATGAAAAATTACCCCTGCAAACCTGGCTGGGCATAATACTTATAAGTGGAGGCATTTATCTTTCTTCTATGAACAAACACAAAGCTAAAAAGGAAAACTGAAGGTTATTGCTTGCGAAGCGAAGCCAGAAATAATCCTATGCCGCCAACCAAAAGCACTAAAATCACTAACAACTCAAACAAACTCATGTGGCGCATGGAAAAATGAATGCTTGAAATAACTCCGAAAATAAGCGCTACGAGCGAACCCCCGGCCAGTAGCCAACCCAATATATTTTTGTAGTTAAAAAAGATAAGCCCTACGCCAATCATAAATGGAATAAGCACCATGCCTGATGTGAGAGAATACGCTCCAAAAGTATACAACGGATAACCGAAGTGAAAACCATTGGTAACCTGAATAGAGTTAAGCAAGAGATAACCTCCACCCATGATCATCACCAGGCCCAGAAAAAATTTTCCTCCACCTCCGCTTGTACCGCCTGCGTTGTTGAAGTTCATGTTAGTTGTTGTTTTATTTTATGGATTCAATGTTCAATGCTAAACCCGTATTTACTGCAATGGTAAACTTTACTCTATCGCCCTTGTTAAACTGTTTGAATAGATCATCTTTCACATAGATTTTTTTGTATTTCTCATGATTTAACAAGTAATAGGGTTTTTTGCGAGGATTTCGAAAAAAATCAAACTTGGGTTGAAAATTAGCTGAAAATGCATCCGTTATAGTAGCCTCTATTTGTACGCCTTGTTTTGTGCGTATGTCTTTGTTTATACCCGGTATTTTGTACCCATTTTTGTAAAGCAAAAACAATATCACGTAGATAGGTGAATACATGATACCTACAACCATAAGTAAATTTTTCCAATCTATTCTATCCGGAGTGTTCGTAAAACTTATGAATGTACCTATAGGTACACACATAGCTATCAGGAAAAAGATTAAGAAGTATTTGATTGAAACAGCTTTTTCTTTTTTTAAATATTCTAAATGAGCATCATCAAGGGTTGTCGGTTTCATAGGTTAATGAGTTAAGACACATTTAACTTAGGTTAATACTAGCAAACTATATCAATTTGGTTAGAATAACAATAAAATTTTAAATACTGTTTAATAATTTTTTATCTTTGCAGCCTTGTTTAAAATATACGTGCAACACACATGAAAGTTTTAAAGTTTGGCGGCACCTCAGTAGGCAAACCTGAACGTATGCATTCAGTGTCGCGAATAATATCCGAAGGTAAAAAAAACGTGGTAGTGCTTTCTGCTGTATCCGGCACCACGAATTCATTAGTAGCTATATCCGAAAAAGCACTTAGCGGCGATAAAGGAGAGGCTCTCAAACTCACAGAGAACCTGTTCGTGCCTTTCTACTATGAATTTTCCGATGCATTACTAAGCACTTCGGAGGGCAAGCGCAAAGGGAAAGCGATAATAGACCGCCATTATTCTTTTGTAAAACAAACCATAGAGTCGGCTAATCCTTTTACAGAAAGAGAAAACAAACTTCTTCTTGCCGAAGGCGAATTGATATCTACCGAATTGTTCCAAACCTACCTTCAGGAACAAAACTTTAAATCTGTATTGCTTCCGGCACTGGATTTTATGAGGATAGACGAGAACGACGAACCTGATATAGCTTTCATAGAGCAAAAACTCATACCTCTGCTAAAGCAATATGAAAGTTATGACCTGTACATCACTCAAGGATATATATGCCGCAATGCTGCAGGAGATGTAGATAATCTGAAACGCGGAGGCAGTGATTATACCGCTACATTGATTGGTGCCGCTATTCGGGCGGAAGAAATACAGATATGGACAGATATTGACGGCATGCACAACAATGACCCACGCGTAGTGAAAAAAACGTTTCCCATACCGGAGCTTTCTTTTGATGAAGCCGCTGAGCTGGCATACTTTGGAGCTAAAATATTACATCCTACTTGTATAAGGCCTGCACATGAACGGAATATACCCGTGCGCTTGCTCAACACTATGCAGCCTGAGCAAAAAGGCACGGTGATCACTCATAAACCTTCCGAAAGAAGCGTAACAGCAATAGCTGCAAAAGACAACATTATAGCCATAAAAATAAAATCGGCACGTATGCTACTGGCCTATGGCTTTTTGAGAAAGATATTTGAAATATTCGAAAAGTATAAAACACCTGTAGACATGATCACCACTTCTGAAGTGGCCGTATCATTGACTATTGATGACAGCAAGAATTTAGACGCTATCGTCAGTGAGCTAAGAGAATTTTCATCCGTAGAAGTAGATAAAAACCAAACCATCATCTGCATTGTAGGAAGTTTTGACCAGGATAAAAACACAGCCGGCAAAAAAGCTTTCTCTGCACTGGAAAACATACCTATACGTATGATATCTTACGGAGGCAGCAATCATAATATTTCTATATTAATATCAAGTGAATATAAACATGATGCGCTCAATGCCTTGAATGAATGTTTGTTTTCTGATGTTTTGGTGAATATATAATCATCTTACCCCATAATGTCTTGTCCTGAAATGGGTTGACAAAAAATCAACTTAAATTAGGACAAAAAATGAAAAAGTACGATCAACAACTAGAAGGAATAGGTAATAGCTGATTACCTAAGTAGCGAAGGGACATACCGCCAGTTGCAAGCCAAGCATGGCATCGGATTTCAACTCATCCACCAATGGGTTCAGGATTTTAAAGGCAGTAGCACCCAATCGCTGAAGCCATCCAAGAAAACGAATATAAAGCTCGCAGGGGATTTACCCAAAGAGGTAAAACAGTTGCAGGATGAACTGCGGGAGGCACGGCTCTACAACAAATTTCTGGAGGCATTAGTGGATATTGGCAAAGAACAATACGGCATTGACTTGCGAAAAAAGCATGGCACCAAGCAGTCTTGAGGATAGGGCAAGACGAGCCAT
>JANWYS010000053.1 GCA_025054875.1 Cytophagaceae bacterium | reverse complement strand
ATAGGGCGGCGCCCGAAACTAAATCTACCTGAAAAACAAACACAACCATGCGTCAACAAGCCATTGCAAGACGAATACTAAAACGTTACTACACATCAAAAGCATTCTCCTTCAATAGTCAATGTACTGGCTTGACCAATGGTTTGCTCATGCGGAATACGGGTTAAATTCAACCCATTTTATGCAACAGAAAAAATGTTGAGCTCGACATAAACAACTGCTTGCAAATTATTTGCAAACAGTATCAACTGATGATACCTGCAATGTCAGCAACTCATTAAAATCAGGAGAGTAAAATCTCTTCTCCATATTAATGAGTTTGTATTGATTACTATCATACTCAAAAGATTTAGACGTGATGTGTTAACTAATTATATTTTTCCAATTGCTTTAATAAAACAGCAAAGTCTTTTGGATAGGGAGCTTCTATGATTAAGGGTTTCTCGTCCATATCGGAGAAAGAAATGGTACGGGCATGTAGAGCTACTCGTTGGATAACGGGTAATTCCTCAGTGTTTTTTTTGAGGTTGTAATTTTTTTTCAATTGCGACAAATATAAAAGTTTGCCGCCGTATTGTGTATCGCCTACTATAGGAGCTTTAAGACATGCCATATGAACTCGTATTTGGTGCATACGTCCGGTTATCGGATTACATTTGACCAACGTATGATAGCGAAACGTTTGAAGGGTATTAAAAAAAGTTTCTGCAATTTTTCCATTTACTGTATCAATTTTTACTGTGCCGTTGGGAAGCGCATGTACAGGGAGATACACATTGACATCGGTGAATTGATGTACACCTTCTGCTACGGCATGGTACTCCTTGTATACTGTTCTGTTTTCAAATTGTTTTGCTAAATTTTTGTAGGCGTCATTGTGTTTAGCTATTACGAGCACTCCGGAAGTTTCCTTGTCGAGTCGGTGGCAGAGTTGTGCAAGAGAGCAATAACTTTTTGCCATGGATTTTATGTTTTGAGCATGTACCCTTTCATCCAAAGTAGAGATGAAAGGAGGTTTATTTATGGCTATGTAGTTGTCGTTTTCAAAAATTATCAATTCGCTAAACACATAATGTTTCATAGAAGAATACCAGAAGTTACTAAATAAGTTAAAATTATTTTTTTACGGCGGCGGATTCGTTTAGAACTTTTCCTTTTTTTATTTTGAAATAGAAAGTAGTGCCTTGTCCGGGTTCACTCTCAATATGTACTTTTTGTCCGTGTGCCTCTACAATGTGTTTTACTATGGCAAGTCCTAATCCGGTACCGCCCTTGTCTTTCGAACGGCTTTTATCTACTCTGTAAAAGCGTTCAAAAATTCTTTTGTGGTGTTTAGCTTCTATACCTGGTCCGTCGTCTTTTACAAACACGGTAACTTCATCACCTTCTATATTGAAACGCACTTCTACCGTGCCATTATCTTTCCCATATTTTATGGCATTAACTATGAGGTTGGTCATAACCTGTCCTATGCGCATCTTATCGGCATATACATAGCATGAGCGTGGGTTGTATTTGTAAAACTTGAGTTTGGTTTTGCGTTCTTTTGCAGTTTCTTCGAGTTGGTCAAATATATCTTCGGTGAGTTGCTGTAAATCAAAATTGGTAAAATGCATTTTTATTTCGCCGATTTCGAGTTGAGAGATGGTGATGAGGTCTTGTACCAGCATATTGAGGCCATCTAAGCTGTGTGCGGCTTTAGCCAGGAATTTATCTCGCACTGTGGCATCGTTTATTGCTCCATCTATGAGGGTGTGCACAAAACCTTGTGCAGCAAAAATGGGGGTTTTTAATTCATGCGATACGTCGGCTAAAAATTCTCTGCGAAAGGTTTCCAGTTTTTTCAATTCTTCTATCTCTTGTTGTTTCTTGTCAGCAAATTCAGCTATCTCTGCTTTCAGTTTGTTTAAGGGTGTAGCCGGAGAACGGAATAGAGCTTTTTTTGAGTAGGCATACTCTTTGTTTTTAACTCTATCGAGCAACATATTGATGTTCTTGATTTCATTAAAAATTAAAAATTGTAAGAGCAGCCAATTAAAGAAGGAACTTAATAAGAAGAACACCAACAGAAATAAAAGCAGGTATATGTCAAAAGATAGCCCAATTATCAGCAACCCTGCAAGCAGGAGAATGGTAGTAATAAAAGCTATGAGGAACGATAATGTTTTTGAGTTAAAAAACATTTAGTCAACCTCGGTAGTAAATTTGTAACCTATACCTTTTATGGTAGCAATATAGTCTTCTCCAAGTTTTTCTCTGACTTTTCGTACATGCACATCTACGGTGCGTGGTACTACGTAGACGTCTGTTCCCCAGATGTTTTTCAACAATTCATCGCGAGTGAAAACGATGTTGGGTTTTTGTGCAAGGAAGTAAATAAGTTCGAATTCTTTTTTGGGAAGCATTATTTTTTCACCGTCTTTGCTTACGGTGTAGCTGCCTCTGTCTATGACAAGATCGCGAATCGTAATTTGTTGTAATTCGTTGCTTCCGTTTTGCTCTCTTCTGAAAAATGCTGCCACACGGCTCATTAATGCTCGTGGTTTTACGGGTTTGTAAATGTAGTCGTCTGCGCCGGCTTCAAATGCGGCAATTTCTGAAAACTCTTCAGAACGTGCTGTGAGGAATATGATGTAAGAGTCTTTCAGACTTGGTATCTCGCGCATTTTGCGACATGTTTCTATGCCGTCCATTTTGGGCATCATCACATCCATTACAATAAGGTTAGGCTTAAAATCTTTTGCTATTTCTATGGCATTATATCCATCCGCAGCAGATTTTACATCATACCCTTCTTTACTAAGGTTGTAATCGAGCATTTCTGTGATGCTCGGTTCATCATCTACCAGCAATACGCGATTATTTTTTTTGATCATAGAGCATTTGATTATGTCTTAAATTTAAGCCTTTTTCTTTACTCGCTAAACATTTTTTCAAGTTGTTTTTCCAACTCTAATCCACGAAGGTTAGTAGCTACTATTCTGCCTTCTCTGTCAAGCAAAAAGGCCATAGGAATGCCTTGCACTCCATACAATTTGGCGGCACTCGACTGCCAGCCCAATAGGTCAGATACATGATGTTCCCATACTAATTTATCTTTTTCGATAGCCGCTATCCACTTATTTCTATCTGTATCGAGCGATACACTAAATACGGTAAATCCTTTATCTTTAAAGCGGTTGTAGGCTGCCACCACATTGGGGTTTTCCATTCTGCAAGGGCCACACCAGGATGCCCAGAAATCCAGCAACACTACTTTGCCTCGCAGGGAATATAAACTAAGTTCTTTTCCATTTACATCTTTCAACTTTATGTCTGGAGGTATATCACCTACCTTAGGAGGACTTTTGGGAACCACCGACATGAAGTATGCCGCATACTTAGAGTTGGGGAAGTCTCGCGCATACTGCTCAGTGAGCGAACGTGCAAAATCTCTGTCGTTCTGAAAGTTTATTCTTATCAATGTCGCATATATTACTTCTTTATTTTTGTTTTTCTCAGAAAACTTTGAGAGTATGAAATTGCTGGCGTTTTTGTAGTCTGTAGATTGACTGTAATACTTCTGAAAAAACATGTTTACCTTATTCACCAGCATATCGCCTCTGCTGTATTCCTCATCGGTAGTTTCTGCTTTTTGGAAAAAATTTTCCGGACGTGTAGTGTCGCTCACTAAAAAAATGGAAACCGCTTTGGCAATGAACAGCGATTTATTTTCGCTGATTTTTTTTATGACTTCTCGCGATACATTGTTTATGGAGTCGGCTTTTTTTCTGAGTATACTTATTTCAGCGTTGTATTTGGCCGGATCAGTGAATTGTAAGGAATACAAAGATTGTGCTTTATTGTTCAATTCATTAAAAGCATGAGCTGTACGTTCGTTGGTTTTTGCAAAGAGTTGAAAAAGTTCGTTTTCTTTGGAAACTTTTATATCCAGAGAGTTTTGGTCGCCTAAAGTTCCGTTGAGAGTGATTGAGGTGTTGTCTATAATAAACATGAGATTGCTTTTTTCAGAAACACCGATTTTATAAAATCCTCTTGGCAGATTGTCTTTTATGGTCATGCTGTATACTCCGGAGGTATGTTTCACGGAATCTATTTTTGAGATTTCAGACCCCAGCATGCTGTATAAGTAAATATAGGGGTAAGCATCGGCTCCTTTTAATGTTCCTTTTATCACAAATCCTTTAGGTAAAGCGCTAAGTCCTATAAATAGAGCTATGGAGAAGAGAACGTAGGGTTTAAAAGAATTTGTTTTCACAATCGTAATTATTTAAAGTTTATGGGGTATTTAAGGTTTTTGTACGACTTCAGGTCTACCTCTACGGCACCTACAAACATATCGGCCTCAATTTTGAGGGGCAACCTGTTCTTATCTGCCGAGAGCCAGCAGCGTATGGAGTTTTCCCCTTCAAACAGGCTGTTTTCCGGCATTATAGGAGCCAGCTTATATGCTTCGATTTTACCGAAAGAAGTTTTGATAACTTCTTTTCCTTTATAACGCATTTTCATGTTGTAGATTTTATTTTCGAAAAATGCCGTTATGGTAAACATGTCGCCGGGATTCATACTTTCATAATCTATTACTCTGAGGTAGTAAGCACCACTTACTATGTCATGTACTTCGCCGGGTAGGTCGTACTCTTCATGCGATTTGCTTTTTCTTTTTTCATTGTCGAGTATAGCTTTTTTGGTGTCGTATTTGTATTGCACCATCTCTTTGAGATAATATTTTCCTTCTTCTATGTGTCTGAAACTTCGGTGAGCTATTTTAGTAGAAGTATCAATATATGAACTCCAAGTATCGCGTATGCGCATGGCCAGATCAAAAGCTCCTATGGAGCGTCCGGTACACTGTACCTTAAAACATACTCTGTTATTGATCAAGTAATAATCATTTAGTACTTCTACTTTAGCTTCTCCGGCTGTAATAAAGCCATAATGCACTCTTAGTTCAAACTGTTCGTTTGTGCCGTAGTTGGTAGGAATGAGTTTTACGGGTGTGTCATCATTATATGAACACAGTAACACCAGCGAAATTACTATCAATAGATTGATCATTTTCATAGGCTTACTCTGTGAATATAATTTTTTTTAATGTGTCTTTTAACTGTTCTATATGTAAATCTTCTATTGCCGGAAAGTTTGCAATGCGGAAAGTTGTATCTTTCCACATGCCGTATCCGTTGCCAAGGATAAATTGTTTTTTCAAAGCAAGTTCTTTTATCTTTTTTACCATATCCACATCCGATTGTATTGCAATAACTGTACCTGATTGTACTGCTGAATTGCTTATAAGTAATTTTGTATTACTATTCTTCCCTAAAGATAAAAAAAAATCATACCATAGTTTTGCTCTTTTCCATGTTTGAATGTCAATAAGGTGTATGTCGGGTAGTTGTTGCAAAATGCGGTTTAACAGGAAAATAGCCAACACATTGGGAGTATGGTTGGTTTGAAAATTTTTCATTTGTTCGGCCAACAATATCAGGCTATTATAATGCCTGCGGTTGTTCATTCTGAAAGCCTTTTCAACAGCGCGGGGTGAACATATGAGCAATGCCATACCGGCCGGTAAACCAAAGCATTTTTGCACGGAAGCAAACCATATATCTGCTTTTTCGAAAGGCAGGTAAATGCCTGCCATTGATGATGTGGCATCTACTGCCAGCAGAGCGTGAGGGTTGTTCTCCTTAATTTTTTCTATCATACTTAAAGGCACCATAGTACCATTGGATGTTTCGCTCTGTGTGACACATATAACCTCTGTATCATCTGTTGAACATATTGCCGGCGGAACATCATTAATACCAAAAACAATTTTCTCGGCATCAGAAATTAATTGTGAAGTGTATGTAAACCATTTCTCGCCAAAACTTCCGTTGAAGAGGTGTAAACTTTTGCGTTTTGTAAGACTTTGTGCTACGATTTCCCAACATTCAGTGGCTGAAGAAGTGTAAAACACATAGTAATCATCCGGTACCTGCAATTTTTCTCTGAGCAATTGTTGGGTATGTGCCGACAATTGTACAAACTCAGGGCTGCGATGGTTTCTGCTAAGTATACCTGAATCAAAAGCTTCATTCATATATGCGCGTACTTGCGGGTATAAGAAAGAAGGCCCTGGATAAAATGATATAACCATAAGAATTACATGAGAAAACTTTCGATCGCAAGTCGGTATCCATGCAATCCGAAGCCTACTATTACTCCTTTTGCGTATTTACTGATGTAGCTATGATGGCGGTAAGCCTCCCGATTATAAACGTTGGATATATGTACCTCTACCAGCGGTGTTTCTATAGCTGCTACTGCATCTGCAATAGCTATTGAACTGTGCGTGTAACCTCCTGCATTCATTACTATGCCTTGATATGAATATCCGGTTTCATGCAATTTATCTATTATACTTCCCTCCGAATTGGATTGAAAGTACTCTAACTGTATACTTTTATATATATTTTTTAGTTCAGCAAAATACTCCTCAAAACTTTTGTTACCGTATATGCCGGGTTCCCTTTTGCCCAGCAGGTTTAGATTAGGTCCGTTGATGATGATGATTTTCATGGGTGAATATTTTTTCAAATATAAACAATTTATGAATCGTGTTGCGGAAAGATGATGATAGAGAATAATTATAATTTTTATAATACCGCTCCACCGGCCTCTGTATGCAGAGTTTTAAGATTCGGCAAATATTTATGAGGGGTTCCTGCGAAGTGTAAAAAGGATTCTAAGCAGCGGTTGGGCTATCGCTGTAAGTCCTCACGTTCCTGCCGCACACAGTCTACGCCGCGCTACGGGCTTTGCGCTCTATCCTATGTACAACATTGAGTTTGTACACATTTTTGAATCTAAGTAGATGAGGGATATTCCGGTGAGTTGATGGTATGAGATGGCGTGTTGTACCCTCTAAATCTCTTGCTTCTCTTTTGCAAGCTGCTTCGTAAGTTCATATTTTCATATGAAGCTGAAAAGTTTCGATAGGACCTGCGCGAGGGATGGGAGCCATGGCCTGCAAGGCCAGTGCGGAGCTTTAGCGGAGCACCGCAGCGACAGCGGAGTGGCGGACAGCCCGGCCCCGCAGGGGCGCGCCCTACATAAAAAACATTCCATCATATTTTTCCCCTAATGCGGAATCTGAGGTCAACTTTTTCACAAAGGTACTTTAATCCCATTTTATGCATTAGAATGGGGATTTGGGCTCAAAGCAGGGCAAGCTTTGTAAATGTGAGACTTGTCGTTGGGTTTTCTGATGCAATGCAATAGAAATAACGCTTTAAATTTCTGTGCGCAAATTTTCAATGTACAAAATGGGTTTAACTGCAAAAGACTTTCGGCTACGGAGTCCTTTACGCTTTAATACATGCACTGAAAAACAATCCGAACATCAAACGGTTACTTCACTATGACGATAGAAATGCCATAATACAGCTGCCATGAGTATGTAGAAATAACTGCAAAAACATTGTATCAACCTATTATATCTCATTTCATGCATCAGAATTATTGCAAGAGATTAATCGCTCATCAACAATGAATTCTATTGCCTTGCAAGGTGTGAATTTTTTCTACTGCATAAATGAAGTCATGTAAAAGCTAAAATCAACACTTCGGCATTAATCGTGATTTCTGCAGTTTATGAGGAACTTTTATCTTTTCTTAAAACAATAGCTCTCCCCCGGCAAGATTTGCAATAAGTCCATATATAGGCGTATGAACGTCCGGCAGAGTAGTATAGAAGCTAAGCCTCAGTTTTTGCTTTCTTAGGGGCTTTTGCTGTGGTATTGTTTTGCTCGGAAATTTCATCTTTCGGGGTGTCATTGTTTGATGTTTTTTCGCCCATTATTTTTACTCGAATCTTTTTTTCGATTTCCTGCAACAGTTCTTCATTGTCCTGGAGCACTTCTTTTACGGCATCGCGTCCTTGTCCTATTTTATTGCCTTCGTAAGCAAACCATGATCCTGACTTTTGAATTATACCGAGTTCAACACCCAAGTCTATTATCTCGCCTACTTTTGAGATGCCTTCACCATAGATGATATCAAACTCCACAACTTTAAAAGGGGGAGCTACTTTGTTTTTAACCACCTTCACGCGGGTACGGTTTCCGATTATGTTTTCTGATGTTTCTTTTATTTGGGCCACGCGTCGTATGTCTATGCGGATGGAAGCGTAAAACTTAAGGGCATTGCCACCAGTGGTGGTTTCGGGGTTGCCAAACATGACTCCGATTTTTTCGCGTAATTGATTGATGAATATACAGCAGCAATTGGTTTTGTTTATAGCACCGGTAAGCTTGCGGAGTGCCTGCGACATGAGCCTTGCCTGCAAGCCCATTTTGCTTTCGCCCATTTCGCCCTCTATTTCTCCTTTTGGTACAAGGGCAGCAACAGAATCTATCACTATGATATCTATCGCTCCTGATCGTATGAGATGTTCGGCGATTTCAAGGGCTTGTTCACCGTTGTCGGGTTGCGATATGAGCAAGTTTTCGGTATCTATGCCCAGTTTTTCGGCATACAACTTATCAAAAGCATGCTCGGCATCAATGAAGGCTGCTATACCTCCAGCTTTTTGAGCTTCTGCTATGGCATGCAGTGTGAGTGTCGTTTTCCCGGACGATTCGGGACCGAAGATCTCTATTATCCTGCCACGAGGTAAACCTCCTACTCCTAATGCCAAATCTAAACCTAATGATCCGGTAGAAATCACAGGCACATCTTCGACTTTTTCATCACTTAGTTTCATTACTGTGCCTTTGCCGTAGGTCTTATCTATCTTTTCTAATGTCAG
The DNA here is from genome assembly GCA_025054875.1 of Cytophagaceae bacterium. Taxonomy (GTDB): domain Bacteria; phylum Bacteroidota; class Bacteroidia; order Cytophagales; family Cytophagaceae; genus JANWYS01. The sequence continues at coordinate 9,196 of JANWYS010000053.1, read as the reverse complement.
TTGTAAGGCTTTTAACTTTTCTGCTTTGCTCATTTTAATTTCTGATTTTGAGTGAAATATTTCGTAAATATAATTCTTGCTAAATTAATTAGCAATTAGGTAGCTAAAAAATTTAGCTTCATGGTGAGTTGTCTGTTTTTCGATATATAAAATTGTTAAATTTTCGAAACATGAAATTCAGTGCGAAACTTAGCTAAAGATTTCGACACAAAATACCTATTTTTAGCGGGTTAAAAATCAACTTTCCTACAAAGTTATTCACAGCAGGACTATCGGGATGAAGACAAAAAAAATTATTCGTGGCTTAATTCTAATGGTTGTACTCATCCTGGTTGTCTTCTGTATTATTTATTGGGAAATAATTTGTTATTTGTCGGTGCAGGTAAAGGGACAATTAAGTTTGATAATAAATACCGTAAGAGTGGAAAAAGTGCTGAACGATAGGAATTATCCGGACTCTTTGAAACAAAAACTTATTCTGCTGGAAGAGATACGCCAATATGCTTTCGACTCTTTAGGACTTACCCGCTCTGATAACTATACTACATACTACGAACAACATGGAAAACCCATTCTTTGGATAGTGACAGCAAGCTATCCATATGAACTGAAACCATATGAATGGACTTTTCCCATTGCGGGTAAATTTTCATACAAGGGTTTTTTTCGCTATGAAGATGCCCTTGCCGAAGAAAAAAAACTTAAAGAGCAAGGATTCGATACCTCTGTTGATGAGGTGAGTGCATGGTCTACGCTCGGGTTTCTAAAAGATCCTGTGCTTAGCAGCATGCTTACGCGTGAGCCGGGCAGCTTAGCTAACCTTATAATTCACGAACTTACGCATGGTACTTTATACGTCAAAGACAATGTAGATTACAACGAAAATTTAGCCAGTTTTGTCGGCGATGTAGGGGCAAAAAAATTCATGGCTTTCAAATACGGATTAGCATCAAGAGAATATGAGCGATACGAAAAGAGTATGCAACTAAACCGGCAATATTCGGAGGTGGCTCTTCGTTGTGCCGACAGGTTGGATAGTTTATACAAAACATTTACCGAAAATACCAGCATGGAGGAGAAACACCGGTTGAAGAGCAAACTGATGAAGGAATGTAGCGATACGTTGTATGCCTATGCTGAAGAAGTGCGTAGAATATTTCCTAAATTTTATGTGGATACAGCCAAGTTGAACAACGCTTACTTTATTGATTTCAGAAGATACAGAGCACAGCAAAACATCTTTGAAGAGGAGTTTAAGAATCGCTTCAACTCAGATTTTAAAAAGTATATTCAATATCTGAAACAAACATATCCATCTTTGTAACTTAAAATATACATGACAGAGAAATCTCCAAACGACAGAATCATCATATACACTGATGGAGCTTGCAAGGGCAATCCCGGCCCCGGTGGGTATGGTATAATACTGACTTACAAACACCATCGAAAGGAACTCAAACAAGGTTTCCGCAAAACTACTAACAATCGGATGGAACTGTTGGCAGTGATTGTAGCTCTTGAAGCCATAAAGGATTATGGTAAAGACGTTACTATATACACCGATTCCAAATATGTGGCCGAAGCCGTGAGTAAAGGATGGCTGTGGGAGTGGGAGAAAAAAAATTTTAAAGACAAAAAAAACGAAGATCTTTGGAGAAGGTTTATCTACATTTACAAAAAACATAATGTCACCATCGTATGGCTGAAAGGACACGATGGCCATCCCGAAAACGAACGCTGCGATCGCATGGCGGTAGAAAGTGCCGAAGGCACTAATTTGAGTATTGATTACGGTTACGAACATTTAGGATGACGCACCATGCACTACACGAAATTTTGTTCTTTGTCCTTATTACAGTTCGAGAGTTTTTCTCTGCAGAAGAACATATTGCATTTTGTAACCACCAAACATGGCGGGGTGAGTAAAGGAAATTACGAATCGCTGAACCTGAGCTACTCCGTAGAAGATGATCCTGATCTGGTAACTCAAAACCGAAAAATATTGGCTTATTCCATCGGACTCTCTGCCGATCGGTTGAAAATACCTCAGCAGACTCATAGCTCCAACATTGCTGTGGTAACTGAAAAAAACATATATCATGAATTTGACAACACAGATGCGCTGATTACTTCTGTTCGAAATTGTTGCATCGCTGTGTTATGCGCTGATTGCGCGCCCATATTGCTATATGATCGGCACAATCATGTATCGGCTGTGGTTCATGCGGGATGGAGAGGTACGGTAAAAAGAATAGTGCAGGCAGTAATAGCAGAAATGCAAGATAAATTCAATACAAGGCCTGAGTATCTCTGTGCGGCTATAGGGCCTTGCATATCTCAAGCGGCATACGAAACCGGACCGGAAGTAGCGGAGCAATTTATGAGCTTATATGGAGAAAATACACCTATCGTACAGGTCAATAAAACTACCGGAAAATTTCATGTTGATATAGCTCTTGCCAACCGTGAACAGCTGATGAAATCAGGAGTCTCCGAAACACACATAGAGCTATCCAACATCTGTACCTATAGCAACCATGATAAATTTTTTTCAGCACGCAAATGCAAGCCTACGGGGCGTTTAGCGGCAGGCATAATTTTAATCTGAAAAAAAATGTTGAATGAGGGAAACTACATCGGGTGGGTTAATAACCATAAATAGAACTTATCGGAGTCTCTTTGTAGCCGTCGGGAATTTTAAATTCGGCTGAACTTAACGCAGCGGTATTGATTTCAATGACTTGCATGATCATTGTGCCCTCCTCAGAGTAAATCTGGATTTTCAGGGGCATCCCTTCAATCTCATCATAGGAAAAGACAGGTTGTTTTGAGGAAAATTTAATCTTTGATAAAGATTTGTTGTTAAGACCTTGAATATCGTTTGTGGTCCATATGTGTTGTGTGTAAGACTTACCTTCGCTGGAATATTCAACAATAAATTTTTTGCACGTGTAGTTGAGTATATTTTCAGTCTCGTTGGTTTTTTTAATTGTATAAGCAGGTTTGGTTTTATTAGCTGAGGCAGGTTTTTCTTTGGGTATTTTAGAATATTTTTTTTGGTCGTGTTGAATGATATAAGTTTCATCAGTGCTTTTCAGGTAAAGGGTTTCCATGGGAAACATGCCGCCTTTCATTATGGTAAGAACGTTATCCGACTTTAATTTGGTGATTATTGAAGAAGGGAACAAAGAGGTGTAATCATTTTTGGAGTTTTCGTTTTGTGAAGAGTTTTTCAGCATGTTCATCAAGGCCTGAAATTGCGGATTGTTTTCCAGTTGTTTTTTCAATTCCGGATTGGCTTGTAGTTGCTCTTGCATCATCTCCAGTTGTTTTTTCATTTCCGACGATTGGAGTATTTCGTAGCTTTTTTCGAGTTCTTGTTTAGTTTTTCCGGACATTTGAAATTCTAATTTCCAATGTATGGTACCCTCAAAAGTCTGTGCGGACGTACAAATGGTAATGGTGAAAAAGAGTAGAGTAACTGATATAGATTTCATGAATTTGAATGGATTAATCTTTTTTGAGTCTTAATATCATATTTTTCCTAAGGACATATCCGTAGAGGTTGTTGATTTCCATGAGTTCGTCAATGGTTAATCCGAATCGTTTGGCTATGTCGCCTATGGTATCACCCTCTTTGACGATATATCCTTTTATGGAAGGGTCGCGGCGGCTGAGGTCAACTTTTATTTTTTGTCCGATGTAAATGGTTTCGGAGTTCAGGTTGTTAAGTTGCATAAGGTCGTTTACGGTAACTCCGTACAGCCGGGCGATGGTGTACAGTGTATTTTGAGGTTGGGTGATGTAGGTTGTGATGTTAGAGGTTTCATAGATTTCATAGGTGGTGTTAGTGTTTATTTCTTTGGAAAGGCGTTCGGCGTTTTCTGCACTATCGAGTAAGGCTTTGAGTTTTGCGGCGTTGTTTTTGTTTACTCTTTTGTTGTTTTCTACCAATGTTTGCACATATTTGTTATAAGCACGTTCTTCGGCTTTGGAGGAGAATCTTTTTTTCTCAGTGACATATGCGAGCGTACTGCTTCCATCGCTGTTAGTGCGCCTTACGCGCAGAGGCTGGAAGGCATATATGTCGCTTCCGGCCAGTCCATTGATTTCTTTGAGTTCCTCAACGGTCATGCCGTATTCATGAGCTATGGAGTAGAGCGTTTTTTTAGGTTCTACGATGTAAGTTACGGTAGGTGATTGGTAGGCTTGTCCTCCGCCAAGAATGGATATTTCAACACGGCGGTTGAGTTGTCTTCCCAGTTCGGTGAGGTCTGAAGCAATTTTTTTTCCTGATTCTCCCATAGCATTTATAACGAGAGCCGATGAGTTTACGCCTTTGGAACGTAGATATTCAAGTGCGCTTTGTCCTCTTTTGGCAGACAAAATTTTATTGTAGTCGTAAGTGCCATAACTATCGGTATAGGAGTATAGTTCAATCTGAATGTCGGGATTTTCATTATAGTATTTAACAAGATCGTCAAGAGTTTTTTTTGCTTCGGGGCGGAGCTCGTATTTATCGAAGTCGAAATAGATGTTCTCAAATATTTTTTTACTGGAGAGCATATCGAGACCTTTAGCGCGAACGTCTTTTGCGGCATATTTTCTGTTTTCATCTTTTTTGAGATTACCTTGTTGTATCATTACCTTATAGTCGGAGGGATTGAGGTTGGTGAATTTGAAGTAGCCTTTTTCATTGGTTTGTGTGGTTTTCACGGTTGTGCCGTTTTTGTTTACGAGTAGTATGGTAACGTTGCGAGCGGGTTTTTGATTATCGTCATAAAGTAAAGTACCTTCGATGAGTACGCTTTTAGCATTTGGCATTGATTCACGAGAAATTTCAGCTAATATGGATGTAGTGGTTTCGGGGATGAGATTTTTTTTCTTGTAAGATATTTCAGAGGCGGTATGAGTAAAATTTTCGTCTTTAGGTGCTGAGGTTTTGTATTTCACAACATAGCTCTTTTGGCCGGTTGGAGGCGCGCTGAGGGAGTAAGAACCGTCGCTTTTGATAGGTGTTGAACTTACAATGTTTCCAAATTCATCTTCCAGTTCAACAACACCTTTTGTTGCAGGAGAGTTTGTTTTTTGGCTAATAATTCTCCCTTTTACGGAAAAGGAATGGGTGTTGATTAAAGAATCTTTGGGGATGGAAACTACAGTTATGTTTTTATCTTCTACGGGGATGGAGAGAGTTTTGTATTGTACTGCGGGTTCCGGCTTATAATATTTGTTGTTTTTGGGGTTGGTGTTATTTAAGGCAAGTTGAATTTTTTTATTAGCGGGTAAGTTATTGAAAGAATAAGAACCTTTTTCGTTTGTTGTTGTTTTAGCGATTATATCACCTGTTTCATCTTTTGCTATTATTTCAACATTTGCGGCGGGTTTTTTATAGAGGCTGTCTAAAATGAGTCCATTGACGGAAGTAGTTTTATTGTTGCCATCCGGAACTTTGTCAAGTGTTGTGATGATTTCGGTTTTGGGTGCTGTGAACTGTTCGGAAGCAATTGCGGGTATTTCATCTTCAGTGGCTGTGCTGTCTTCTATTTTGTTGACTATGGAGTTTCGACTGTGTATTTTAAAGTAATAGATATCATCGCCACCATATCCCCCTTCACGGTTGGAGGTGAGATAGCCTCTTTTTTCGCCGAGAGTGAAGTAGAAGTCGTCGCGGTTGGAATTGATAGGAGCGCCTACGTTGATGATTTCGCTGAATCCGTCTTCCTCTTTAGTCATGAAGATGTCCAAGCCTCCAAGTCCGGAGTGTCCGTCGGATGAGAAGAACAAAACTTTTTGCTCGGCATAATAGCGTGGGGATACATCGCGGAAAAGTGTGTTTATTTTGTCACCGAGGTTGATGGGGGTACCCCAGTTGTCGTCGCCATTGCAAGTGCTATACCAGATATCATGCAGTCCCAGACCGCCGGGGCGTTTGGAAACGAAGAAGAGGATGTTGCCGTCGGGAGATACAGAGGGTTGGCTGTTCCATTGGCCGGGCATATTAATGTTTTCATTAAGTTTAACAGGTTTAGACCATTTGTTGTTTTTCAGATAGCTCACATAAATGACGCAATTGAATTCTTCGTAGTTGTCCACTTTTATTTTTTCATCGCAGCGAGTAAAATAGATTCTTTTTTTGTCGGCTGTCATGGAACCAGCCATTTCACTATAAGGGGTATTTATTATGTGGAAAGCATCGTGATGATTGTGGTGAACGATTTCCCAAGTAGAGTCTTTTTTTACATGGAAGCGGTAGGCATCGCTGAAAGTTCCGCCAAAGGAGTTGTCAGGATGACCGCCAACGGAGCCTTTTCTGGAGGAAGTGATGATGATGGAGGAGTCGTTTTCCCAGATGATGGGTGCGTAGTCATTGTCTACACTGTTAACCGGCTTGGGGAGTAATATTAGTTTGTATTTACTCTTCCTTCCTTTAGCAGCTTGTTCCATAGCCAGGCGGCAGCCATTGGCTTCTTGCAAGGCTTTTTCTCTGTAGAGCTCGGTTTCCAGGTCGGTGTCGGAGTGTTCATCCCTGTATCGTTCATATTGCTTTATGGCTTCGGCGTAGTTACCGTTATCCTTCAACATGGTTGCATACCAGAACCGGGCAAGAGGATATTCGTTTTTCCATTTGTCAGCTACTTTTTTGTAATACTTTTCTGCGTTTTTGTAGTCATAATACATTCGGTAGCTTTCGGCAAGCTTGTAAGTAGCCTCAACGTGGTTGGAGTCAGATTTTAAAACACGTGCATATTCAGCGGCGGCCAGGTAATATTGGAAATTGTTAAAATGTTTTTCAGCAAGTAAAAAAGTAGGGTTTACCTTCGATTTTTTTTGTTGAGCAAACAAAATAGAGCGTGGAACTATGCTGAATATGATAATGAAATAAATCAGAAGTTTTCGTTTGTTCATGGTTTGATAAACCGGTTAAATCCTTGGATTTATGTAACGGATCACTTTTTCTTTTTTAGGTTTAATTATTTTCACAGATATTTCCCATGCCCCTTTCCCGTTTGTATAGGTTTTGAGATTGGAGGTGTTAAGGTCGTAACTTATACCCAGTACGTATACTCGGCTGGCTATGCCAAATGTAGCGATGAAGGAATCGTTGAGCCTGTACCATCCTCCCACGATGATGTCTCTGGGTGTAGCGCTTACTTCTGATTCGGGTTCACCAATCATGAACGTAACATAACCACCTGCATTAATTTGAGTGTACTCATTTTGTTTCACCAATAAAAGATTTGGAGATAGATTAATGTGAGCAGTACCTAAGGTTTTTTCGAATCCGAGGTGAGCTTTGTGCAATATGGGAAGATTACTTTTTGTTCCGGAAACAAGAGATTCATTGGGACGGTTCATATGGTAAGCCGAATAGCCAATTATGAATCCTCCTCCGCGCTCGCGTATATTGCGGGCTGAATTGCGAGACAGTATAAATCCGCTACCAATATCTAACATTACTTTGCTTGATGAGATCAGAGACGATATACCATCTACAGGTCTGGAAGCATCATAGCCGCCGGACACAGCTGGGTTGTATTGACTGCCCCACTGTAATTTTTCAGGATTAATTCTTTTGTTGATAACACCGGCTTGCAGGCCGAAGGTTAGTTTTGTTTGTCCGGTTTCTCCAAAGCGCACATTGTATGCTCCGTTAGCGTTGGCTCCCAAACTTTGGTAACCAATGCTTCCGGCTTTGTCTTGGTATATGGATAGTCCTATTCCACCTACATTGGTTGTACCTATACCTTGGTTGTATAAGGGTAATATAGCAGACATCTGGTTACTTGTGTAGGGTGTGCCCAAAGAGCTCCACTGGTTACGAACGTTTACACCCACATTGAAAAAAGGCTCAATGCCGGCAAAGGCAGGATTAAGATATAATGAAGATGAATAATATTGTGAAAAAACAGCATCTTGTGTATATGCGTTTTGTGTAACTAATAATGACAGTAGAACAAAGCCTAATGTAGTAAGCCTAAAAATGCACATAAATCTTTTCATTCATAAAAACATTCTGTCTGATTCTTATTTAATTTAGACTACGTAAGAAAACAAAAATAGTTCGTAAATTAAAATTAATAAATAATTTCACGTTCATAGAGTCTGAAAAGCAATTAAGTAATGAGTTTTCTTTTTACAGTTTTTATAGTTTTTAAACATTAATTGATAAATTTCGTATATTACCAAACGATACTATATTCTACTAAAATGATAAAACTTAATGATTAATTGATTAACCTTATTATAACGAAGGCACGAATATTGATGTAAGTTAAAAATTGGTGTATGAAGATCATTCTGTTTATGGAAAAACTCAAAGGTTTGCTAAAAAAAGTAGTATGTTTTTCTGTGGTTATGACCTTTTTACTAAGGTTAGGTTATTCAGAAGGCACACGAGAATTGTTAGTAAGACCCACTCCCTTGGGATTTTTTGACTCTACCAAAATAGGTCCGGGAGTGCAAATTTGGGACACTCCATGGCAATCCAATCGCCGTACGGGTACTTATGCCTCCATAGCTTCCGGAGGCATGGGAGTGGCAAGTGATGCCATATATAGAATAAAAATTAGGATATGTAATGTTGGTGAGGTAATTAATATGGGATTTGATCAACCCGACAATGATGTTTTTTTTAGATTGTACAAGCCCGATGGCACTACCGTGCAATTTGATGATGCAATGGTAATCAATCCGGGAGATGCTACGACGGCAACTTTATTTGGAGGTGAGCAAGGGGCCTTAGGCCATCCCTATACATATAGGGTACCACGTTCTACAGATAATGCAGGTTATATAAGGTTTTTTAGACAAGCATATGTAGGTCCACAGCCTGCAACAGGGCAAGTAAATGGTGTAGGTCCTGTGAGTAATGGATACATTCCTATTCAACATATAGCTGATCAAGTAGGAGAGTATTACATAGTTTTTAATCCCACGCACCCAGATAATCTTACAATGGCTAAAAGAGTTTTTAGAAAATTTGATATTACGGTTTGGAACAACATGGCCAGTAAAACCGTGAGGCGTGGCCGCTTGTATTCTGCAGCATGGGATTTTAATTGCAACAGCGACATCGAAACATTCAATTCGGAACTGTTTTTTTACTCAAAAGATAGTGTAGTAACAGCTGTTCGGTTCAACCAAATGCAACCTTTTGGTTTTATCATTACAGCTAATTCTACAGGTTGTACAG
>JANWYS010000052.1 GCA_025054875.1 Cytophagaceae bacterium | reverse complement strand
CCAACTCTTCAAGAATCTTCCTGATGCCTGTCTTGTCAAGCAGTCGTTTCATCTGTATTTGTAGTCCATTTCTTTTCTAAGTTTTGGTTACATCACAAAAAAAGAAATCTCTTTCGAAAACTCCTTGAAAATTCCACATTGAAAGGAAAAATCAGTGTGAAATTGTATATTCAACTGAAAAATCCGGGTTAAAGCCATATTTGTAAGAGCTTATGATTTCTGACCGGGCTTTCGATCATATCGTAACCGGAGTTGCGCAAATATTTTGTGAGTTTCATAAGGTGAGGTTATTGACGAGTTTATGTAAAGTTATTTTTTCAGCAATTTAAACGCGATGTCTCTTCCCAAGTTTTGATTAATGGCTAAGTTTATCCAAATAAAAGCGAATTGCTCAAGGAGGGGTATTTTGTCATCACCGCCAAAATCATAGCATTCATCAAATCCCATATCGAGAGCCAGTTGGCGGGCAATCTCTTTGCCCTTTTTACTGCTGCCGGCCATAAACATATCCGCTTTGATACCTGAGAAATCAGGGTTGGCCATTATGTTAAATCCTGTAGTGTTAAAACATTTCACTACGTCGTTGTTGCCCGTCCACACACGCAAAGCTTCTGCTGAGCTTACAAAATCGCCGGCTTTAGTACGAACGGAGTTCATGGTATCTATCAATATTTTACCTTTTACGTCGCCCATGTGGTGTACTATATCTTTTGTAGCATCGGGCGGAGCAGCTATTATAATGACTTCCGCCCGTTGTGCCGCTTCAGATACGGATAGCGCTTCTATGTTATTGTTCTCGCGGATGAGGTTTTTTATTTTTTCATCTTCAGGGTGCCTTGTTCCTAAGTATATTTGATGCCCTGATTTAGAAAGCCCTCTCGCAAGGGTGCTGCCTATATTTCCACTTCCTATTATTGCGATGTTCATAGTTGTTTTAATCTTTTCTATGCAATATGCCAGTAAATGTTAGCCTATGTACATGAGGTGAGACAAGCATGTAGATTAGACAAAAACATTTAGATCCATTTAGTATACTTTCGTATCAAATAGTATAGCCATTTTGATAACGGACTGTTGGTTTTAGCTTTTTCGGTAATAGCGAAAAAGCATTCGTTAGTAAGGCTCATTAGATTGGTGTCCCTCTTAAGGGAGATATTTTTCATATCGCCTTGGTTTGAAGTAAATTTAGCTGTAGTGATTATTTGTAGAGATGTTATTCTTTTTTCAGGCAATACCAAACGATGATTCAAGGTAAACTGTGTGATATGTGCTGCAGCAGTAATACTTTCCGCATCAGTGCTGAAACATACTGCAAACGGGGAATGGAAGGCGTGTGGAGTTTCTTTTAAAACATCCGCTTCTGTACATAGGGTATACTTACCTTCATTGCCTGAGCCGTGCCATTGGGCAATTGCTTTACATATCATAGTGATCGGCGATTTACTGAGTTCATATTTATTTCATCGTTGCTTTTTTTTCTTCATTTCCTCCTGTGCTTTCATAGCATCTTCCAGCCTTTGCATGAATTTCGATTTTTTGCTTGAACCGCTAAGGCTGGCTTTACGGTTTTCTTCTAGTTTTATTTTTATCTGCTCCTCATCTACAAATTTTCTGATGATAGCTTGTTGTCCGATAGTAACTAAGTTAGAAACCAGATAGTAAAAACTCAAACCCGCCGGAAATCTGTTCAGAATAAACATAAAAACTACCGGCATTGTATAGGAAACTACTTTCATAGGCCCTTGTACAGTGCTTATTTGGTTGTTGTACCAGGTGTAGGCCAATGTAGATAAGGTCATCAACAAGGTGAATATGCTCACATGTGAACCATAAATGGGAATTTCAAAGCCAAGATTAATAACATGGTCAAACGTGGAGAGGTCATCAGCCCATAAAAACTTCTGCTGCCTTAGCTCTATGGCTGTAGGGAAAAAACTGAACATAGCAAAAAGAATAGGCATTTGCAACAGCACAGGTATGCAGCCGCTCAAAGGGTTGATACCCACTTGCTGAAAGAGCTTCATCTGCTCCTGTTGAAACTTTTGCATATCATCTCCATATTTCTCGCGCAATTCGTCTATCTCCGGCTTCATTACTTTCATTTTTGCCATAGATTTGTATGAGCTGAAAGAGAGCGGCAGCAACAACAACTTGATCAGGAAGACTAAAATGATGATGATAATTCCATAGTTGCCGATAGAGTTTTCCAATACATTAAAAACCGGTATTACTACAAATCGGTTTATCCATTTTATCACCGGCCACCCCAGGTACACATTTTCCTCAAAACCTTCGGTTACGTTTTTGCAAATAGCGTATTTGTTCGGGCCAAAGAACCATCCAAACGTTTGCCCTTGCCCTGACAAAGAAGAGAGCGGCAGGTTTAATGTAGCTGTGAGTTCTTTAATGTGTAAGGTATCGTAGTGGTTTACATAACTTCTTATTTGTGCAGAGGAAAATACTGCCGATTCACTGATGATAGAAGAATTGAAAAATTTATTCTTAAACGCCACCCACCTCAGCGGTTCAACTATATCTTCTTTTTCCTCTTCAGTAGAAGTTTCAGAAAGGTAGTTAAACTCTTGAGCATTCGTATAATAATTTACTGTTGATTTGTTGCGATTATCTTCAGCATCATACTCTAACCTGGGCAACCGCGCATTCCATATTATTTGAGCCTGTGCTGCAGGCATTAATTCCTCTGCAAAGCCATAAACCGAACACTTGTGCATCAACTTAAACCCTTGCTTACCCAACTTGTATTCATGTTCTATTTTATCTCCCCTGGAAGTAGTGATTTTGAAAAGTACAACGGAAGTATCGCCGAGCTTGGTTTGAACAACATCAAAATACAAATCAGACAGATTTAGCGGTTTTTTCTTACCCGGTAAAATCATGTTCAAACTCGTATTGTTTTCGTTGTTGAGATAGAGAGGCTTTTTGTCATAGGTTAAATAATTTTTCAACAGCACAGATTGTATCATGCCACCTTTGCTCGAAAGTTGAATTTTAATGTCATTGTTCTCTATAATCACCGGTTTTTCTGTGCCGGTAGTAAATGAGGCTAAACTTCCGTAGGAACTTGAGTCAGGAACTACAATTGCCTGTTGTTTCACTGCACTGCCCGAGTCCGGAAAGGATGTATTCCGCGATTGCGTAGTGGAGTCAAAATTTTGTGTGGGGTTATTTTGTTGTGTTTGAGTTGAAGAGAAATACAAGTAAACAGAAAATAAAATGGTGATAAGTACGATACCAATGAGTTGATTCCTATCCATAAACGATGATTTATTGCGTTAATTTTAGTTCATTTTTTTTTATTGAATATTCAATTGAAGCTTTGACAAACTTAACAAACAAAGGATGTGGACGCAAAGCTCTGCTTTTAAGTTCCGGGTGAAACTGCACACCAATAAAGAAGGGATGATCTTTGAGTTCAATGATTTCTACAAGGTTTCCATCGGGATTAATTCCGGAAGCAATCATACCTGATTTTGTGTATTTGTCGAGATATTTATTGTTGAACTCATAGCGATGACGGTGACGTTCGCTTATTTTGGTTTTGCCATATATTGTATAAGCCTTTGTGCCCTTGGCAATTTCGCATGTATATGCGCCAAGGCGCATGGTGCCTCCTTTTTGAGTCACTTTTTTCTGCGATTCCATCATGTCTATGACCGGATTAGGAGAGTCTTTATCTATTTCTGAAGATGTGGCATCTTTTATGCCTAATACATTTCGGCCAAATTCTATTACCGCACACTGCATACCCAGGCATATACCGAAAAAAGGTATATTGTTTTCGCGTACGTATTTGATAGCCGTGATTTTCCCCTCTATACCACGCTTGCCAAAGCCGGGAGCCACGAGCACTCCATCAAGTCCGGCTAATGCAGAACCTATATTTTCTTCAGTGATATGTTCGGAATGTATCCACTTCACCTTTACCTTGCACTCATTTTCTACACCTGCATGTACAAATGCTTCCGCAATAGATTTATATGCATCAGGCAACTCTACATATTTACCTACCACACCTACGGTTATTTCTCTGGTAGGATTTTTAAGTTTTCCCAAAAAAATTTTCCACGATTCTAAGTCCGGTTCATTTTTTTGAGGTAGCTTCAACTTGGCTAATACACGCTCATCCAGTTTTTCTTTTTTCATGAGTAAAGGTACGTCGTATATGCTATCCGCATCAATGGATTCTATCACGGAGTTTACATTTACGTTGCAAAATAATGCTACCTTTTTTCGTATATCCGGCGTGAGCGGATGTTCTGAGCGGCAGACCAATATGTCCGGTTGGATACCTGCTTCTGAAAGCATCTTTACCGAATGCTGTGTAGGCTTGGTTTTCAGCTCTCCGGCCGCTTTTAAAAAAGGCACTAAAGTGAGGTGAATCACCAGAGTGTCGTTTGGGGGCATCTCCCAACGAAATTGACGTACCGCCTCCAGAAAGGGCAACGACTCTATATCGCCCACACAACCACCGATTTCAGTTATGATAATATCATATTGTCCGTTTTCATCGAGAAGTTGAAAATTTCTTTTTATCTCATCTGTGATGTGCGGCACTACTTGTACCGTTTTGCCCAGAAAAGCACCCTCGCGCTCTTTGGTTATGACAGTGTGATATATTCGCCCGGTGGTTACGTTGTTTAGTTGAGAGGTGGTAATGTCGAGAAATCGCTCATAGTGGCCCAGATCTAAATCTGTTTCCGCTCCATCATCTGTCACATAGCATTCACCATGTTCATAGGGGTTTAGCGTTCCCGGGTCTATATTCAGGTAAGGGTCTAATTTTTGAATCGTAACGGAATATCCTCTCGATTGCAGCAGCTTGCCCAATGATGCCGAAATTATGCCTTTCCCTAACGAAGAAGTAACTCCGCCCGTTACAAAAATATACTTAGCTGACGACATGCTTTATCTTATATGTGTTCTATACTCTCTTTGCATGAATGGGCAAAGGTATATTTTTTTCGTTTTTAAAAAAAAGATTAATACACCGAACGAGCGGCAGAAACACCTCTCGTCTGTCATGCACCACCTTTACATTCATTGGTCATCAGAAAAATGATATGATCTGCTATCGTAAAGGGATTATCTTTCATTACCATCATGCCGCCCCGCCGGCCTCTGCGAGTATGATATTTAATAAGGTTTAAACTACTATTCACTCATAGCATAACCAGGCGCAAATGTACCTCTGGCCGGCGGCCGGGCTATCACTGCAAGTCCTCGCACCCCATGCACACAACCTACCCTGTGCTGCGGGCTTTTCGTTCTATCCTTGGCGGAGGCACTTGTGGCTCCCTGCCTGTGGCAAGCATCAACGGCGAATAAAGAGTTTTGCTGTTTCGTGTTGAGAAAAACTTTCTTACGGGATTTCTCCTTCCCTGAAATCTTATCTTCTCATCCATCAGAAAAAATTTAGTTATTAATCAAAATAACCTACTGATGGCCTTACCATGCTAAACTTTACAATACGGACTCCGCATTACGTTAGCACATGAACCCGTCACAAGAGATTGAGTAACCTCCATTGCAGGCATATAGAAAATGAAGAGTTAAAGATTATCTTCATAACGCCTTAAATCACTTTTTACCTCTCCTGCCAGTACATACAAGGCTACCATATTAGGTAGCGCCATAGCAAAGATCATAGCATCAGAAAAATTAATAACACTCTCTAACTGCATTACGGCTCCGCACGGAATAAGCGCGCAAAAAAAACTCTTATAGATGAGACGGCTTAAATACGAATCTCCCGTGATGTATGTCCATGCTTTGAGTCCGTAATATGACCAGGAGATGATGGTAGAATACGCAAAAAAGAACACTATGGCGGCCAACAAGTAAGAGAGCCATACTGCTGTATGCGACACGGCATGCGAAGTAAGTTCTATTCCGGTTTTTTCGGTGTGCTCATATGCGCCGGATACGATTATCATCAACGCTGTTGCAGTGCACACTATCACGGTATCTATAAAAGGTTCCAGCAACGATACAAATCCCTCATTCAGCGGATTGTCAGTTTTAGCAGTTGCATGAGCAATGGGCGCCGAGCCGATACCGGCTTCATTTGAAAAGCAAGCCCTTCTCAAGCCGGCTATGATTACTCCGGCTACACCCCCACTTACAGCTTCCCCCGTAAAGGCTTGCACACAGATCAATTTTAACGAGGGTATTAGTGCTTCGTGATGATTAAGCAACACACAGCAAGCCATAAACAAATATATTACGCACATGAAAGGTACTAACTTATCCGTGACACGTGCTATTGTTTTTATGCCGCCTATAATAACCACGCCTACTAAAAATGCGACTAGTATTCCCAACCAAAGAGAAGCATTATTACTTTGCTCAAGATGGCATATCGTCACGATTTGCCTTACTGCCTGATTGCTTTGAAACATATTGCCACCCCCTATGGAACCTCCCACACACATTATGCTGAAAAGTATTGCTAATGTCTTTCCCCACTTTTTATAACCTCTCATTTCAAATCCTTTAGAAAGGTAATACATTGGCCCTCCGGATATGCTGCCATTTGCATGTACTTTTCTGTATTTCACTGCAAGAGTACATTCAACAAATTTGGACGACATTCCTAAAAAACCTGCTACAATCATCCAAAAAGTAGCACCAGGACCTCCGGTAGCTATGGCTATTCCTACACCTGCTATATTCCCCAATCCGACTGTACCAGATAATGCGGCAGTCAATGCTTGAAAATGCGATACCTCTCCTGTTGCTTTTCCGGGCTTTGTATCCCGTCCCAATAGCACATACAAAGCTCTAAAGAAATATCGTACATTTATGAATCTGAAATATATTGTAAAAAATATGGAGCCTGCCATTAACCATATCAAGATGATTGGCAATGAAACGCCATTCAGATCAACTGAGTAAAAAATGAAAGAAGATACACAATCGGCAACCGGTGAGAGCCATTCATCCATTTGTTGTGAGATATCTTTGGTATGTATCTTCTCAATGTTCATTCAGATGTTTCCATATCAAATCTTTTAATGCCTGAAGCCCTTCGCCAGTGTGTGAAGATATGAAAAGATGAGGGATGTTGCGGGGTAATGTTTTTTTTATATCATTTTTCAATTCATCGTCCAGCAAATCGGATTTAGAAATGGCTAAAATACGTTTTTTATCCAAAAGTTCCGGATTATATTTTTTCAGTTCTTTGAGCAAAATTTTATATTCCTCATTTATGTTCAGTTTTTCTGCTGATACCAGAAACAGTAATATTGAGTTGCGCTCGATGTGCCTGAGGAATCGCAATCCAAGCCCTTTTCCTTCTGAAGCGCCCTCTATGATGCCCGGTATGTCGGCCATGACAAATGATTTAAACTCTCTGTATTTCACTACTCCAAGGTTGGGCACAAGTGTGGTGAAGGGGTAGTCCGCTATTTCGGGCTTTGCAGCTGATACTTTGGATAGTAGTGTAGATTTTCCGGCATTGGGGAATCCTACCAATCCTACATCGGCCAGTATTTTTAGCTCAATGATTATCCATTGTTCTTTGCCCGGTTCTCCGGGTTGTGCATAGTGCGGGGCCTGGTTGGTTGGAGATTTGAAATGGTCGTTGCCCAAGCCTCCGCGGCCTCCCGGTACTAAAATTATTTCCTGGCCGTCTTCTGTAATTTCAGCCAGCAACTCCCCGGTTTCAGCATCTTTGGCAACACAGCCAACAGGTACCTCTATGATGGCATCTTCTCCATTGGCGCCATGTTTTCTGTTTTCACTGCCGCTTTCGCCGGGTTGGGCAATTATGTGTTTTTTGTATTTAAGATGGAGCAATGTCCAAAGCTGAGCGTTACCTCTTAGGATTACGTGGCCTCCACGCCCACCATCGCCGCCATCAGGACCTCCCTTAGGAATGCCTTTGGCTCTGAAAAAATGTGCAGACCCGGCTCCACCAGCCCCGGAGCGACAACATATTTTTACGTAATCTATAAAGTTAGGCGACGACAACGTTAAATAGCTAATTAAATTTTACCGGCAAATTAAAATCAGATTGCGCACTAAAAAAAACGAATCGCACTGTTTTCTTGTGCGGTTTAGTAAAGAGTATTATTGGATGATATCATATGTGCTTATATGAATACATCGGGTTGTGCGTTGTCATACATTTCTAAGCTGTGAAAAAGTGTTTTCACTGCAACTTTCCAGGTTGTTCAGGTTATGATATAACTACCTTACATTTTCGCAAGCTTGTATACATTGCTAATATGCAACAAGCTACACACCTCTGTCATGGATAGAAAAGAAAGGCCTCATCACAGTGTAAGTTCTATGCGTAGAGTGCGAGGACTTACAGTGATAGGTACTATGCTATGACAAGCACAACGGCAGGCGCCCTGCATATAGTGAAATGAATGGTATGATTGTAGACCAGCGGTACGATGCTTACTCCAAAAATGCTGCAACACCGTAAAAGAATGAGTTGTATTTGTAATACTCTCACCTGGTGAACCCGACGATGTGGACTCATAAAACAAAGTAAACTCACACGGCAGGTAAACTTTATGCTCCGCAGAGATGAACCTTGACCCGCTTGTTACCTCAGATGAAAATTATGTTTGAAAAAAAATGACCATAATTTTCAAAAGCTTGATATAAGGTTATATTTGCAGACAATCCTTTACAGAGCACTCAATCCCTTAAACATGTATAAACTTCAGAGTGTAATATTTGCGTTATTGATTTCTTGCTCTATCTCTCCTGCACAAATATTGAACATTGAAAAATACCGACAAGACAAAGATACGTTTAATGTGTGGCTGGGTAACATAAATTTGGGCTTAGAAAACCGAAAGCAAAAAACTTCCACACTCAATTACAAAGCAATGGTCAACCTGGTTTACCTTTCTAAGAAACATAGTTACATGACGATTAACATGATTGATTATCTGAGAGCCGGTAATGTAACGGTAACTTCCGGATATACACATGGTCGCATAAATTTTTACAGAAGAAAATTATTCTCTTACGAATCATTTTGCCAATTACAATACGACAAAGGAAGAGGATTAGAAAAAAGAGAACTGGCTGGGTTTTCTTTTCGTTTGAACTTTCACAATCGTGATAAATTGAATATAGGTTTTAACTCAGGTGTTATGTATGAAATCGAAAGATGGAGAGGAAGAATATTGAGATATCATAAAGCCGAAGACAGTACACGAGCAGAAACAAGATTTATAAAAAGCACTTCTAACCTTTATTTGCGGGCTAATCTGAACCAGCAAATCACTCTCTTTACCATTACATATTATCAGGCACGCTTTGATGCTTTTTTAAAACCTCGTATGATTTCAGATGTGCAGATTATGTTTAAAGTTAACAGAAGGTTTTCTTTTTCTAATAACTTCTCTGCCACACTTGATACTCATCCTATTGCTGACAACAACAAGTTCATATATACATTAAGCAGTTCATTGATATTAAAGTTTGAGTAACCTTTGACTGATTCGAAGTATTTATCAGAGTTTTCTTACATAATGAGCAACAAAAAAATTCTTTACCTTACAGCATATGCTTATTTTTGTGATAGTAATTTTTTTATGTATGTCAACTAAAATAAAGATAGGAATCCTTACCACTTCAGATAGAGCATACAATGGGGTGTATGATGATATCTCGGGAAAAGAAATCATAAATGTGCTTTCGGAATTTATAATCTCGCCTTTTGAGCATATATACCGGGTAGTGGCGGATGAGCGAACTGAAATAGAAGAAATCCTCAAGGAGATGTGCGATGTAGAAGGTTGTTGTCTCGTAATAACCACAGGAGGTACGGGGCCTGCATTGCGCGATGTGACTACAGAGGCTACAGAAGCAGTATGTGAGAAAATTTTACCGGGCTTTGGTGAGGCCATGAGAGCAGAAAGTCTGAAAACTATACCTACTGCCATACTCTCGCGCCAGACAGCCGGCATAAGAAAACAATCCCTTATTGTGAACCTTCCGGGAAAACCTTCTGCTATACGGCAATGCCTAAACGTGATATTCCCCGCCATTCCCTACTGTATAGACCTTATCGGCGGGCCGCGCATAGAGTGTGATTCAAATGTGATAAAAATTTTCAGGCCATCTGTTTGATTCAAAATATACATAATGCTTTCAGAAGTGTTCATTTTAGCCGGCGGAAAAAGCTCCAGAATGGGAAAAGACAAAGGCCTGGTGTTGTTAAATAACATACCGGTTATTCAGCATATCATTAATGAGGTAAAAAAGTTGGACTTGAATATTAATATTATCACTGACAATCATTCTTATAATACCTTTGGCTGTAAATGTATAAAAGACATTATACCCGGTCAGGGACCTTTGGGCGGGCTGTATACAGCCATGTGCTACACTACAGCAGAGTATATACTTCTGCTAAGTTGTGATATGCCTTTCGTTACTTATAGAGTATTTGAGCGATTGATAAACCGATGTCGCACTACTCATGATGAGATTATTGCATGCCGGAACGAAGATAATTTGTATCCGTTTCCGGCATTTTACCATGTTAGCCTGAAAGAAAAAGTAAAACACCATTTAGATCATCATAAGTTGAAAATGCAAAAGTTCATACAGGAATGTTCAACTACTAAGGTTGATGTGAGCGACATGATTAAGGAAGATACCTGTTTATTTAGTAACTTAAACACACCATCCGACATAAAGAATGCTGAGAGAAAATGGAAGCAAAAGAAATAACCGTATTGTGCTTTGGTGTGTTAGCCGAAAAAACCGGAGGAGCAACATTAAAAGCACCCATACATGAAAATGTCTGCAAGTTCAGACAATGGTTACTCCACACTTATCCCGGTTTGAATTCGATATCATTTAATGTATCTATAAACTATAAAATAGCGAGTAACGAAGATACCATTCCTGAAGGTTCAGAAGTGGCTTTGTTGCCGCCATACTCAGGAGGTTAACGATATGCCTGTGCAGGACATGCTGTTTATACAAGGGGCGATATCTGCAGATTTCATCATGCGACAAATTGAAAAGATACAATCCGAGAGCAACCCCGGAGCTTACAGCTTATTTGCAGGGCAAGTACGTCCTGATGTGCATGAAAAGGGCACGGTGATGGGTATAGACTACACAGCATACGAAAAAATGGCTGAACACAAAGCAGAAGAATTGAGAAGTCTGATAACCGAAAAACATAACCTCACATCAGTTTGTATTTATCACAGTATTGGCTTTGTAAAAGCTGGTGAAATAAGCCTTGTAGTCATCACCGCATCTAAACATAGAAAAGCAGCCATTGAGGGTTGTTCAGAATTGGTAGAATTAATTAAAACAGAGCTGCCCGTGTGGGGGCGTGAGGTTTATGATGACAACCAATATAAATGGAAGGAAAACAATCCATAACAGAAAATCTGTTGCCATGCACACGATTTAATAGCATGAAAGAGATTGCCCAAATTCAGTGAATAACCCTTAATGGGAAAAATAGCTGAATGTCATTTATACATGTCAGGAAATATGAAAAATATATCCGGTTAGTATGAATCAAAGAAGTCAAAATTAGCCCTCAGGATTTATGCTTTACACATCAATTAATGTGATACCTAAGGGCGATGAATAAACCTGTTGTATTTGTAATACCCACGCAGTAAACCCTATGTGGAGAAAAGAAGATGTGGTGTTTAGTTCTTTTATGTAATTTTAGAGTTGCAATTTAAAAAAAGAATATGGCAGAAAGTAAAGTTGAATATACGGAAGATAGCATAAAATCGCTCGACTGGAAGCAACACATACGCTTACGTCCGGGTATGTACATAGGTAAACTCGGCGATGGATCTGCACAAGACGATGGCATATATGTATTGTTGAAGGAAATAATTGATAACGCCATAGACGAATATATGATGGGCTATGGCAAACAAATAGACATACTGATACAAGATCAAAAAGTACAGGTGCGCGACTATGGGCGTGGTATACCTTTAGGTAAAGTTGTGGATTGTGTATCTAAAATCAATACCGGAGGCAAATATGACAGCGGTGCTTTTCAAAAATCTGTAGGACTGAATGGTGTGGGTACAAAGGCTGTAAATGCGCTTTCCTCTTACTTCAAAGTGCAATCGGTAAGAGATGGGCGCATGAAGGCGGCTGAGTTTGCGTACGGAGAATTAATAAAGGAGCATCAAGAGCAAAGCATAGATAATGAAAAAAACGGAACGTATGTGTGTTTTGTGCCCGACAGTAAGATATTCAAAAACTACCGCTTCATACCCGAGTTTGTTGAAGAGCAAATACTAAACTACACCTATCTGAACGCCGGGCTCGTCATTAATCTGAACGGTAAAAAGTATGTATCTGAAAACGGTCTCTATGATCTTCTTAAACGTAAGGTAGATGAAGAGACTATACGTTACCCGATTATTCACCTGAAAGGTGATGACATTGAAATCGCCATGACACACGGCGAGCAATATGGCGAAGAATACTATTCGTTTGTAAATGGCCAAAACACTACTCAGGGAGGTACACACCTTGCCGCTTTTCGGGAGGCGGTAGTGAAAACAGTTAGAGAATTTTACAAGAAAGACTTTGACGCCTCCGACATTCGCGCATCTATTGTAGCGGCCATTGCAATAAGAATACAGGAGCCGGTGTTTGAATCACAAACTAAAACTAAACTGGGTTCGGTAAACATGGCTCCTGATGGGGTGACTGTGCGAAATTTTGTAAACGACTTTGTCAAAAAGGAACTCGACAACTTTCTGCACAAAAATCCCTCCGTTGCAGATGCCTTGTTGAAAAGGATACTGCAATCTGAGCGTGAGCGAAAAGATATTGCCGGCATAAAAAAGCTGGCAAATGAACGTGCCAGAAAAGCAAACTTGCACAATAAAAAACTTCGCGACTGCCGTATACATTTTGACGATTTGAAAAATGAAAGACGATACGAATCCACACTTTTCATCACTGAGGGCGATTCGGCCAGCGGCTCCATTACCAAATCAAGAAATGTAGAAACACAAGCCGTATTCAGCCTTCGGGGAAAACCTCTGAATTGCTTTGGCCTTACCAAAAAAGTAGTTTATGAAAATGAAGAGTTTAATTTGCTTCAGCATGCTTTAAATATCGAAAACGGGCTGGATGAGTTGCGCTACAACCGCATAGTCATAGCTACTGATGCCGATGTGGATGGCATGCATATCCGGTTGCTCATGCTTACATTTTTTCTGCAGTTTTTTCCGGATTTGGTGCGAAATGGTCACGTATATATTCTGGAAACACCACTCTTCAGAGTGCGCAACAAGAAAGAAACGATATATTGTTACAGCGAAGAGGGTAAACAAAAAGCCATTGAGAAATTAGGAGGCAACCCTGAAATCACTCGTTTTAAAGGCTTAGGAGAAATTTCGCCTGAAGAATTCGGACTTTTCATAGGAGAAAATATACGATTGCAGCCCGTACTGTTGCAGCATGAAACCTCTATATCAAAGCTTCTGAGCTATTACATGGGTAAAAACACTCAGGAACGACAAAACTTTATCATTCAAAACCTCAAAGTGGAGAAAAATATTTTGCAAGAACCCATAGTGGAAGCTATCGCACAGTAGATATGCCGGAGACTGTTCTGTTACTCCCATTCTATCGTGGCTGGAGGTTTTGAGCTAATGTCGTATACTACACGGTTTACGCCTTTTACTTTGTTAATGATCTCGTTACTTACTTCGGCAAGAAAATCATATGGTAGATGTGCCCAATCGGCAGTCATGCCATCAACGCTGGATACAGCACGTAATGCCACAACCCTCTCATAGGTGCGTTCGTCGCCCATTACTCCCACCGATTGTATAGGCAATAATATAGCAGCGGCTTGCCATACACTTTGATACAGATTATGCTTTTTGAGTGCGCTGATGAATATGTGGTCTACCTCTTGTAGTAAAGAAACTTTTTCTTCGGTGATATCTCCAAGTATGCGTATAGCCAGTCCGGGTCCGGGGAAGGGGTGGCGGTGTAAAATATTTTCTTTGATATGCAGGGCTGCTCCAACGCGGCGCACCTCATCTTTAAAGAGATTGCGCAAGGGCTCTACGATTTTCAGTTTCATTTTTTCAGGTAATCCGCCCACATTGTGATGAGATTTTATGGTTACCGATGGCCCGTTTACCGATACCGATTCAATTACATCCGGATATATGGTGCCTTGTGCCAGCCATTTTACATCTTTTATACGATGCGCTTGTTCTTCAAAAACTTCTATAAATGTTTTGCCTATAGCTTTGCGTTTGTCTTCCGGGTCGCTTAGTGATTTGAGAGCATTGTAAAATTTTTGCCGGGCATCCACACCTACCACATTCAACCCCATTTCTTCATAAGAGGCTAACACTTCGTGAAATTCATTTTTGCGCAACAAACCATTGTCAACAAAAATACACGTTAATTGATCTCCTACGGCATTATGAATAAGCATGGCCGCTACCGATGA
Source organism: Cytophagaceae bacterium (assembly GCA_025054875.1). Lineage (GTDB taxonomy): Bacteria > Bacteroidota > Bacteroidia > Cytophagales > Cytophagaceae > JANWYS01. The sequence continues at coordinate 3,798 of JANWYS010000052.1, read as the reverse complement.
ATCTACCCCGCCGGAAAGGCCGAGTACTACCCTATCCTTGCCTATGGTTTGTTTAAGTTGCTTTATGGTAGATTCGATGAAGGCATCGGGAGTCCATTCTCCCTTACAGCCGCATATATCATAAACAAAGTTTTTGAGCAGTGTCGTACCATCAGTGCTGTGTGTAACTTCCGGATGAAATTGTATACCATACGTATGTTCACCTTTTATGCGGAAAGCTGCTATGCGTACGGAAGGTGTGCTGGCTATTGCATCAAAGCTATCAGGTATGCTTGTGATGGTATCGCCGTGCGACATCCATACCTGAGAATTTTGAGGAATATTTTTTAATAAAGGATCATCAGAAACTATGTCTATCAGATTAGCTCTGCCATATTCCCGAATTTTGCTGGGCATTACCTCGCCGCCGCTTTTATGAGCAATAAGTTGAGCCCCGTAGCATATACCAAGCAAGGGTATATTTTTTCGCCATGAGTCAAAATTTATATTTGGTGCAAAAGAGTCACGCACAGAACATGGGCTTCCTGATAGTATTATGCCCTTCACGTGTGGGTCGTCGAGTTGGACTTTGTTGTAAGGCAAAATCTCGCAATACACGTTTAACTCACGTATTCTCCTTGCAATAAGCTGCGTATATTGCGAACCAAAGTCTGCTATCAATATTTTGTCCGTCATAGTGTATAGTTTTTACGAAAACAAATATCAACTCTTAATGTTCATTTAAAAAATATGGCGTACTAAATTATCCCGGATTTTTCAGTTGAATATAAAATTTCAACACTGATTTTTCCTTTCAATGTGGAACTTTCAAAGATTTTTCAAAAGAGATTTCTTTTTTGTGATGTAACCAAAACTTACATAAGAAATGGACTACGAATGCACGAACAAATGTGTCAACCCTTGGAGTGGGATGCTACGAATGAAGCGACTGCTTGACAAGACAAACATAAGGAAGACTCTTGAAGAGTTGGGCTTGCCGGAAGGTCGAAGTAACCATCGCATAAACGCTGTGAGTATGCTAGAACCGTTTAGGTGAAGATGGCTAATCGGGTGAGATTTGTATTATCAATTTTTATAAAGATAAAATTCAATTGCATTGCAGTTGGAATTTGCCTGGTAAAAGAGGGAACAAGAAGGTACTGAAAATGTGCCAGTACCACTGAAAGAAGTTAAGGTGTTGGCGGTATATTCGGAAATATCAAAAAATCTGAATGGCCTTTGTGCCTTCAAATTTAAAATCGAACTGAAAAATCTGGGCTAAAATGTACAAATATTGCCACAAACTAACATGGATAATGCCAAGTGGCTTTCCAATAGAGTTTTAAACTTACCTAGCAGTGTGTATGACAAAAACTGACACATGATGGATAAATAATTTTGATACTATTAACATAAATGATTTTCTTTGAAATTAAAATGCTCTAAATGCATGTTGGATTTAAATAACAAGTCTGTATTGATAACCGGAGGCACAGGTTCATTCGGTAAAAAATTTGTTGAAATAGTATTAAAAAAATGGCCTAATGTGAAAAGAGTAGTCGTATACTCAAGAGATGAACTTAAGCAATTTGAAATGTCGCAGGTTTTTACCACAGGAACAGGGAAACCCATGAGATATTTCATCGGAGATATACGCGACGGAAGCCGATTAAAAAGGGCCATGGAGGGCATAGATATTGTGGTACACGCAGCGGCATTAAAACAAGTACCAGCAGCCGAATATAATCCTATTGAATGCATAAAAACTAATATATTCGGAGCTGAAAATGTGATAAATGCTGCATTAGATACAGGAGTAAACCATGTAGTTGCTCTTTCTACCGACAAAGCTGCTGCTCCGATAAATTTGTATGGTGCCACAAAACTCTGCTCAGATAAGCTGTTTGTAGCAGCAAACAACATGAAGGGGCCTCGAGATATCCGATTTTCGGTGGTTCGATATGGAAACGTATTCGGTTCTCGAGGCTCAGTTGCACCTTTCTTTTTAGAAAAAAGAATTTCGGGTGTATTACCTATCACTCATCCTGAAATGACACGCTTCAATATATCTTTGGAGGAAGGAGTTAATCTTGTGCTTTATGCCATAGAACATGCATTAGGTGGAGAAATATTTGTACCTAAAATTCCCTCTTTTAAGGTGGTAGACCTTGCTAAGGCCATAGCACCCGACTGTAAGATTGAGATAATTGGTATACGTCCTGGGGAAAAACTACATGAGGAGATGATCACTGAAACGGATGCAATGAACACTTTGGAATGCGAAAATCATTACGTTATCTTGCCTTCATACAACCTGAAATGGATGAGTGAGCAACTTACTAAAACGTATAATGCTCGCCCTGTATCAGAGGGTTTTCGATACAATTCAGGCACCAATACCTCATGGCTCACTGTTGAACAACTGCGTGAGCAAGTCAGATTACACTTAGATCCAAATTTTAAAGCGTAAAAAATTGATTCAACTGTATGCAGCCCATACCTTATAGCAAGCAAGAAATAACGGAGGATGACATTCAGGCTGTGAAGGAAGTGCTTCAATCAGATTTTCTGACACAAGGCCCCAAAGTAGCTGAGTTTGAAAAGAAATTTGCCCAATACGTGGGTGCAAGATATGCTGTGGCTGTCTCCAACGGAACAGCCGCTCTTCATTTGAGCGTAAAAGCTCTGCAAGGTGAAAAAAAAACAAAAATCATCACCACACCAATCACTTTTTCAGCCTCTGCAAATTGCATCAGATATTGTGACTGCACAGTTGATTTCGCCGATATTAGTCCTGATACTTTGCTTATTGATACTGAAAAGATATACCGTTTATTAAAAAGTGCTCCCAAAGGCACATACTCAGGCATCATTCCTGTAGATTTTGCCGGATATCCTGTAAATATGGAAGTAATAAGAAATATAGCTGACGAATTCGGTTTGTGGATTGTTGAAGATGCTTGCCATGCTCCCGGTGCATGGTTTACCGATAGTAAGGGTGTTCGCCAACAATGCGGAAATGGAAACTATGCCAACCTTACGGTTTTTTCTTTTCATCCTGTAAAACACATAGCAACCGGCGAGGGAGGCATGATAACTACCAACGATGAAACTTTATATAAAAAACTTTTACTACTGCGCACTCATGGTATCACTAAAGATCCTGAGATGATGCATGAAAACCATGGAGGATGGTACATGGAAATGCAAGAACTGGGCTATAATTACCGCATGTCTGATATACAGGCAGCACTTGGTATATCTCAATTAAACAAAGCAGATAAACGTTTGATGCGCAGAATCGAGATTGCTCACAGATATAATGAGGCATTTAAAAATTCTTCTATCAAAACTATTATACCTCAAGATTACCTTCAGCATGCATATCATCTCTATGTAATACAGGTAGAAAAAAGGAAAGAGTTTTATGATTACCTTAGGGCAAATAACATATACTCTCAGGTACATTACATACCTGTGCATTTGATGCCCTACTACAAAAAACTTGGCTGGAAAAAAGGAGATCTTCCCGTTGCAGAAAAATATTACGAACAATGTTTAAGCCTACCCATGTATCCCTCTCTCACTGACGAACAGCAACAATATGTAATAGAAAAAATTAAACTTTTTTACCACTGACTCTAAAGTAATTAAAGTATTGGATTAGGCTTTTAATAAATTACGTTGTTAATAATTAGGATAAATGGTTGATTAAAAGGAAGCAAGATTCAAAAGTCTATCGATTTTCGAGTTTCAAAAGCGTTTTCCCGATGAGGAAAGCTGCCTGGTTTACCTTTCAGAACTCAAGTGGGCAAAGGG
>JANWYS010000051.1 GCA_025054875.1 Cytophagaceae bacterium | reverse complement strand
TCCTGCAACTGCTTTACTTCTTTGGGTAAATCCTCCACGGGCTTTACATTCGTTTGGTTGGACGGCTTCACCGATTTAGTGCCAGTGCCTTTAAAATCCTGAACCCATTGGTGAATGAGTTGGAAACTGATGCCATACTTGGCTTGTAACTGGCGGTAAGTCCCTCCGCCACTCAGGTAATCGGCTATGACCTGTTCCTTTAGTTTTTGATCGTGCTTTTTCATTTTTCCTTGTCCTAATTTAAGTTGATTTTTTGTCAACCTATTTCAGGACAAGACAGTAGCATCCCACCTCAGGGATAACACATTTGTCCGTGCATTCGTAGTTCATTTCTCATGTAAGTTTTGGTTACATCAAAAAAAAGAAATCCCTTTCGAAAATTCCAGATTGAAAGGAAAAATCAATGTTGAAATTTTATATTCAACTGAAAAATCCGGGATAAAAGCCAAGGCAATGGTCAATGGAAAACAACGAAAAAGCCGCAAGAGCTGTAAACAAACCTTAATTTGTTGAACTGAAGCAGACAAGTAGGGAAGACAACTTTTAACTGCGAAAACATTTTCTAAAGCTCCATTCCCTTTAATACTTGTTCTACGTATTCGTATTCATACCCCTTATTAAGCAGATAAGAAGTAACTTTTTTCTTTGTCAATGTGGCATCTCCCTTACGGTAAGAATTTATTTTTTTGTTGGCTAAACTTTGTAGTGTGGCTATATACTCTTTTTCATCTATTTCTTTCAAGGCCATCTCTATACACTGCCGTGGAATTTCTTTTTGCAACAGCGCTGCCTCTATTTTGCGGCGTCCCCATTTCTTCATTCTAAATTTACCACCGGCATAAACTCTTGCAAAACGCTCTTCGTCAATAAAATTATCAGCAATAAGAGTGATAATTATTTGCTCCACTGTATCTTTATTCAGCCCATATTCGTATAACTTATTGCGTACTTCAAATGAGCAACGCTCTTGATAAGCGCAATAGCGCCTTATTTTTAAGAGAGCTTCCTTTTGAGTGTACCTTTTGGGTTTTTTGTATATATTCATAGTACTTTACGCAACTAAAGTTAGCACAATTGAAAAACAAAAGGGCATTACAAATACTTTTTCTGGCCAATGCTATATCAGGCTTCTCGCAAGGAGTAACCATGCTGGCCATACCATGGTATTTTACCAATCACAATCAATACCCTTTATATATGTTTTTTTACGGATTGGTAACGGTAGGGTCATTGTTTTGGGGATTATATGCCGGTGCACTTATAGATGGCTTTAACCGTAAAGATGTATTTCTGGGCACAAATTTCATTCAGGGGCTCATTATATTGTCTATAGCATCTCTTGGCTTTAAAGAGGGCTCTTTGCCCATATCGCTCATCATTATGGTATTCACCACTACTTTTTTCGGATACATAATCCATTACCCCAATCTATATGCATTTGCCCAGGAAATATCAGACCCTAAGGATTATACCAACGTTACTTCCTATATCGAAATTGTCGGGCAGTTCACTTACATTGCTTCCTCTGTGTTGGGAGTATTTTTGTTAGATGGCGTTCATACCATAGAGGAATTCAACTTTTTTGGATATGTCTTTTCCGTACCTATTGAAATAAGAAAATGGGAATTGCATGAGTTGTTTTTACTTAACAGTATCACCTACATTATTTCATTTGTGATGATCATTTTTATTCGCTATGTGCCTGTAGTAAACATGACATATATAGACGAAGGGGACTTAAGCGAACGTCTGAAAACCGGATATGATTTTTTGAAAAATAACAAATTGATTACAATGTTTGGAATTTGCTCCTACTCAGTATTCATAGTGCTCATGGTAGAACGCTTCGGACTTATAGCCAACTATGTGAATAATCATCTCCAGGAACGAGGCAATGTGTTGAGCTTGTCGGAAGCTCTCTATGCTACAGGTTCTCTGGCTGTTGGGTTCATTGCCGGCAATGTGTTTGAATCTTTACCTTTTTTTGTACGTCATTTCATACGAGGATTTGTACTCATTCTTACCGGATATAACATAATATTTGGCAACGACCCTATGCCCTACATCATTGCCACGATTCTGCTACTTCCGTTTTTCTTTGCCAATAACTACATCAGCCGCATCATGAAAAATGCTCCCATACCCATGCTCATCATTACATTTGTTATCATTACCTCAGTAGGATTGTTTGTTAACGCATTTACACAAAACCCAATAGTATTTTTCTTCGTATCTTTTTATCTGGGCATTGCCAATGCTGGGTCACGAATTTTTCGTATCACCTATTTATTTTTGCTGGTACCCAATGAAATCACCGGCAGGGTAAACAGTATGTTCAACGTGATTACAACCGTCTTCCGTTCGTTGTTCATCTGGATATTTACCATTCCTTTTTTCTCCATACTATCCAACGTAACTTATGCGTACATGTGCTTAGGAACATTCACCACAATAGCGGCAATTATTCTTATTACAAATTATAAAAAGTTTTTGGCGCTTACAGACAAAATTTTAGAACAACAAAGGTCTCATTAGTCTCCCGTCCATGTATCGTTATTCTGAAATCGCCAGAATTTGTCAGGGTGAATTGTTACAACTTCATAAAGACAGCCAGGTGATGCATTTGCTCATTGACAGCCGTAAGCTCATCACTCCTGAAAATACTTTGTTCATTGCCATTAAAGGGCATAACAATGATGGACATGACTACATACGCCAATTGTATGCACAAGGCCTGCGAATGTTCATAATAGAAGACAAAAATAAAATTTCAGACTTTCCATTGCCGGAAGCTAATTTCATATATGTGCCTAATGCTATAAAAGCTCTGCAAAACATAGCCGCGTACCATAGGGCACAATTTTCTTATCCGGTAATAGCCATCACAGGAAGCAATGGGAAAACGATAGTAAAAGAATGGCTATCTGAGGTGCTTTCAGAGAAATATAGTATCGTAAAAAGTCCGCGTAGTTATAACTCACAAGTAGGAGTGCCCCTTTCGGTATGGCAAATGAAACCCTACCATCAAATCGCTATCTTTGAAGCAGGCATCTCAAAACCAGGAGAGATGGAAAAACTCGCCTCTATACTTCGCCCTACCATAGGCATATTTACCAACCTGGGCGACGCTCACGACGAAGGTTTTGAAAGCCGCATGCAAAAAGCTGAAGAAAAGATGAAACTCTTCTCCCATTCCAATGCCCTGATTTTTTGCCTTGACCATGAGCACGTACGCAACGCCGCTGAAAAACTAAACATACAAAAATTCACTTGGTCGTACAGACAACCTACCGCTACTGTCTTCATACATCCTAGACAAAAATGGCAAGAACAACAGCTTCTTCAATATACTTACAAAAGGCATGATTATGCCTTGACTTTACCTTTTACCGATGAAGCCCATACAGAAAATGCCATACACATAGTTTGCCTTTTACTATACTTAGGCTATGCGCACGAGCACATACAAAGTGCACTCACAAGATTAAAGCCTGTAAAAATGCGCCTTTCGATGAAAGAGGGCATAAACAATTGTTATATCATTGATGATTCGTATAACAACGACATGGCCGGATTGATAACAGCCATCAATTTTTTACAACAACAAAATCAACGTCAGAAAAAAACCATAATACTTTCAGATGTACACGAAACCGGTTTACCACAAAAACAACTCTATACGAGTATAGCAGAGATAATGCAAGAAAATGCCATACATCATTTTATAGGTATCGGACCTGCTATGTTGGAGCATAAAAATGTATTCCCTTCTAATGCAAATTTCTTTGCTTCTACCGATGACTTTTTAAATGCCCTGCGCTTGAGCGATTTTGATAATGAAATCATTCTGGTTAAAGGCGCCCGCACATTTCAATTCGAAAAAATTGTAACCGCTCTGCAGCGACTTACTCATCACACTGTATTCGAAATCAACCTGGATGCAATAACACACAACCTCAACTATCACCGATCCAAATTGCCGGCTCATGTAAAAATAATGGTCATGGTAAAAGCCTTTGCTTATGGCAACGGCAGCTTTGAGGTAGCCCATCTGTTGCAATATTTAGGCGTAGATTATCTTGCAGTGGCTTATGCCGATGAAGGTGTAGCATTGAGAAAAAATGGCATACATATACCCATCATGGTGATGAATCCGACTGTTGATGACTTTCAGGCGCTCATTCTCCATAACCTCGAGCCTGAAATATACTGTTTCGAACAATTACAACAATGGATACAGTTTTTAAAATCCTCACACCAACAATCTTTCATACATATCAAAACTGACACGGGTATGCATCGCTTAGGGTTTGATAACCACGAGCTCGACCAACTATGTATGATCTTGCAAAATCATACAGACCTTATAAAAGTGAAAAGTGTGTTCACTCACTTAGCTGCTGCCGATGAGCCCATACATGATTCGTTTACCGCAGAGCAAATTCACTTATTTCATACCATGGCAATTCGTATAGAAGAATGCATTGGATATCCTGTACTGAAGCATGCATTGAACTCTTCCGGCATTCTGCGTCATAGTCAATACGCCTTCGACATGGTTCGGCTGGGCATTGGCCTCTATGGTATAGCCTCTACAAAAGAAGAACAGAAAATGCTGAAAACAGTAGGAACTTTAAAAACTACCGTATCGCAGGTGAAACACCTCAAATCAGGAGATACAGTGGGCTACAGCCGTAAAGGGTTGCTTACTCATAATGCTACCATTGCTACGATTGCAATAGGCTATGCCGACGGCTACGACCGCAGGTTCAGCAATGGAAAAGGATACGTATATATCAAAAACAAAAAATGTTTTGTAATAGGTAATGTATGCATGGATATGTGTATGGTAGATGTTACCGGCATAGAAGTAAAACCCGGCGATGAGGTCATTGTTTACGGTCCTCAGGTACCCATACAGGAAATGGCAGAAATCATTGGAACCATACCTTATGAACTGCTCACCAAAATCAGCGAACGCGTGAAGCGCATATTCTACACAGAGTAGCCAAATACGGAATTCAAGCTACATCATCCGGGTAGTATTGTTTACATTCTAAAATTTAGGGCGTAAAATTATATACCCTGAACAAACATTATCTACATCCCCTTTCAGCAATCTCCTCCCCTCTCCTACCCTACTCCTCAAGCGAATATACCCGTACTGCTTCATGCAGTTATACTCATATATACATTCCCCATAGCCCACACCACAAGAGCAGTATCGGCTTATGGCTATTTTAAAGGTTCTAAAAAAAGAACAAGTTTATTAAAATCAGCGGCAGCATTTATCACTTTTCTGTAGTTTTCAATTTCAGAAGGCGGAAATTTTAGCTTTTTGTAATATTCATCAATAATCACGCTCACATGATTTCCTTTGATTGAATATTGAGATGTAAAGGCAATCACACGTTGATTGTTTTCAATTGTGTAAACATCCATGTTTAAGATGTCGAGATTTTCAATCTTATAATTTTGAGGAATCTCAAAATTAATTTCACGATGATAGTTGCGATTGAAATTATTTTCTATGTCCTGAGTGCGTTCTTCTTTCTGATACATTTCCATCTGAGGGCCTATGAGCTCACCTATTCTGAATAAGTATTTGTTGCCGGCTTTTTCTACAATGTTATCGCTGGTATACTCAGCTTTTACAATGAAAGGAGAAATACCAAAATGTTCGATACCTTCGTTTTTAATTTCTATTTTTTTTATCTCTATACCTGTGACATGATTTTTTAGTATTTCATCCGTAATTTTCTTTTTATTTTCTTCAGAACAGAATGAGTAGTAGGGTTGATAATATCTGGCATAGTAGCCCGTCATGGAGCGTTCAAGTAGTATGTTAGGCCGAATTATGTCATCCTTAAAATTAACGGTCACATACATAATGTCGTTAGTTTTATTGTATTCCGGAGGAGGAATAAAGTTAACTTTTCCCACACCGGTATGATAAGACTCTAAAGATAGTTTTTTTATGAAAAGGCCGTAGTTGTTAGTAAACTCAGGAGGAGGGAATCCCAAACAACTCAGTGTAGAGAAAGGCATTAAAAACTGTTTTATGGAGGGGAAGTAAATCAGATAGTCAGTCAGAAAATTATAAGCTTCAAAATTGGGGTCAAAGCGCAAGTAGCTGCGGTCGCAAGTCAAAACCAATTGGTAGTCTATCTTCAACTCGTTGAATATAGCTGTAAACAACCGCACTATTCCCTGTTCGTTGGCAATTTTTTTACTGATAACAGTTTGTATGTCCGAGAGCATAGGGGCATCATTTTCTAAAAAGGTGAAGTTATATTTTATGTAAGTTTCTGTTTTTTTGATTTTCTCTGCTTCGCTTTTTGCGCTGCTGATGTTCATTTTCTCTATAAGTTTTTTTACTGCCTTTGCGGACGATTTGTCTAATGGCGACATGAGATTTTTGTAAATTTTTTCAGATACTCCACCATACGATATGATATCGCTAATATTGTTGTTAGTATTTTTGTCTATTTTGTAAATCAAATATTGCAGGTTAGCTTTGTAATAAGCCTGTTCTTCTATCTTGAGGCCTGGCAGATAGTCAATGTATAAATATAATCTGCGTTTGTTATCTGTCACCGAATCGGCCTGCATTTCAGGTAATCCGTTGTATGATTTTGCTTTGAATATCAAATAGGCAGGAGAAATAATTTCTATCTCTACGTTTTTCTTATCGGTTTCGGATTGTAATGTTTTTCGTACACCTGTAATGGTAGGGTTGGTTTTGTGGAGATACAGATACTCTACTACGCTTCCGGCTTCGAGTCCTTCAATAGCATAGAACTTATACTTTACTTTGCTCTTTTCGTCGGTAGCTTCTTTGATGTCTTTTTCATTGAATAAAATTATTCTCCCTGTTTTTGTGATTACTCTTGTTTTGAGAAACAGAATATTCTTTTCTGAATAAGAGGGGATATATACACGGTTGTTAGCTTCTATAGATTTATCAGAGTTTACGTATGTGATTTTGTGGTAAAGTTCATATTGTTCGAGGTTTTCCTCTTTGTTTATAAGAAATTCAACAGCATACTTCTCTTTTAGCACAAGTTCCTCTTTGTTTTTTTCATCAGGTTTCAAAAGAGGTAGCTTAGGTTCTTCTTCCCAACTATAATCTGCATACTTGAGTTGCTGAGCTTCTGAATGAAAAGACATTAATGTGAAGAGCAAGCAATAGAAAAGGGGTGCATTTTTCATGTCGGTTTAATTATTTTTTTTTAGGATCACTATTTCGGAATAAGATTTTTTTAACTCTCTTATCATTGTATTCCAATCTTCAAAATCTTTCTTTTTAAGCAGTAGATGGTTGTTGTAAATTTTTTTGGTGAGAATGATTTGGTTTTCGTTGTATTGATAGTTGATTTCAAATCCGAAAAGCCGGTTGTCATAACGTGAATTTTCAGGAATATATTGAGCTGCATATCCTTTAGGGATGTTAAGTACGACGGAGTATTTCAGCGTTGAAGTATATTCCCATTCATAGTCATATTTTCTGTCTTTTTCTATTTCGTATTGAAGGTAATCTTTGTCAAGGTGTAGATTTATGTAAAGTTCATTTTTGTTTTGCTGAAGGTAGTTTTCTATGTTGAAGTGATAAATGTTGGTTATGGGGTTTTCTTTATCTTCCGGATATAGTATGCGCAGGGAATCTAATACAAATTTGTTGGTGCTTTTATTCAGGTATTCGCGCATGAATATTTTGAGGTCTTTTTTGTTGTTTTCCAAATTATGTAAAAAATCAGATTTATAATATCCGCTTAGTATGTTGTTAGATATTCCTTTTACGATGTTTTGCTCTATGAATAATACAGATGAATCAGTATAAACATTTTGAGAGCAGTCTACAACAGGCACATCTACTATTTCAAAAGAATCATCAGACAGGGCTATCATTGCTTGTTTACCTTGAATAAAGGAGCTTGGAAGGTTGTAAGGAATAAACTGGTCGGTGGCATCGAGAAAATAATAACGACCATCTGTTTTAAAGGTAGCAATCATATGATTATCGGTGAGAGGAGTTGGCACATCATGATATTGGTAAGGAATTTCGCGAGTGCCAATCCAGGTGGGGTGAGCTTTTAATCCTGCATAGGAAAATAGTTTACAAATTAGGGTAGCCATGTCTTTACAGTCTCCATATCTTTTTTCACATGTGGTCTTTGCAGGGCGAGGTATGAACCCTTGCATACCATCTTCGATGGCGATATATTTTATATTCTGCTGCACCCAGTAATAAATCCTTTTGGCTTTTTCAAGGGGAGACTGTATGTTTTGGGTCAGAGAATCTACAAGGTTTCTCATTTCGTCGCTGTCTTCTTTTTGTGCGTCTTTTATGAGCGAACTGTACCACCGGAATAAGTCAGAGAGTGAATTCAAGAGGGTTATCTTGTTTGAACCAATGGTATAAGACTTTATCCAAACGACAATATGAGGGCATATGTAGCGTACAGCAGGCATGGAATTTTCCGGATGAATTCTTTTTGAGTTGTATACACGCCATGTGTATGTGATGGTGTTTTTATTTTTAGTTTTAGAAAAATGATAGCTGGAATCGGTTATGTTAAACATTTTCCAATGAATCTCGACTTCCTGGGGAGTTGTAACGATATATTCGGAATAGAGCATATGAAAATCGTCCTGAAAATAAAAAGGTGAAATGATGCGAGGTTCTGTGTGTGTTTTGATGTACGACAGAGTAGTTTTACAGCCTTCTTGCAACGAAGGGTATATAAAGGATATGGTTTTATAGCCGTCGTAAAATACTTTGTTGCTGATATGGGTTTCCGTTTTAAAGTCCTTAACTTTTATTTCTTTGAACTTGCTACTTTTTGTGGGAATAAAGGTGGAGGCTTTTATATCTTGGATTGGATTGAGTTGAGAATAAACCAAAGATTCTTCAGAATAAGAACCTGCTTTGTTGCTTAAATAGATACATTCGATAAAGTAGTTGGTTTTTAGTTTTAACGAGTCGTTTTGGAAATAAATATTAAGATGTTCTTTTTTTTGAGTGATGATGACATGTTGCCCGGGATAGTCTGATTGTAATTTTTGCAAAGAGTATGAGATGTTTTGGGAGAATACAACATAAAGGTTGTGAAAAATTAAAAAGCAAAAAACAATAACACGTTTCATGAAATGTGATGATTGCTAATAAACAGTTTCGCTTATTAAATTGCCGGAAAAGTATATTTGTTTTTTAGTAATATTTCTGTTTTGGTCATAAGAAATTACAGTGCCATGTATATATCCCATTTTATAGGGAATTTGTTTTTTTAAGTTGCCGTTAGGATAGTAGTAGTAACACATTCGATCGAGTATACCATCGTAGGTGTAGTATTCTTCTTCCTTCAGATATCCGTTTGGGTAGTAAGTTTTACAAACATCGAAAAGTTCATTGTTTAAGAATTTTTGCACTTCATACACCTGTCCGTTGGGATACCATTTGGTATCAATTCCTGAAAATTCTCCATTCACAAAAGTATACTCACGGGATTTTTGTCCGTTTTTGTAATAGGCTGTAAAAGTATAGTTTCCTGAGGAGACGTCAATGGGTTCCGTAAAGGCCCCTGAAGGAGTTTCATAAGCATACCAGATTACTTCACCGTTTTTATAGAAGCGCTTAAATTGCAGTTCGCCAAATTCGGCATAGTAATAAGCTTCTCCCTCTTCGTTATCGTTCACAAAAGTTTTTTTCAATTCTATATTACCGTTTGGATAGTACCATATCCACTCTCCATGTGACTTCCCATATTTATACATTTCTTTACGTCTCAATTTCCCGTCTTCATAGTAGTATGTCCACTCTCCATGTTTATCTCCGTAGAAGTAAGTTCCTTTAGTTTCGATGTTTTTATTGTCGTGATACCATACCCAATCCCCATGCCTATTGTTAAAAAAGTATTGTCCTTCTGAAATCAAATTTCCGTTGTAAGCATAGTAAGTGCTTTTTCCGTGCAAGAGTCCCTCTATATAAGTCAGGGAATGTTTGGGTTTACCATTAGGATATCGGGTTACACGATTTCCGGTTCCGTTGGGCAGTTCGATAGTGTAGCTGATAGCACCTGTAGTGTCATAGTGAATTTCTTTTTGAATTATGCCATTCTCATATAATTCCTCTCTTTCGAGTTTTCCGTTTACGGAATAGAATTCAGTATATCCATGTAGTTCATTATTGAGATAATAAGATTTTTCTTTCAGTGTACCATCTATGTAGTATTCATATTGGTATCCTTCTAACTTACCGTTTACTAACCAGCCTTCATGTTTTATTTTTCCGTTGGGATAGTATGTAGTGTATTTTCCATTTGGTTCGTTGTCTTTGTAGTTCGTTACGGATTTTAAGGCTCCGGATTTGTAGTAGACTTTCTCGAAGCCTTGTAATTTGCCCTCTTTGTCATAATTTTCTTCGCTAATGAGCGTACCAAAGAAATCATAGTACTTCCAAAGTCCTTTTTTAGTGTTGCCTACATATGTGCCTTCAAAAGATTTTTTTTGGTTGGTATTGTAAGCTACAAATTCAAATTCGCCTTTTTGTTTTTTCGATTGACTGATGACTTGCCCTTTTTTATCGTAGAAACGATAGCCAACTATAACACCATCTACATAGTCTGTTTCAGAGAGTTTTATTCCATCGGTATCATATTCTGTTGCGGTGCCGTTTCTTTTGCCTTTGTTGTCAAAGGAAGTGATGTATTTCAACCCTCCGTGTTCATAGTAGGTAATCCATTTTCCTATTTCTTTATCTTCTGAGTATTCACCTTCTGTGGCCAGTTTTCCGTCCATGTAATATTCGTAGTATTTTCCATGCAGCATGTCGTTTACATAACTAAATGATTTGTTCAGGTTGCCATTGGGGTAAAATATTTTACAGGATCCATTAAGTTTTTTGTCTGAAAATACTTTGATTTGTTTCAAAGTTCCGTTTTCATGATAGTAGTATATAGTGTCTTTAACCTCTCCATTCACATAGGCAACTTTAGTTTTTAAAAAATTTTCGCCCAGCGGGTAGTATTCATACTGCATGCCATCCCACATACCGTTTTTTAGATGTAATCGAGATTTCAGAGTACCGCTGGGATAGTATGTGTTTTTATATCCATCTATTTTACCGTCTTTGTAATGGGCTTCAAATACTAAAATTCCTGAGGAATTGTAGTACTGTGCAATTCCGTTTAGTTTGCCATGTTCGTAGTTTTCTATTCCTTCGAGTGTGCCGTCATCATGGTAGAAATACCATGTACCATGTCTTTGGGCATCTTCATCATGAATTCCTTTGGACATAAGGGCACCGCTTTTGTAGTAGTATTCGCAGTATCCGGTTGTTTTCTCAGGAGCATTGGCTGGGGGAGGAGTGGATATGAAATAGGTAGAATATGTCTTGTCGTAGAACCAATGTTTGTATATCCCTTTTTTGTTGTCTAATGTGGTTTCCTGTAAGGCTTGAATATCTTTTATGGGATTTACAGCCCATAAGACGAATTTATCAATCTTGGCTTTGTTTTGGGCCACTAATTTTTTATGCTGTTCGTTTTGGCTGGACTGGAGTATGTAGTATGAGTATGCTTCAAATTGTTTTTGATTATAAATCTCTTTGAAAAACTTTACATAAGTCTGCATCCAGAAACCTTTGTCGTCAGGATCGTAATTCATTTTAGAAAACAGGGCATAGTTTTGTTTTATCAGGTTAAGGTCGGTTTTTACTGGTACTTTGAAGTTTTTTGACAGAGCGGCATAGTTGGTTATAATGATGTCTATTTCTGAAAAATCATTGGTTGCATCCGGGTCTATTGCTATGTTTTTGGGGCTGTGTTCATATTTAGAAGATACCATTTCATTAAAAGTCTTTAAGGTCATGAAAGCCTTATTACCCAAGGGTTCTAAGGTGAGGAACATATTGAAGCATAACATAGCCTGGGCTATTTTACCTTCGTTTGCCGCGATAATGCCCAGGTCGTAATGTGGGTATGAATACAGAGGACTAAGTTTTATGGTTTGTTTAAGTTGTTCCACTGCCAGGTCGTACTTTCCCATAGCCACGTATGTCAAAGCTTTGTTATAGCTGAGTAAGTGATTTTTCGGATATTTTTGAGAGGCCTCTTCGATTATGGATAGTGCTTTTTCATACTGTTTGTTTTTTCTGTAACATACAGAAAGATTAACATAAAACTTTGACTTATATCGGTTGGGGAAGGTCAATCCTTCTAAACAGAGCTTCATGGCTTCATCATATCTTTCTAAGTTGATATTGGTGACTGCTTTTTCCAATAATGCCACCGCATAGCTTGTATCGTTTCTGTCTATTTTGTTCAGTTCGTTCAGTGCTTCTTCATATTTGGCCTCATTGTAGTAGTTGTAATATTGTTCGTATATTTTTTTGGGTTCGATTGGTGGAGCTGCATGTTGAGCCATGCATGAGAGACATAGACATATCGAACACAAAATCTGCAAGAAAAATTTCTCAAACTCAATCATAAGTGATGAGGTTTGATATATTTTGATAAAAAAGATTAACTTCCGGTATTTGCTTCTTTTAACGATAAATTCTTTTTTTCTGTTTATAACTATATATCAAAATAATGATTCCTGTTAAGATAAATGGCAAACTCAATAGCTGCCCCATGTTTAGCGGCATTTGATCTTCAAAAGGCACCTGACTTTCTTTGAGAAATTCAAAGAGAAATCGGGTAGTGAAGAGTATGGTGAGAAATAATCCAAATATTCTTCCTTCCGGAGTATGTGCTTTTGTGCGGTTGTAAAGTGTATACAGCAATATAAAAAGCGCTATACATGAAAGGGCTTCATATAGTTGGGCAGGATGTCTTGGTATACCGTATACTTCGGCGTTTATAACAGGGTTGCCATTTTTAGAAGTTGTGAAATGTACTTTCAGATCTGCATTGTCGGGTACCCATATGTGGTCATTTTTGTCATGAGGCTCTTCATCCAGAGCTAATATGGGTTTGATATTTTGTTGCAAATACTGATTCATGGAGGCTTCAGTCAGGCCTGATTTTCTTAGTTCCAATGCCATGTTCAATATCAAAAATTTCCTTCCATTGATTGTAGTATCTCTGCCTTTGCTGTCAAAGTCAACGGCCTTGATATACCTGGTTAAAGACTCTTCATTAGTATTTTCCCACAAAAGCCTTTCTTCGGCGCTATGTACAAATACAAATCCAAAGGGTAGTTGAGTGGGTTCGCCAATTATTTCTGAGTTCATCAGGTTTCCTATGCGAATACAGGCGCCTGCCAATGCTATGGTGATCACGATTCTGTCCAGAACGTATAGGTAGCTCTGATCTTTGTATTTTCGCGTGTAAAGGTATAAGGCAATTAAAATAGCAATGGTAGCTCCATGACTGGCTAAGCCACCTTGCCATACATACAGGATTTCGATAGGGTTTGCCAGAAAATATTCGGGTTCATAAAACAAGCAATGCCCCAATCGTGCGCCAATAACGGTAGCTATTACCATATAAGTGGTAAGTACTTCTACATATTGCTCCGATTTGCCCTCTTGTTTATACATCTTTATCATCAGAAAATAACCGATCAAAAAACCGGAAGCAAAGAGTAACCCATACCAGCGAATAGATAGAAAACCAAGAGAAAATATCTCCGGACTAACGTCCCAATTGATGAAAGAAAGCATGTCAAAATGTTTTGCAACAAATATATATTAAATAACATAGTAATTAAAATCTTAACACTTCATTGACTAATAGCTTGCTATTTGGATGAGTTTTGTAATTTTGAAAAAGGTACCTTAATTGGATAACGTCATATAATATCGTGTAGATGCTTTCTCTGCTTGTTTTCAGTCCGTTGTTGTTTTTGGTAATAGTGTTGGTGCTACCATCCCGCAAAAGTTACCTTTTCAGATACCTTACATTGACAGCATGTATCACTCAACTGATGGTGATTGTATACATACTCTTCTCATTTGAGAAAAATTCAGCTATTCAGTTTCGTGAACAATACGATTGGGTTACTTTAAATTTAGGTTCTGCGGGTAGACTATCTATTGAGTATTTTCTGGGGGTGGATGGATTGAACCTTTACATGTTGGGGTTGTCTGCTATTGTGTTCACGATAGCAGCCATAGCGTCATGGAAAATAACGGAGAACAGACGAGGCTATCATTCTTTGTTTTTACTGATGTGTTGCTCAGTAGTAGGTTGCTTTGCGGCATTAGATTTATTTTTGTTTTTCATTTTTTTTGAATTCATGTTGTTGCCCATGTATTTTCTCATCGGCATGTGGGGAGGAGAGAAAAGAGAATATGCTTCTATAAAATTTTTCCTTTACACTTTGGCGGGGTCATTGCTTATACTATTTGTAATGATTATGCTGTGCATGTCATACAAAGATCCTGTTAAATCTGCAGAGCTAGGAGAAAATGTACACACATTTAACATGTTGTATTTGAGTGACAGATTAAATCTCATAGACAATTCTCCTCTTTCTGTAGCCGGCGATTTGCGATGGTTAGGGTGGCCTGTACGAACTATTGCATATATCATGTTATTTACAGGTTTTCTGATAAAGTTGCCTTCTTTCCCTTTTCACACCTGGCTACCGGATGCACACGTAGAAGCGCCAACACCTGTATCATTGATTCTTGCCGGCATATTACTTAAAATCGGGGGATATGGAATAATGCGAATTGTGAACCCTGTATTTGCAGACGTTGCAGCAGAACTTTCTTATATAGCCGGGGCTCTGGGTGTGCTATCCATAATATATGGTGCAATGTGTGCTCTAGCTCAAAAAGATTTAAAGAAACTGATTGCATATTCATCCGTTTCGCACATGGGATTTGTGCTTTTAGGCATATCGTCAGGAACATATGAGGGATACAACGGAGCATTATTTCAGATGTTCAGCCATGGTCTGCTTTCGAGTTTGTTATTTTTGATAGCCGGAATGTTGTACGACCGCACACACGACAGAGGTATAGAGAACTACCGTGGGCTTGCTTCGCGCATGCCAAAATACACTACAGTTGCAGTAATTGCTTTTTTTGCCTCATTCGGAATGCCCGGTTTCAGTGGATTTATTGGTGAGTTTTTAATTTTACTGGGCGCATATACTTCTTCTGATACAAATGGATTCGTACCTTGGTATTATTCCATTCTGGCGCTTTCCGGTGTTGTGCTTGGGGCCGTTTATTTTTTGTGGACGTTACAAAAAATGTTTTTCTCAAAATTTTGGATACGCATAGGTATACGATGGAAAGAAGGTTTGTATGATCTTAATCAAAGAGAGATGATTATGGTGATACCTTTGTCCACGCTTACAGTACTTTTGGGGATATGTCCTTCTTTAATTTTAGATGCTGTGTCGTCAACTATTAACGCATTAGTAGCAGCACTCTCCATGCGATGATTCTTAACTTGTCCCTTCTGGTGCAGAGAGATTATTTTTTCGATTATCCATCCGTGGTTATGGAAGTATCCCAAAAAGTTTTTACAGAAACTATATCACCTCAACATCAGATATCAGGCAGGACTTCGGCTTGCCACAGTAAGGGTTAAATAGTTACTTTCCTTCTATGATATCTATTACTTTGTTGTAATAATTACTGTCGTGTTTCCCTTTAACCGTTACCACTTCTACGCCATTGGCCTCAAGCAATTGCAACTTTTCTGCCGATGCTTGAACATATTCGGATGGACAGTAGTAGTAAACTTTGTTAGCAACTTTTCCCGGCTTTCTGAATGTTGTTCTTGCTCTGAAAGTAAGCAACCACCATAAATCTATTTCAGATGTATCCAGTGACAATCCTACTATATGTATATTTTTTGTAAAGAATATGTCTATCCATGAGCGTATATATAATTCATCATAATCTAACCTTCGTATCAATGGTAATATTTTCTTTCCGATGGTTTCATAGTAACTTCCGGAAGCGGCATAATTTCTTATCTGTTGCAAGTAGCCCCCGTAATGCTCATATCCTAATGTAATAGACTGCGGAGCATTGCACTCTCCGTGTATATGCCATATACGTATCGGGCCAGCTTTATTGTGTCTGAAAATACTATAGGTTTTTTCAAGCACGTACCCCATGTTTTTCAATCCGCGTTCATGGCAACCTATGGATTTTTGCAAAGAGTAATCATAGTTGGTGGTCAGTATATCTCTGCATGAGCTATTCATGATGCGTGTATGGATTGCATTGTATTCAATTTGCGACACTTGCTGCGCGATATATTCTTTGAGTTTTTTCTCAGGATAAGAAACACCGGTAAGTGAACGTAGAAAAATTTCTTCATACAGCAACGGAAAAGGTTTGGATCGTATGGAGGTTATTTTATCATTTATACCCATAAAATTAATGATGTTCAGAAGCAACCTTTCCCAACTTTTGTCGTTGGAAATATTGTTGATTCCATTTCCCAGCAAGAGTGCAAAATCAGCCATGAGAGTAAAAATATTATCGTTATGACATGCGGTGCTTACCGGGGAACAGTTTGTTTTTCCCATTTCCATGTTTTATGTTTCCATCTTCGGTGAGTCCATAACCAATCCTGGGGTGAAGCGAGAATCCGCTTTTCAAGCTGACGCGCATATGACTCGGTGATCGGAAAGGAGGGTAAATCTTGTTCTGCATTCTCGGTTAGCGATATAAATTCTATTTCATAGTATCCTTTTTTTATACGTTTCATATCCACAAATAGTACAGGTGCATTCATGTATTTTGCTAGTTTATCGCCACCTACAAAAAAGGCAGTGTTTTGATTCAAGAAATTTGTAAAATATTGTATCTCTGCTTCCGGAGGTATTTGATCGGCCACCATGGCTATTGCTTTTATTTCTGCCTTATTGCGTATAACAGCTTTTAATACATCACGCATGGGCAGTAAGCGGGCGCCAAATCTACTGCGCGTGTACCTGAATAATTTCTCCATCCATGCTATGTGCATGGGTTTATACACCGCATCTATTGAGTATGGTGTATGCAGAGAACATGCCATCAACAACCACTCCCAGTTGCATAAGTGCCCTGTGAGGCATATCACCGGTATACCCTTTTCATGATATGACAAAGGCAATTCCATGTTTTTCATCTTTACCCTTTTCTCAAGCTCTTCTTTCTTTATTGAAGGTGCTTTCAATATCTCGACCACTACATCACTCAGATTTCGGTAGAAAGATGATATTATTCTTCGTTGTTCCTTCCGGCTCATAGTGCTGAAGCAATTTTGTATGTTCTCTTTCACTACGTTGATCCTGTAGCGAAATATTTTGTATGTCAACACGTAAATCAAAAATGAAAACCGATACAAAACACTAAGGGGTAACCATGATATAACTTTGAACATCCAATACATAAGAGCTTTGATGTGATTCTTAATATAAAATTATAAAATTAAACATCATTTGGTTGTTGGCTACAATGACCATGATGTCATCCATGTTCAACTTCTCAACTTTTCTTTTAGAGTATGTATAGAATATTCATTCTACTTTATGCATTGGAAAATCTGTAATTAGGCGAAATATTAAAATGTTCAATAATTAGGCCATCTAACCAGGATTCGTCTTTTCTGCAGTACAGCCGATGTCAAAACAGCTTCCTGAGTAAAGCGTTT
Organism: Cytophagaceae bacterium; assembly: GCA_025054875.1. Classification (GTDB taxonomy): domain Bacteria; phylum Bacteroidota; class Bacteroidia; order Cytophagales; family Cytophagaceae; genus JANWYS01. Next base: position 858 of record JANWYS010000051.1, on the reverse strand, counting down.
CTGCCTTTCTATAATTTTTTTAACCCGGATTTTTCAGTTGAGGTTAAGTTTGGGAGGCTTTAAGGCCATGGAGGTTATTTGATATTTGGAAACAAACCGTCAAACCATCGCCTTCGTTGTAATGGAGCGGACATTTTCAGTACCTTCTTGTTTCCTCGTTTCACTAACCAACTTCCTACTGCAAAGCAGTTAAATCTAAGCGTTGTAAGTCGTTGATATTTGACTGTTTGTTTGGGGAACTGACGATATAATCCCATCCGATTATAGGTCATCATGACCATTCGTAAAGCGGCTTCTATGGCATAAAAGCTTTTCATACATCATACACAATCCCTCTGCACCAACATCATGTTTAAGTTTCTGAATCCGATTCTCCGAGTCAGCTCTGCGCTTGTATGGTTCTTAAATTTCTAACAAAAAAAAATTTTCAATGCAAAAATCAGTGTTGTAATTTCATATTCAACTGAAAAATCCGGGGTTAAACCATGAGGGAGGATAAGAGCTGCATGTGAAAAAATGGAAGCAATGTTTTCTATTACCATACATTTATGTATGCTTTTATTATTCAATTAATTGTATTTTTAACAAATGTTCTCAGCACAGCATTTTGTTATTTTGGCATAATGTTTGAGTTTCATTTGGTGTCAATTGTTTATTATGTTTAACTAAACGTTTGTATGCACTATGAAAGCGACAAGAATTTTAATTTATTCAATGATTTGCCTATTGTTGGCAAACGGTTTTGTAAGTTGTAAGAAAAAAAAATCTGATCCTGACCCCACACAAAATCAAAATAACAACAGTTCATCGTGGCCCAGATCAGGAAATTCTACTATTGCTCAACAGTTAAGAGCTTTC